>JBJEBK010000019.1:0-75336 GCA_051869975.1 Candidatus Cryptobacteroides sp. | reverse complement strand
AGCGGTCTGGGGCCGGTATTTCTCTGTAACGATGTGTCAAACTTGAGAAGGTAATCATAAAATTTTAATCCGCAATAACCCTACCACATTTTTTTCAAAAAAAATTACTTCTCAGGCTTCAGTTCCCTCTCCCCGAGCAGGCGGCGGGCCTCAAGAGGGTCGTTGGTAGTTATCATATCCACCCCGAGGCGGAACATAGCCTCCATATCCTTTGATTTATTGACCGTCCAGACATTTGCCTTGAGGCCTTCCGCGTGAAGGTCAGCGACCAGCTTCGGGCAAAGCTTATAGAGATAAATCCAATAATCCAAGCCCTCGAACCCCGCCTTGCGGGCCTCGCCGGCTCCCATCCTTGTAAAAGGATTCATAGAAAGGAACTGCACATTGAAATCAGGGTACTTCTCCACAATCCTGTCGCAGGCAAAGCGGCTGAAACTGATGAAGCAGATGCGGGACGGGTCGTAAAGCCCCATCTCGCGGATTATCTCCATGCTGCTGTCCACAAGCCTTGCCGTAAGTTCATCTGTCTTCTGTTCCTTGAACTCCAGCACCAGCACCGTACTGCTCTTTCTTCCCTGCTCAAGATACTCGGCAAGTGTAGGCAGCTTCTCGCCGTTAGGCAAAGGATACTGCACCAGTTCTTCGTAGGTATGCTGTGCTATCACCATCTTCCTGGGGCCATATTCCTTGTCGTGGTTTGCAACTACAACCCCGTCCGAAGTGAGTTGGACATCAAACTCACTGCCCCAGAAGCCGGC
This sequence comes from Candidatus Cryptobacteroides sp., assembly GCA_051869975.1. GTDB lineage: Bacteria > Bacteroidota > Bacteroidia > Bacteroidales > UBA932 > Cryptobacteroides. The sequence goes on along the minus strand of JBJEBK010000019.1, from coordinate 74,578 downwards.
CTGCTGCGCAGCTCTGAGCGCTCCTATGCTGTTCTGCGCATATCCCGCCTCCTCACAGTTCCAGAAACCGCGATGTGCAACCACTGCAACCTCTCCTGCCGTATCCGCAGTCCGGGAGGCAACTCCGCAGGAGCAAATAACTAAAGCCGAAACGGCCAACATTGTGAAATGCTTTTTCATTCTCTTCAGTATTTTATTCCCGCAAACATACGCATTTTTTGCACACGAAGGGTATTTTTAATTAAATTTGCCTATGCGCAAATTGATGACAACCGCGGCAGCAGCCGCCCTGACTCTTGCTCTGAGTCTTGTATGTACGCGCTCCAGCGCCCAAATCACAAAGGAAGTTGTAGAGCAGAACCCTTATCTCACTGCAGGTGTTCACCATCCTTACATTGTCCCGCAAATCCACGACACCCCGGCTCCGAAAGGCTTCAAGCCGTTTTATGTCACCCATTACGGACGCCATGGCTCGCGTTACCAGACTTCCGACCGCTTCTATCGCCAGAACACCCCCTGGCTCGTGGAACTCGGACAGAAAGGGCTTCTTACAGAAAAAGGAGAGAAACTGCGCGATGAGATGATATGGCTCCAGCAGGAGCACATCGGTGCCGAAGGTACCCTTACCGCAAGAGGCGGTTTCGAGCAGCAGGGAGTGGCCGTAAGGCTGTATGACCGTTGCCCGGATATCTTCAGACAGAAAGACCGCAAGGTGGTCACCAGCCGCTCCACCAATGTGCATAGAGTGATTCAGTCTATGGGCAACTTCAATCTGGGTCTCAAAGGGCGCCAGCCTGACCTGGTGATGACCCAGCTCACCGGTGACCGGTATTGGGATGTGCTCTGCCACAGCACCAAGGGCATAGAACGCCCGGAAAAGGCAAGGATGAACGAAGTGCTTGACTCCCTGTACGGAGTATATCAGGCGCAGCTTCATCCGGAAGATTTTTTCATCGACTTTGAGGCCGTCCAGACCCTTACCGGCAAAACGGCTGCCCAGTTCGAATACAATATCTTCGTGGCCACCCACATATTGAAGACTATGGACAATATAGAAGGTCACGACCCGCTCTCCCTTTTCTCTACCGATGACCTGGTAGCCTGCGGACGCCTGTACAATTGCGAACTCATCACCTGGTTCATCCACAGCAAAGAAGGAGGAGTATGCATAGACACCACGGTAGGCCGTCCGATTGTAAGGGATATGCTGCGCACCGCTGACCAGGCCATCGCAGGCAATGACCATTGCGCCGACCTGCGCTTTGGCCACGATTCGGGAGTCGCCCCGCTGCTATGCCTGCTGGAAGTGGGGGACTATGCAAAGAACCTGCACATATGGGAAGCCCCGGACGAGTGGCCTGCCTACAGGAACCTCTGTATGTGCACCAATGTGCAGCTGATTTTCTACCGCAACCGTAAGGGCGAAGTCCTTGTGAAAGTGCTGCACAACGAAAAGGAAGTGCTCGTAGGACCGTCCTGCCCTGTTTATGAAGGGCCATACTACAGATGGGAGGATATGAGAGCATATTTGGAGTCAAGATTGACAGACAATTAGCATAAAATGACTAAATTTGCGGGTTATGAAACCAACACTTCTTGTACTTGCTGCCGGAATGGGCAGCCGCTATGGTGGACTCAAGCAGATGGACGGACTAGGGCCATCGGGAGAAACCATCATCGATTATTCAATCTTTGACGCAGTTCAGGCCGGATTCGGCAAGGTTGTCTATATTGTCCGCGAGTATTTCCGCGAACAGATGGAGCAGACCGTGCGCCAGAAGTATTCATCCGTAAAATGCCTTGACGGCAGCCCGCTGGCGTTCCAATTCGTCACCCAGGAACTTGATAAAATCCCCGAAGGGTTTACCCTCAATCCTGAAAGGCAGAAGCCTTGGGGCACCGCACACGCAGTGCTGATGGCAGCTCAGGCCATTCACGAACCTTTCGTTGTAATCAACGGAGACGACTTCTACGGGAAGGAGTCCTTCAGGATTGCCGGTGACTGGTGCCGCGCACACGAAAACAGCAAGGGCGTTTATGCCATCGTGGGCTTCGAAGTTGACCATACACTGTCCGAGACAGGCGGCGTTTCCCGCGGAATCTGCGCTTATGACGCCCAGAACCATCTCACCGATGTTGTCGAGCACCACAATGTGATGTTTGATGCGGACGGAGTGCTTCGCGGAGACAATTCCATCACCGGAGAGCGTCACGAACTCCAGCCTAAGGACCTCTGCTCTATGAATATGTGGTGCTTTACCCCTGATTATTTCAAGGCCAGTGCCGAAATTTTCGTGAGTTTCCTGCAGGCAAACATCAACGAACTGAAGAAGGAATACTATATCCCTTATGCAGTTGACACTATGATTAAGGCAGGCACCGCCGCCTGCGATGTGCTCGGCACTCCGTCTCACTGGTTCGGTGTAACCTTCAAAGAGGACCGTCCATCCGTTGTTGCCAAATTCGCAGAGCTGGCTGCGACCGGTGTATATCCAACGCCTCTGTATGAAGAAAGGTAATTTCAAGATACTTTCGGGGTTCGAGTACTGGGCCCCGGGCTGGAAAGGAGTCTTCGGACTCCTTCTATGGTTATTGGTTGGCGCCCTTATAGGCAATGTGCTTGTATTTCTTCTCGGAATGCTGCTGGGACCTCAGTGGGCTGCCGATTACGGCACAGTCATAGCCTATCCTGTGATGTTTCTCCCTCCTATGTTCTATGCCAGGGGCAAGAGCATAAAATGCGAGATGAAGGGCCGCGCTCCCAAGCCGCTGAACAAGGGCAGCTTCGCTCCGCTCGGACCTGCGCGCTGCGCGCTGCTGGTAACTCTGATCACCCTTGCAGCGGGCTACATAGCAGATCCTGTCGTGACCCTGCTTCCTCCAATGCCTGAGTTCCTCGAGCAGGCGCTTAACTCTATGGTCCAGGGCAATGTGCTGATTAACCTGTTGTGCGTTTCCGTCTTCGCACCATTCTTCGAAGAATGGCTGTGCAGGGGTATGGTGCTGCGCGGACTGCTTCACAAGGGAGTGAAGCCGGTATGGGCCATTGTCGCATCAGCCGCCTTCTTCGCGCTGATTCACCTCAACCCTTGGCAGGCTATCCCGGCCTTCCTGCTGGGCTGCCTGTTCGGCTATGTGTACTATAAGACGAAGTCTCTCAGCCTTACTATGCTGATGCACTGCGTCAACAACACTCTGGCCGTAGTTCTCGGTCAGATTGACTCGCTGAAGGATATGAATACCTGGATGGATGTGCTGTCGCCTCAGTTATTCTGGATTGTCTTCGCCGTTTGCGCACTCGTTCTGATACTGAGTGTACGTGCGATAAGCCGCGTCAACGTCGTGGACCCGGATGATGTCAGCTCCGCCGCGTAATGCCATAAGGTGATACTTCTCCGTATCGCCGCAGGTAAACCTCTTGTCGGCCGCTCCAATAAGCACGGGGCGGCCGTATCTGTTCAGCTCGGGAAGGCGCTCAATGATTTCTATGTTCTGCTGCGCAGTCTTTGCAAAGCCCAGACCCGGGTCGAGTATCCACTGCCCAATGCCGTTGTACTCCGCTTTGACGCTGAACTCGGCAAAATAGTCGTTGAGGACTCGAATTATGTCGCAGTCAGGCTCGCAAAGGGAATCCATAGTGCGCGGATTACCCCTTTTGTGCATCGCAACATAGCCAAGGCCCAGCCGGCCCACCGTGGAGAGCATCGCAGGGTCATCCTCCCCTGCACTGATGTCATTGACAAGGAAAGGGCCCACGCAGTCGTATGCGCGGCGCACTATTTCACTGCTCGTGGTATCTATAGAGAGGCGGCGCGGGTTGTCCCAGGCCTTGAGGAAGGGTTCGAGCCTTCGCCATTCCTCCTCCACGCTCACATCCGCTGCTCCGGGGCGGGTGGAAACGGCGCCCACATCAATGATGTTCGCGCGGCTGCTGAGCACAGCCATATTGTATCTGCTCGGCTCCCAGAAGGAGTCCGGCGTAAGGTTGATTATTCCCATCAATTGTACCATAGGACAAAAATAGGGAAAAATAGGTATCTTTGCGCATTATGCTGATAGTTTTGGAAGGACTCGACGGGGCTGGCAAATCCACCCAGGTCCGTTTGCTTAAAGAATATCTCGCCTCCCGCGACGGAGGACTGGAATACATACATTTTCCCCGCTACGACGCTCCTGTCTATGGCGAGCTGATTTCGCGTTTTCTGCGCGGGGACTTCGGAGACAACAACTCCGTCCATCCGCAGCTGGTGGCCCTGCTCTTTGCTGAGGACCGCCACGGCGCAGGGCCTCAGATTGCAGAGGCCATTGAAGCGGGCAAGACCGTGCTTCTGGACAGATATGTCTATTCCAATATCGCCTATCAGTGCGCCAAGCTTTCCGATGACGCAGAGGCCGACAGGCTCCGCAAATGGATTTTCGATACCGAATTCGGAGTGTTCGGGGAGCCGAGGCCGGATATCAACATCTTTCTGGACGTGCCTATCGATTTTGTGGAGAGCAATCTCAGCAAGGCGCGCCAGGGCGAGGACAGGGACTACCTTGCCGGCTCTCAGGATATACACGAGTCTTCCATTGCCTTCCAGCGGAGAGTGAAGGATATGTATCTTCGTCAAGCCGCGGAAGACCCATCCCTGCAGGTAGTTGACTGCTCCGATGAGCAGGGTCATATGCTTTCATCAGACAGGATATTTGCAAAAATCAAAGCTATAGTAGATGGACGCGCATAGTTTCTTCAGACGAATGGGTGCCGTGCTGCTGGGTGCCGTACTGCTGTTCGGAGGGATGGTCAAACTGATGGACCCGCTTGGAAGCCAGCTGGTTATGGAGTCATATCTGAGGTTTATGCACCTGAGCTTTCTCGGTTTTGCAGCCGGGGCGCTTTCGCTGGTATTCAATCTTTTGGAGTGCGTACTGGGAGCAGCTCTGGTTGCGGGACTCTTCCCATTGGTGGCAGGTGCAGCTACAGGAGTTCTGATGCTGTTCTATACTGTTTTGACCCTTGCTCTGCTGATAGCGAACCCTTCTATGGACTGCGGATGCTTCGGGGAACTGGTTCACCTGACCCATCTTCAGAGTTTCCTCAAGAATGTTGTCCTGATGCTGCTCTGGGCGCTGGCTTTCTTCCCGGTGCAAAGGCAGGTGCCCCAGCGCAAACACCGATACGCAGCGTTTGGTCTTGTAATGGCTGCGTGTCTTTGGCTGGCGGTGCACTCCCTTCGTACACTTCCGGCCCTTGATTTGACTGACCTGCGAATTGGCACTGAACTGGCCGAAGGGCGCATTCCCCTGCTTGGAAGCGACGGAGAGTATCACGACGAAGTGCTGCTGGAGGGAAATGTGCTGCTGTTTTCGGTATATAATCCGGAGCGCCTGACTGAGAAGGAGATGGACAGGATTTATCAGGAGCGCAGCCTTGCACGCGCAGAGGGCTTCCGTCCGGTAGTGGTGTATGCGGGAAAAGGAGGAATCTATTCTTCCGACAAGAAGACGCTGATGTCCCTTAACCGTTCCAACGGAGGCGCGACATATATTTCAGACGGTCAGATTACCCGCAAATGGACCAATTCTTCAATGCCGTCCGCGGAAGAGCTGGCTAAGCTTTCGCAGCAGGACCCTTCGCAGCTTGTGGCAGATACCGAACTGCGCGGCCGACGGCTGCTGGGGATTATCTCAGTGGTTGGGATGGTACTGCTGTTGATTTAAAAGATGGTCGTTTGGAGCAGCCTGCTCTGCCATCTGCTGCTTTCCGCTTTGCCCGTGAGCCATGATGCTGCACTTTTTTTGAAAATTGTTTTGCAGGTTCGGAAATTATTCGTACCTTTGTAATCCACATCGCGGGGTAGAGCAGTTGGTAGCTCGTCGGGCTCATAACCCGGAGGCCGGAGGTTCGAGTCCTTCCCCCGCTACAAATTAAACATACATACAGTTTTCCCGATTACAAAGGGACTTCTGAAACTCCGATATATGCCGTCGTCCAATACCTTGGATGACTTTTTTGTTTTTTTGCGCACCAATGACGGAAAAATTGCTATCCGTGCGCAGAAACGCCGTTTTTGCGCACCAACCTCAGAAAAATCACCATCCGTGCGCAGGAAGGGCGTTTTTGCGCACCAACCGCGCGGCTGGTACAATTGCCTCGCAAGGAGGTGGGAGAAATCACCCTTTCCGACTGAGCTACAGCGTGAGATAGCCGGTGCCGGCGGTGAAAACCGTCATCCGTGCGCAGAAAGGGCGATTTTGCGCACGGATTACAGAAAACGCGTCAGCAGCCGGATTGCGGCCGACTACTTTCCAGCACTCAATGGGAAAATGGCGTCAATATCATATTTGCTCAAAGCGAGCAGGCGTCGGATTTGGTCGTTGGAGGAGCGGAACTCATAGCGGAGAGTTCGGGCAAGATCCAATTTCTGCGCTTTGGAAAGGTCCCTAAGGTTCAGTCCCTGATATTGATTTCGCAAGATACTCCTTATTTGGGTAAACAATTCGAAATCGGTTAGGAACTCCCCGTCATCTATCTCAGCAGCAAGGCCACTGTAAGCCTCAACATTTTTGCTAACTGCGGAGAAATACTGGTGGGCGTCGCGGAACATTGCCATACCAAAACGTATTGAACAATAAGACGCCGGGGAGATGTAGCCAAGAGGCTGCGAAGAATCTGTTCTTGTTGTTCCGCAGTGTGTAACCAGCCAATCATCCGGCATTTCCGGTGTGCGGCTGCGGAACATCGCTCTGGATTCACGATCGCTGACAGTAGAGAATGGCACTCCTGCAGGGGCATCTAGAAAATAGTAGCGTCCTGTTCCCCAAGGATAGCTGAATGGAGTGTACTCCGGATTTGCAACATAGCCGTTGCGATGGGTATAGGCGATATTGTTCCGCAAGGAGTTGAGAGAGTCTATTTTCTTGTAGGAAAGGTCGGCACAAACAATGTCCGGATAATATCGTTTCAGCCTTTTGCGGATAGAGTCCCAAAACAATCTTACCTGCTCCTCCTGTGCACATAAGACGAAATGGAAATGATTGTTCATAACCTCAAAAGCAAGAATGACTACATCCTGATACTCCAGTTTAGCCCTGGCTATGACATTCATCACAAAGGCAAAGTCAGCCTCTTCTGCAAATAGCAAAGGGGTGTTCTTTCCTGAAGTATAAGCATGCCAGAATGGTCCGGCATTCAAAAAAGAGGCTTCGCACCTTCTCTCCGATTCTCCAAAAGTTTTCATAAGTAATAAGTTTAAAATGTGAGGATAAAACTTTTGGACCTATCTTGAGGAGCCGAATGGAAGGAAACTGAGTTTCAGAAGTCGCCAGTGAGCTTTGGCGAAAGGAATTCCGATTATGGTTATGGCACAGAGAAGACCCAGCACTATGTGCAGGATGGCAATTTCCCACCAGCCGGTAATAATCCACAGAATGTTGAACGCCACAGGCAAACAGCCGGTGTTTGACATTATCTCCACATCCTTGCCGAAAGGGCATAGAGAAAGACCCGCAAGTTTGAACAGTTGCACTCCGAAAGGGATGCCCACAATAGTGATGCACATCAAAAGTCCGAATACTGCGTAGTAGATGGCGAGAATGAATCCGCCCAGAAGAAACCAAAGAATGTTGCCTAAAGTACTCATAGCTGTAAATTTTCCGCAAGATACAATTTTTGCTTGATATCCGTGCGCAGAAAGGCCTGTTTTGCGCACCAACGACGGAAAAATTGCAATCCGTGCGCAGAAAGGGCGATTTTGCGCACCAACCTCAGAAAAATCACCATCCGTGCGCAGGAAGGGCGTTTCTGCGCACCAATCGCGCGGCTAGTACAATTGCCTCGCAAGGAGGTGGGAGAAATCACCCTTTCCGACTGAGCTACAGCGTGAGATAGCCGGTGCCGGCGGTAAAACCGGTAAGTCCGGTGGCGGTACCGCTGTCATAGAAGTATTGTCCGAAAACTTCCGTTGCTCCGGCTGGAGCCGCACCCAGAATGCCGTACTGATAGGCAGTACCGGCTTCGAGAGGAGCACTGATCAGAGAAAAATTGGACGATAGTGCGCGCGGTATGTAGCAGCTCATTATCACCTTGCCTGAATTATCGGCAATAGTGAACCAGCCCACCTTTGCCGCTCCGGTCCACGAATAGGTAAGCTGCTCGCAGGCCGGGCTGCTGCCGGAGCCCCCTGAGCCGGGGCCTCCGCCCCAACCTCCGCGGCCACCGCCACCGCCGCCCATCTGACCGCCGGTGCAGAAAATCATTCCTCCGTTGAAACTGAGATTCCCGTTGGAATCTGCATCGAAACCGTTCTCCGGGCCTCCGGCAGAATGGGCTATGACCACGCCTCCATTGAATACTATTGAGCCTGCTTTATTGTAATTGGAATCTATACCGTCATTTGCAGTGGAGTACACATAGGTATAGCCTCCGTTGAAGGTGATTGTTGTGGCAGCATTGATACCGTCATCCTTGGCATTGATTGCCACCTTGCCTCCGTTGATTTCCACCCAGGACTTGCTTTCCAGCCCTTCACCCTCAGTGCCTGTAGTCTCAATTTCGATATTCCCTCCGTTAACCTGAACTCCGTCGGTTGCCTTGACAGCTTTCGGGCGGCAGGTCTGGCTGCTGTAATTGTAGGTTGAACCTGAAGTGTTAACGCTGAGCCGGGTCGGGTCATTGCAGATAAAACGGTAGCAGTTGATACCCTTGCCGCCATTGCCTGTGCTCCTGCAGGAAATAACCCCACCTTCCAGAGTCACAATATTTTCTGCCTTGATGCAGGCTGCGGCCTTGGCATCCTTTTCTGTCGTGTCATAGAGTCCTCCTCCGCTGGCGTGCAGGTCCAGGCTGCCGCCTGTTATACAGATATTATTGTCGCTTTTCAGGCACTTGGCAGCATTGCCGCTGACACTGACATTGAGAATGCCTCCGTCAATCAGTATGTCGGCGGCGGTTTCTATGCCTCCTGATTTATCTCCTGAAGAAGTGATGGCAAGACAGCCTCCGGTCATATAGAAGAAGCCCTCTTCTGCTTTTTCGCACTGTATGCCTTCACCTTGGGAGTTGATGTTCAGTTTGCCCCCGTCGACTCTGACATAGCCGTTGGTGTGGATGCCGTCGGAGGCCGCGCTCACGACTTCAAGTTCTCCCCCGATAAAGGTGATGTAATCATCAGAGCATATTGCGTGCTTGTAAAGCCCAGATACCGAGAGAGAGCCGTCTCCCAGGAAAACCAGCTGCTCCTCACTGAAAATGCAGCCCTTGGCATCCTCTCCATCAGGGATTGCAGAATATGAGGCGCAGTCGCTCAGGCTGTTTTCGGAGCCAAGAAGCAGATACGCTGTCTTTCCGGACTGGATATTGAGCGCAGGGCCGCGTCCGGACTGCAGTGCAAGCCCATTGAAGGAGAGCAGAAGTTTCTTGTGTGTATCATCCGCTTTAACCCCGTTGTATATTTTGAGGGAACCGTCTGTGGAACTTCCGCTCAGATTGATTCTGACTTTCTGGCCTTCGGAATCCGGAGTTCCCACCGTGACGTGACCGCCATCAACTGCCACTTCAAGGGAAGTGCCATTGGTGATGCTGGCGGATGAGCCGTTCCAGACTATATCAATGGTCTTGGTAAATTCATCCAGGTCCACAATCTCTTCGGTATCTCCGACATCGACAAGGCTGTCATTGCCCGTTCCGGACGGGTCGTCTTCGTCAATATCTCCGTCTTCAGGGTCCTCATTCACAATCTCATCCTGAGAATCTGCGGGACTTGGTACGACGGACAATTCACAGGAGCCCAGCATAAAGCCGGCAATCAAAAGGAGCAAGTATGGCCTCTTCATCATAATCAGAATTAGCGGTTCAACTTCATTAACTTTTTGGAATACAATGCTTTACCAAGCATCGAACATTGAAGTCTCACAAGAAGACTGCCATTCGAAGAAAGGGGCAGCGCCCCATCGCAACACGCAAATATAGAAATTTTTATGCAGTAAAAAAATCCACCTTGATGGAGCATACGGATTAGGAGGTTATTCTTCCATCAGTTCGTGGATGTGACCGATGTGAAGTTTGAGGTGGCCGGTGTAACCCAGAATCATATCATTGAGAGTGACCTGATGACCCAGAAGCATCTTTATGCTTCTGTTCTGGTGGTTGAATCTGGTGCTGATTACATCTTCGGGAAGGGAACGCAGTATCGGCTCCTCCCTTTTGACGATAGAAACGATTTCGTCAATAATCTCTGAATAATTCATAATCTCGGTATTTAGGGTTTGTTTACAAACATCAAACGAATAGAGTAAAGTCTAATCAAAAACGTCTGCGTGTGTGCCGGTACGAGTCATAAGCATAATCAACTCGTCATCCCTTTGCTCCCAAATGAGCAGCCAATCCGGCTGGATATGGCATTCCCATAATCCTTTCAATTGACCTGCGAGTTTATGCGGTTTATACCTGGATGGCAATTGTCCTGATTCCAGCAATTGCTCAATAACCGATTTCAGTGCATCCATCGGTTTCCCACGTTTGGCACACAGCTTTACATCTTTCTTGAATTGGTTGGTTACCAGGTATCTATATTTTGCCATCCTCCTCGTCAATTTCTTTCATCATTTCATCAAAACTGCTATACTCAGTAACCTTTCCGCTTTGCATTTCATACAATGCCCGTTCGAGTCCGGATTCCGGGTAGTTAACCAAGAAATCCCACCCCATCCTGCTTGCAATGGCTTTTGCAAGCGGAATATCCTTGGAAGGAATCCATAATTCCGCAATATCCCTGCTTCCGTAAGCAGTACTTGCAGCATCCAATCTGGAAGTTTCCGATTTCCTGGGAGCATAGCCGCAAATTGGCGTAGCCATTACGGCTGCGGGGTCTTTTACGGCTTTTTCCAGTGCCCGTTTGATAAACGAGTTTATGGTAATCCCTTCTGCCGCTGCAAAATCCGCAATGCTGTTGTGGGTTGATGGAGAGATGCGTATGTTCAGTGTGCCGGAATAACTCTTCCTGGCAGGAATCCCCTGTTCCTTGCAGTACACAACATAGTCATCCACTGCCTTTTGAAAATTATCAGTCAGTTCCTTGATACTGCTGCCCTCAAAAGTGACAAGGCTGTCGATACCTTCGATTCTGCCCTTAAACACCCCGGCATCTTCGCTGAATTGCACGGAGCCGATGTATCCTTTATGCTTCAAACTATTCATAGTGCAAATGTAACTAAAATTTAGTTACATTCAAAACTGACTGCTTTTGAATTCTACACGGATAACTTCATCCACTTCCGACGGGTCGGCAGTGCCGCAGGAGATGGTCAGGACACCCTTCCTGTATTTGAAATCCAGCTTGCTGCCGTCGCGAAGGCGTGTAACGCTGCGGGGCTTCGAGTATGCGGGAATCTCTAAACTGTCCTGATGCTCAAGCATATGCAGATAGAGCACATTATCCTTTTGGGTTGAGGCACCCCAACTCAGGTCACAGGGATAGCCGGCATCAGTGCCGTAAATGCTTTCGCCATATTGCTCAAGCCATTTCCCTATCGCTTCCAGCCTCTCCAGAGCCTGCTCCGGAATGGTGCCGTCCGGACGCGGGCCTATGTTGAGCAGCAGATTGGCTCCTTTCCCTGCTGTCCGGACCAGAAGTTTAATCAGGTCTTCAGCAGATTTGTAGTCAGTATCTGTAATCCTGTATCCCCAGCTCCAGTTCATAGTCTGGCAAGTCTCAAGAGGCAGCCTGGATATTTCCTGACCTGAAATGCCGAATTCGTTCTGACCCGGTATGTCCCTTTCGAAAATCTGCATATCCTCTCCTTCAAAAGGTGTTTTGTGGTGATTGTTGCCGATAAGGCAGGATGGCTGGAGAGTGTGAATCAGCTCATATTGCTCGTAAAGATTCCATATCCGCGGCTGGTCTTCGTAAGGGAAGTCGTCCATATCCCAAACTCCGTCGAACCATATTGCCCCAATCGGGCCGTAGCCGGTCAGAAGTTCTGTGAGTTGTGCATTCATAAAGCTGAGATAGCTGTTCCAGTCGCCCTCATCCGGACGCCCGGTGCCGTTGCCTGTGCGTCCACGCGGATAGAAGTCAGTCCTGCCCCAGTCGAGATGTGAGTAGTAGAGATGAAGTTTCAGACCTTCCTGCTGACAGGCCCGGGCGATTTCACCGATTACATCGCGTCCGAAAGGCGTTGCATCAACTACATTGTAGCCGCTGGCTTTTGTGCCGAACATAGAGAAGCCGTCGTGATGTCTGGATGTTATCGTGAGATAACGCGCTCCGGCGGCTTTGAAAGCCCGTACCCACTGAGTGGCATCGAATTTCGAAGGATAGAAGCCGTCGGCAAGGCGGGCATATTCCTGATAATTCAGATTCTGTACCTGCATTGCCCATTCTCCCTGGCCAAGCATAGAATATATGCCCCAATGGATGAAAATGCCGAAGCGGTCGTCATTGAATTCTTCTCTGGCTTTGAGGTTCTGTTCGGACGGGATATAGCCCGGCTGGGCTGTTGCGGCAACTCCGCAGAGGAGCAGCAAGGAAAGGATAGCGGTCTTTTTCATAGTGCAAATATATCCATATTGGCGAAGAGCAGCAACCGTGTAACAGGATAATTGCTAAATTTGTCAAAAAGAATTCCCTGTCACCTATGGACCAACCGAAAATTGAGCGGATGCTGCGCCTGATGAAATATATGTCAGGCAATGTGAACTACACCATTGACGAACTGGCGGAGAAACTGGATATGTCCTACAGGACCATATACCGCTATATTGATACCTTCAAAGCAGCCGGCTTCGTGGTGACAAAGCTCTACGGCAATATCTACAAACTCGGGAAAATGCCCAAGAATGCCGTGGATATCAACCATCTGATTTATTTTTCGGAAGAGGAGGCCTATCTTGTCAACTCGCTCATTGACAGGCTCGTGCCGAGCAACAGCCTTAGGGCAAACCTCAAGGACAAACTCAGCGCGGTGTACAACTGCACAACGGTAGCTGATTATGTTGACCAGAAGTTCACGGCTGCGCACATCGAAACTCTGGGAGAAGCAGCCAAAGCGAAGAAAAAAGTGATTCTGAAGAGCTATGAATCAGGCAACTCACACACCATACGCGACCGCTATGTGGAGCCTTTCGCATTTACGAGAGACTATATGGATGTATGGGCTTATGACCTGGAAGATGGCAATAACAAAACTTTCAAGATTTCCAGAATCGGGGAGGTGGAGGTCACAGATGAGGACTGGACCGCGGAGTCCAGCCACGCCAAAAAGGGAATGGATGTCTTCAGAATGACGGGCATAAAACCCACCCGGGTGAAACTCCGGATGAGTCTTATGGCCAAAAATCTGCTGGAAGAGGAGTTCCCTCTGGCTGGAAAGGATTTGAAGCAGGACGGCGATTGCTGGATTCTGGATACGGAAATATACAATTTCGCCGGTATCTGCCGCTTCTGTGTCGGCCTGCTCCCGGAAATCACCATTGTTGACTCCCCGGAGTTCCGCAACTATGTCAGAAAGTACCTCGACACTTACAGGGAAACAATATAGCTTCCGGCCCAAGCCCCTACTTCACCTCGAATTCAATGCGGTGACGGATGTCCTCGGAGGAGGCGCCGATGCAGGCGACAAAGCGTCCGGGCTCGAGAACCCAGTCACCCTTGGCAGGGTCGTAGTACTTGAGCATATCCGGGGTCACCACAAATTCAACAGCCTTGCTCTCTCCCGGCTCCAGGGCAATCTTGCGGAAAGCCTTAAGCTCCATCTCAGGGCGTTCAAGGGACGACTCAACATCCTTGATATAAAGCTGAACAACCTCCTTACCGGCAAGTTTTCCGGTATTGGTAACAGTAACACTCAACTTCAGGGAGCCGTCCGCGCGCATCACGCTGCGCTTTGCCTTAGGATTAGAATATTCAAAAGCAGTATAGCTCAGTCCGTGACCGAAAGCGAACAGAGGCTTGATGCCGTGCTTCTGCGCCCAGCGATAACCTACGAAAATGCCTTCGGAATAATGCGCCTCCGTAGCCTTCGGGTCATAAGCTCCGAGAGCGTGTGCGCCGTTGTCCTCAAGACGAACCGGGAAAGTGAACGGCAGCTTGCCTGAAGGATTGACCTTTCCGAAAAGCACATCGGCAATAGCATTACCGGCCTCTGAACCGCCGTACCAGGCCTCTACAATGGCATTCACATCCTCCACCCAAGGCATAGCTACGGCATTGCCTGATATTATCACAACAGCAAGGGACGGATTTACCTCAGAGAGCGCCTTGATGACTGCATCCTGACCATAAGGAAGTTCCAGCCCGTAACGGTCGGAATCCTCGCAGTCCTGATGCGCAGCCTTGTTGAGTCCTCCTACAAAAATCACCGCATCGGCATCGGCAGCCTGCGCGCAGGCATCGGCAATAAGCTGGGCAGCGCTGCGGCTCTCAGACAAGTCCTGTCCGGTCACAACGCCATTGTATGAGCCTGAAACATCGCCGACATATCCTCTTTCATAGACTACCTGCACCCCTGCAGGAGCAGCAGCCCTGATACCTTCGAGAGGAGATACTTCCCTCTGCACCTTAAGCGAAGAGGAACCTCCACCGACCGTCATCATCTTCACTGCATTCTCTCCCACTACCAGTATCTTTTTCGCATCTGCTTTAACCGGGAGCACTCCGCCCTCATTCTTGAGCAGCACGATGCCCTCTCCGCCGATTCTTCGCGCTGCATCATAATGCTCAGGGCTGCAAAGAGAGCCATAAGGCTTGTCGCTGCGCATAGCAGTGCGGAAATTGAGCCTGAGCACTCTGCGCACCTTGTCGTTGAGCACCTCTTCGGAAGCTCTTCCGTCACGCAGCCTCTGAAGATAGGCATCCGCAAGGTGATATGCATCATAGCCATTGGTTGCACCCATCGTAAGCCCGTCCGTCCAGGTACCGAACTCCAGGTCAAGCCCGTTGGTTATGGCCTCATCCGAGTCGTGGCAGCCGCCCCAGTCGGAAATCACAGCACCGTCGAAGCCCCACTCCCCCTTCAGCTTATCGTTGAGAAGATACCGGTTATGGCAGACGTGCTGCCCCTTGTATAGGTTATATGAGCCCATAATGGACCAGGCTCCGCCCTGCTGGACAGCGGCCTTGAAGGCAGGGAGATATATCTCATTGAGCGTCCTGTCATCAACTACGGCATCGTATTCGTGACGCAGGGCCTCCTGGTTGTTGAGGGCATAATGCTTCACGCAGACCGCCACGCCATTTTTCTGAACTTCCTGAATATAAGGCACTACCATCACACTGGCAAGGCAAGGGTCCTCGCCCATATATTCGAAGTTGCGGCCGTTCAGAGGGGTACGGTAGATATTGACTCCCGGTCCGAGCAGCACATCTTTCTCGCGGTAACGGGCCTCCTCTCCTATGGACTTGCCGTAGAGTGCGGACAGCTCCTCGCTCCAGGTTGCGGCAAGGCAGGTAAGAGCCGGGAATGCAACGCAGGAATCGTTGGTCCAGCCGGCCTGCTCCCATTCGTCCCAAAGCACTTCAGGACGAATTCCGTGAGGGCCGTCAGTACACCACAGGTCAGGAATTCCAAGACGCGGCACACCGGCAGACGAGAACTTGCTCTGTGCGTGGAGCACCTTCACCTTCTCCTCCAGGGTCATTCGGGACAGAGCATCCTCAACTCTCAATTCAAGAGGCTGTGTCTCGTCCAGATAAACGGGCTTGTCTGAAGCACTCTCACAACAGGACAGTGCAAGAAGGGATACCGCAACCCCAATGAAAATAAAACGGGTTCTCATAAACTATAATTTTTGGAACACTCTCACATAATCCACTTCCATAGTGCAAGGCAGAGCGTTTTCATCTATTCCTTTGTATCCGCCCCAACTTCCGCCCCAGGCGAGATTGAGAGTAATGTAAAATGGCTTGTTGAAAGGCCAGGTGTCGTTGTTCAGAGTCTGATCGTTCTTGAATTCGAAGAACTGCACTCCATCGTTGTAGAACTTAAGCGCATCCGGGGTCCACTCGCAGGCATAGATATGAAAATCGCCCTCTGCCCCGGCAGTGTAGATTTCGCGGGTCTTCTGAGTGCCCTGAACGTGGTTGTAGGCCTTTGTATGAATGGAAGAAGAAGTGTAATTCGGATTTGCTCCCACCTCTTCCATAATATCGATCTCTCCACAGGCAGGCCATCCCAAGCTCTGGTCATTCGGCATCATCCAGAAAGCCGGCCAGGTTCCACGGCCCTTCGGAAGTTTGATACGCGCCTCCATATAGCCATATTTCCAGCTCTGCAGACTGTTCATTCTGGCCGATACCACTTCGCCGTTGTGCTTCTGTGCAGTAATTCTGAGCACTCCGTCCACAACTTCAGCTGTTTTCTTGCCGTCAATTTCACCGCCGGCGACATATCTCTGGAGTTCGTTGTTCACATAGCCCGGAGCCCAGTTCTCGAAACGCCATTTGGCCTTGAGGTTTGGCTGGTCGAACTCATCGTTCCAGACAAGGCTATAGCCTTCAGGGACCACAATTTCAGGGTCTTCCACCACAGGTTTCTCGGCTGCATCCACTTTTACACTGACCGGAGTGCGTCCGCTGCCGTGCATAAAAGTGAGAGTTCCCTCCAATGGAGAATAGCTCTTGTTGGCCTGAACTGTCACTGTGACCAAATGTTCTCCTGCCACACCGTTGGTGGGGCTTGCGCTGCACCATTCTTTGTCGGAAACAGCAAGGCCCCAGTCCGATTCGGCAACAACTGTCAAGGACTGGGTTCCTCCTTCTGCACTGAAACTTAAAGAAGTAGTGCTTACTTTAAGCCCCGGGGCCTGTCCGCCGGAACTTTCATTCCGGCAGGACATAAGCGCCAAGGGCATTAAAATAGCCAAAATAAGTGTTTTAACTTGCATTATCTCTCCTGATGTTTCTGGAAGCAGATATCGGTAACGGTAATTGATGCACCGACAGGGCTGCGTCCGAGGTCAACGATGAAGCCTACCAAATAACCTGTTGGAGTGTCGGAAGCTATTTTAATTTTCTCCATCTTCAGGGTGTAAGGGGTGTATTCTTCCAATACTACTCCATTGTTGTAGAACATCTCGTTCAAGTATTGCTTACCATCCACTTCAGGGAAGGTGCCCACCTTGCAGGTAATGGTCATATCCGCAGTAGCCTCAATGGTGCAGCAGAAATCATACAGCTGGCCTATTTCAGCCTGAATATTGCTGATAAGTTTGTTCTGACCCTGCCATTCACTGCCGCCGACACCTTCAGGAACCGTTGCCTTGAAGCCATTGTTCTCGGTAATCTCAGCAATAGGGCTAATTCCACCGGACCAGTCTCCAGGACTGTACCAGTATTCAGGATCGATGGTTGCTGTTCTCCATAGGTTGGTCTCTCCGGTGATGTCATAATAAGTCTCCTTTACTTTATCCATCACTATATCAAGAGTTCCATCATTGTCGGTAACGTTAAAGACATACCAGCCTGCAGGTGCAGCATCGGCGTAGATATTGCCGTTGTCATTGCGGTCGCCGCCGGTGCCGTCTCCTATACGGAAAATGCCGTTGCCTTCAATGCTGTTGTATTTGTCTTTTGTGAATTCCATTCCCCAGCCTGCCTGACCGTAAATCTTCACTGAAGCATTCTGAGCCGATTCTGAGCCAAGATAATAAACACTGATTCTGTAAGTATTCTCGCTCAGGCGTACGAATGGAAGAACCTTAGTCTCACCTTCGCCCCAACCGATAACAGTGCCCTGCGGCTTGCCGAAGCCATCGCCAATGAGCCAGAGAGCCTTTCCATTATCGTAAGTAGCAGCTGCACCATCCTCAAGAGGAATAAGTTTGAGATAATTGGACAGTACATAAGCTCTGTACTCGCCATCAATCCCGACGAACTTGAGAGTGTTCGGGTCTACAAGCTCAAAGAAGTCGCAATCCGGCCAAACGCTTGTCAAATCAATTCCGTTCACTGCCAAAGTTTGTCCGTTGGTGAGGTTCAAATCTGCCTTGCCGTCAACAACAGCAACTCCACCTATACTCTGGGCAGGAGCCTCGATATCGCGAGCCTTGAAGATGTACTGCCAGCAGATACCAGGGCAAACTGCCACGAGAACAAGTCTTGTCTCGGTGATTTCCGTAACCGTAAATACAGGATTGGTGTAGTTGCCGTCGTTAGGAACATATCCGATTACGACACCCTCAGGGAGGGTAATGGTCTCACCGTCAAATGTATAAGTACTTTCCTGCTTTGACCATTCTGCCACATAATCCTCGCTGGCAGGACCGCCAGGTACTAGAGTTACATCCTTGTTGGCATAAATCTTTCCGTCTTCACCCGGATCGAAGATATATTTTCCGTCAGGGAAGAAAGTCAGCACATTGTCGTACACTCCGAAATCTTTCTTCTCATATTCTCCGGCAGCCCACCAGCCCGCAGGATTTTCAAGGCTTTCCCCACAACCAAGATGCCCCTTTGCTGTAGGATCCAGAATCCAGGCCTTTCCATCAGCTGTGGTTCCTGCAAGCAATTCCTCAGCAGTAGCAGTCTTCACATAAGGAACAAAGCTGTACAGCCAGGCGATAGGGCCGCCACCGTTGGCTGTTGCCGAATAGTTGACAAGCCGCAGATTCTTCTTGATATCGCCGGCCTTCGTATTCACGAACAAATAGCGGGTATTTGTTGTGACAGCCGCATCATTAGGAACATAAGAGAGATTCTTTCCTTCTGGAAGAACAAGGTAAATCTCCTCGATTCCGGCATCATTCCAGTTGTTCTCAACAGTAAAATCGCAGGTGTATGCCTCAATGGCAATCTCATAGTCTTCCTCGTGGACTGAAGCACCAGGGACAGCAGTAACATCCTTATTTACATATACTGTTCCGCCCTCACCCGGGTCGTAAGTATATTTACCGTCAGCAGTGAAAGTGAGGATATCATCATACAGACCCACGCCTTCCTTTCCGTTTGCAGAGCATGCCCACCAGCCGGTAGGATTCTCAATACCCTCACCACAGCCGAAGTGGCCATCTGTGGTGCTGTCCCAAACCCAGGTATTTGCCATGGCTTTGAGATATGGAGTAGCATCAAACGGATCGCGATAGGTATTTTCAAGTTCGAAAGTTACAGTTTGCGAACCCTGTGAAAGACCATTTGAATTGTAAGCCCTGAGCTCTACACTATGAACACCCGCCTCGCGGATACGCAAAGTAAGGTGATTCTGGGCATAGGAATACTTCTTGTTTTCCTTTCCGTCAATCTTTTCGTCTCCGAAAATCCAGAGAGGAATCACATTGCTCTCCTCAATCCAGAAAGTAACCATATTGGTTTCCTGTTCCACATCGGCGTGTGCGCGCAGTTCACTTGCAACAGGCAGTTTTCCCTGATCCGGAGCCTGAATCTCAGGATTGCAGGCAGCAACTGCCGCAACTCCCAGCAGAATAGCTATATTACGAATGATATTTTTCATAAATATTCAGTATTATCAATTTACAAGCTGTAATCGTTCTGAACGATATTAGGATCCTTGTCCTTTTCGGACTGAGGAATAGGCCAGTATTTGAGGGATTCATTCCAATCCCTTTCACGATAGAGATGGTTAGAGCTCTTGAGCACCTGTGTTGCAAGTCCGCTGCGGACAAGATCCCAATAGCGCTTACCCTCGCCCACAAACTCCTTGTGACGTTCCTCAATGATATCTTCACGGGTCAGGCCTGTATCCGGGCAATGAGCTCTGGTACGAACCCTTGTCAGGTACTGGCTCCCATCTTTCCCTGTAAGAAGTGAAAGCTCTGCAGCATTGAGCAAAGTCTCGGCAAAACGATATACGCGAATATTGTTGCCATAGTTCATTGTATTGGCAGCAAGATATCCGTGATTTCCGTTTGTACGGGCAATGTACTTGAGAAGGAAATAGCCGGTTGCCTGCCAACGGTCGTTGGAGTGGTCATAACTTACACCATTTTCTTCGCAGAACTTGTCAATGTTGAGAATACCGCCGTCCTTGCGGATATCAGCATCGTCATACATCTCGTATGCACTTGCGGCAACCGGAGCAAAGCCCCAGCCGTCGTCAAAATATCCGGGAACACCTCCAGGGATACCGATAAGGGTAGAGAATACGCAACCTCCGGTAGCAATAGGCGCACCCCAGTCACGAACACCACCTTCGGAAATATAGTTGATTTCCCAAATGGATTCCTGTCCCCATTCTCCGGTCTCTGCCCAGATGGAAGCGTAATCGGAGACAAGGTCGTACTGAGTCGAAGCAATGATTTCCTCCATATAGGCCAGAGCATTTGCATAACGGCTCTCATCGTTCTGGTACATAACCACCTCTGCATAGAGCATATATGCCATTGCAAGGCTCACACGGCCCTCGTTTCCACCGGCGACCTTCATCGGGAGAACATTGAGTGCGATGGCTCGTTCGAGTTTGGCTACGATTTTCTCGTAAACCGCATCGTGATCGAGCTGCTCTGCCAGATATGGAGCAGTAAGGTTCTCTTCGTAGTAAGGAACATTGCCCCAGAACTTCCACAGAAGGGTATAGTAATAAGCCGCCAGAACCTCGACCTCAGCTCTGTACAGTGCCTTGGTTTCATCGCTCATGCCGGGAACACCGTCCACATACTCAAGTACATGGTAGCAGCGGTTGATGCCGGAATAGGCAATAGTCCAAATCTGGTTGCAGACTTCTGTTGGCGTTGCCTGATAGTAGTGAGTCTTCACAAGGATAGGCTGGTCGCCTTCGTTGGAACCTCCGCAGTAGATGTCATCGGCCATAATGTCCGAAACCATAGGGAGGAAGTTGTACTGGTAGAAGTAGTCGAACCACTGAAGTGGATCGTAAGCAGCCACAAGCCCCTGGAACATACGGTCTTCATTGATGAAGTACTCGTCCATAGGCTCGGATGAGTTGTGTACTGCCGTTACAAAATCTGTAGTGCAGGACGAAAGGCTCAGACAGAGAGCTGCTGAAAGAAGGTATATAATCTTTTTCATACTTTCGATTCTTTAGAAGTTGAGATTAAGTCCCACGGAGAAAGTACGGGCCTGTGGATATACACCACGGTCGATTCCGACTTCCGTTCCATAACTTGAGTTGCTTCCGGTAACTTCAGGATCGCAACCTGTGTAACGGGTGAGAGTGAAGAGATTCTCTGCCTGGAGATAGAAGCGCAGGCGGCTGATTCCGGCCATACGGGTAATACTCTGAGGAAGAGTGTAACCTAACTGAACATTGCGGGCTCTGAGGAAAGAAGCATCTTCTACCCAGAGGTTTGAAACGCGGTAGTTCTCGTTGCTTCCACCATCCCAGGTGAAGCGAGGTGCAGAATTGGTGCTGCCTTCTCCTGTCCAGCGGTTGAGGATGGTACGAGGCAGGTTGATGTAATAGAGGTCGGTACGGCGGGTTACATTGAAAGCCTGTGCACCGAGCTGGCCCTGAAGCAGGATGCTCATGTCAAAGCCCTTGTACTCAAAGCCCAAATTGATACCGAAGGTCCAGTCTGGGATACCCTTTCCGATATAAGTACGGTCATTGTCCGGATCGATAATACCGTCACCGTTGATATCCTCGTACTTCACATCACCAGGAACGGCATTCGGCTGGATAAGCTTTCCGTCCGGTCCTACATAAGAATTGATTTCATCCAGATTCTGGAAGATGCCGATAGCGTGGTAGCCATAGAAATAAGGGAACGGCATACCAACGACTCCTCTTGTAAGCTGACCAATCTTGTGGCTTGAGCCGTAAAGATAGGTTGCATCATCTCCGAGATAAGTGAGACGGTTGCGGTTGTAGGTGGCGTTGGCACCGATATAATAATTGAAGTCTCCAATGGAGCTGCGCCAGTTGAGGTCAATCTCAACACCGGAGTTCACCATATCACCGAGGTTTCCAGTAGGAGCCGAATCTCCTGCATAACCTGGAACCGGCATAGAAAGAAGCATACCGGAAGTCTTCTTAATGTAGTAATCAGCGGTGAAGGTGAGTTTATTGGCAAAGAATCCAAGATCAAGACCGAGATCGGTCTGGATTGACTCCTCCCACTTCACATTAGGATTGGCAAGACCTGACGGCTTGCTGCCTATATTGATATTCTCTGAACCGACAGCGCCTGAACCGAACACATAGTTGTTGCCGGAGCTCATATACACAGCGTATGTGAAGTTACCGATGGCATCATTACCGTTGACACCCCAGCTGGCACGGAGCTTACCCATTGACAGGAAGTTGAGTGAAGACATAAACTCTTCATTGCGGAAATTCCAGGCTGCAGAAAGTGAAGGGAAATTTCCCCACTTGTTGTTTGCACCGAAGCGTGAAGAACCGTCGCGGCGTACCGTAGCTTCAAGCATATAACGCTCATCATAGTTGTAGGAAACACGGGCGAAATATGAAGCCAGACTGTAAACGATAGAGTTCCAGCTGCCCCAACCGTTGCGGTCACCGTCTTTCTGCTGTCCAAGAGTATTGTTTACAGTAATCTTCCAAGGGTCATAGGCATACATAAGACCATTGGCTGATGCGCCTACATTTGAAGAAGATGACCTGAGCGCACTCTGACCGAGCAGGACACTGATGCTGTGCTTGCCGAAGGTCTTGTCATATGTGAGCACATTCTCCACCTGCCAGAGCAGAGAGCGGTTCATCTCCTGAGAGGTGGATGAGCCGTAGTTCACCTTGCTTACTGTAGATGGATTGCCGTTCTCGTCATAAGTAGTGGTATTTGTGACGGTATCATACTTATAATTCTTTGAAGAAAGGAAATAAGGGGTGGAATATGAGTGGTTGCCCCAGAAAGCAAGATCCACACCCACGCTGCTCTTGAATTTGAGATTGTCCCAAATGTTGAGAACAACAGCAGCATTGGCAACGAACTTATCTGTCGTATAGACAGCACCCGGACGGTTGAGCATTGCCATAGGATTGCTCTGCTCATTGTACTTCACACCGTCAGCAATGGTGAACGGGCGGCCTTCTGCGTCGCGCACAATGTAAGGATAGCCCTCCGGATAGAGTGTCTTGTAAAGTTCCTCTGTTGCCTCGTCGGCATAGATGGTCTCGATTGGAGACATGCCGAGAGCAGAACCGAGGATAGAACCGTATTCGGTATTCTCACTTATGCCGGTGGATTTGATGTGAGCATAGGAAGCGCTGGTTGAAAGCTCTGCAGAATTGAGATAGGTGCGCTCTGCGCTCTTGTCGAACAGCTTGACCTGAAGAGACTCCCTGAGGGTGAGACGGTCGTAGTTTGAAAGGCCGTAATTTCCTCCAATGATACCTTCCTTCGAATAATAGCCGCCGCTGACAGAATAGGTAAGATCTTTATTTCCGCCGGATACGGTAAGATCGTGTTTCTGAACAGGAGCATTGTTGTTGAACACTGCTCCTACCCAATCGGTACCTTCACCATAGGCATATGGATCATCATAAATAGGAAGAGAGCCATTGTTGATGGAGGCCTCGTTCATCATTATGGCATATTCTACCGCATTGAGCACAGCAGGTTTGCGCCAAGGGTTCTGAACACCGTAGGAGAAGTCGTAGGAAACCTTGGTTGAGCCTGCAACACCCTTCTTTGTGGTTACGAGAATTACACCATTGGCACCGCGGGCACCGTAAACAGCTGCGGAAGCGGCATCCTTGAGGACCTCGATACGCTCGATATCATTAGGATTGAGGTAATCGATACCACCGGAGATGGCAAGACCGTCCACAATATACATAGGTGCAGAGTCGTGGATGGAACCCACACCGCGGACGCGAACCTGAGAAGATGCACCAGGGGCACCTGAGCTTTGGGTTACTGTAACACCGGATGTCATACCCTGCAGGACGGCATCAAGGCGCGAATTTGACTGACGCTTGAGGGCATCTTCCGTAATACTGGAAATGGATGCGGATACAACGCTCTTCTTCTGAACACCGTAACCTACAACTACCACCTGATCAAGAAGCTCTGTATTAAGCGGCAGAATCACTTCAAGTTCATCACGTCCCTCTACCGGAACAAGTTGAGTTACATAGCCAATTGAAGATACTTCAAGGACAGCATCTGCCGGGCAGGCAATTGTGAAGAGACCGTCAAAGTCGGTGATAGTTCCCTGATTGGTTCCGGAAACAAGAACACCAGCCTGAACTATAGGCTCCCCTGCTGCATCCTTGACAACGCCTCGCACGGTATGTTGCCCGAATGCAAAGGCACAGTTTACTCCCATAAAGAAAAGAATGAGAGCGATGAGACGGAATTGTTTTCTCATTGTACTGGTTTTTAATGTTATTAATATTGCTTGATTAGTAAAATATTTTAATACTAACAGCGAACAAAATTAACAATTTTATTAACCAAATTTCCAGCACAGAAAAAAGAAGTGGACAGGTGTTAGGCGCCACAAATATAATTGCCTGCAAATAAATCATTTACAGGCAATAATACATAGAAAAAAAGTGGATGGGCTCTAACGTGAATTCCCCAGATTCTTTATTCTTTCTTCGAAGTCCTCACGCTCCGAAAGGGCCATATTTTTAACCTGAGCCCTGTAGTTGTATATAGTATTCACGCTGTATCTCAAAAGCGAAGCGATGCTGGACGACTGGGTGATACCAAGGCGGATAAGAGCAAATATTCTCAATTCCGTCGTAAGCAGTTCTCCCTTGTGGGGCACAATCCGTCCTTCCGGCTTGAGAAGGGCATTGAAATCGTCTATGAAACTTGGAAAAATCTTGAGAAAGGCATCGTCAAAAGTATCATAGAAATACTTCAGCTCAGCCTCAATCTCACTGCGGTTGAGGTATTTTTTCAATTTGCCTATATAGGACGAGCACATCGAAAGATACAGTGCAAGCTCCTCCTCCTTGGCCCGATTGGACTTATCCGCCTCGCACAAAGCCTGCTGCAGTTTGTTGTTAGACTGCTCGAGCGAGACGCTGTAGTCGGCAACCTTTTGGTTGAGCAGTTTGACTTCGGACAGAGCATTATGCTGTTTGCGCAGCATTACCGACAGAGC
The DNA here is from genome assembly GCA_051869975.1 of Candidatus Cryptobacteroides sp. GTDB lineage: Bacteria > Bacteroidota > Bacteroidia > Bacteroidales > UBA932 > Cryptobacteroides. Next base: position 49,607 of record JBJEBK010000019.1, on the reverse strand, counting down.
AATCAGGGAAGCTAAAAGCAAAAGGGATATGACAATTGCTAGAATAAGCATAGAACGCATATCCTTCTTGTGTATCTGTTCACTGGCAAGGTATGCCTTTTCTATATCCGGAAGACTTCTGCTCACCTGCCAGGGACGCAGTTGCGAATTGAAGAAGATGGCATCGTCCAAAGAAGTCTGCATATATTTGAAAGCACGGGATAAATCTCCCAGCTCGAACAATTCGACAGCAAGGCAGCATAGCGAGGCATTGTCCTTGACCGCATTGACCAAATCCGACACAGCTGACTCGATAAGACATTCAATCCGATGCGGAGTGTCATCCTGCAATTCAAAGATTTCAGCCTGATAATAGGTGTTGATGGCATATTCGTGGGAATAGGGCACACTGGAACGAATGAGAATGCTGTTGAGACTGTCGGCTTTGTCAATCTGCCTGGTTACGATGAGCTGCCGCACCCGCATATTGCCCAACAAATGCTCATTTCCGTTGGCGAGTTCGAGGAGTCTGTTTCCATAATACTCCAGCACCCGGTTCAAGTCACTTGCCAGGCCATTGTTCTGCAGATACTCGCCATAGTCAATATAAAAGCACAGACAATAATTGTAGTATTCCACAAGTTGGCCACGATTGAGCGACAGAGTGTCTATCTGCTCATTCACTATCTGCCGGCTTTCCATAAAAAGACCTGCCTTGCAAAGAAGCAGGGCTTTTTTCAAAAGAACATCCGTCAACAGGGATGGCTTGTCCATTTTCCTGCACAGCGCCTCCATCTGCTCCAGGACATCCAGACAGGAATCGTATTGATATGCCCAATAGACGGTATACAGCTGTTCGTAGAGATTGTAACGGTGCACATCGTCGAGATTGTCATCTTCAAGCTCATCTTCAATATTGTGAATGCGCGTCAGGCGGACCTGCTCATATTCGTCTGCTTTCTCTATTGCCTTGTCCAGAGCACGGAGCTTCTCTTCAATGGACTTGGGGACATCGTTGGCATAGGCAACAAGGCCCGAGAACAAAGCAAGAGCAAGAAACAGTTTTTTGCAAAAGTTACATTTCATATACTGCAAAATTAAAAAATTTCTATATTTGTCCTATCTGTTTTTAATAAAGCCTTCAAATGAATATGTTCCATTCCGCTCCATTACTCGTGATTGCTCTCTTGCTTTGCTCCTGCACCGACAAAGGTCAAACTTCAACTGAGTCAGGCAACAATAACGGGCAAAAGCCACAACAACACTATGCTACAGCCTATGTAACCACAGGCAACGAGACATCTCTCTTCGAAGAAAAACAGATTCCGATTCAATCTTTCCTCGAACCGAGCCAGGTTTCTTTTGCTGTGGAAATCAATGACCAAACCACCTATCAGGAAATTGACGGCTTCGGAGCAGCCCTCACCGGCGCAAGCTGCTACAACTTGCTTCGGATGAAGCCGGAACAGAGAACAGCCCTTCTCAAAGAGTTGTTTGACCCGAAAGAAGGACTTGGTTTCAGCCTGGCAAGAGTCTCCATCGGGGCATCGGACTTCAGTGTGGATGAGGATTTCACTTGGTGCGATACCCCGGGTCTGGAGAACTTCGCTATTCACAAGGAAGACCGCGACTACCTCATCCCCATTCTGCACGAAGTTTATGCTATCAATCCGGAACTTAGGATAATAGCCTCTCCGTGGTCCGCTCCGAGGTGGATGAAGAACTCCGCCGACAGCAATCCGGCCAAATGGAACAACGGAACCCTCAAACCTGAGTGCTACGAGGTGTACGCGCAGTATTTTGTAAAATGGATTCAGACCATGAAGGCAGAAGGTTTCGACATCTATGCAATGACAATACAGAATGAGCCGCTCAATCGCGGCAATTCAATGTCCATGTATATGAGTTGGCAGGAGCAGAGGGATTTTATCAAGAGCGCGCTCGGTCCGGCCTTCAAGAATGCCGGCATCGACACAAAAATCCTGGTATTTGACCACAACTACAATTACGACAACATTTCCGGTCAGAAAGACTATCCTCTCAACATCTACAAGGACACGGAAGCTGCCCAGTATGTCGCAGGTTCAGCCTGGCACAATTACGGCGGTTCGCCAAGCATCCTTGCCGGAATACACAATAGCGCACCTGAAAAGGATATTTATTTTACCGAAGCTTCGATAGGCACTTGGAATTACAATTTCCACTCCTGCCTCATCAATGACTTCAGAGATATCTTTATACAGACCATGTCCAACTACAGCCGTGGAGTTACTCTGTGGAACCTGATGCTCGACGAAAATCGCGGGCCATACCGTCCCGGCGGCTGCAGCACCTGCTTCGGAGTTGTAACACTCGACTCATCTACCGGCAGAGTCAGCTCACGCCTGAGCCACTACTACAATCTGGCCCACGCTTCCAAGGTAGTCAAGCCGGGAGCAATGAGGATAAAGTCAAGCGGATATAAGCCAAGCGGTGTGAATTACCTTGCATTCCGCAATCCTGACGGCAGCACCGCATTGATTATTGTCAATGAAAGCAGCCGTGAGCAGATTCTGCATTTCAAGTGCAACGGCAAGGTAATCAGTTGTGGGATAGCCGCTGAAAGCATTGAATCCGTTATTTGGGAATAACCTCCTTACATCAGCAGCCCTACAAACCTGAACGTCAGGAAGGCCATCACCCAGGCAAGGACAAGGGAATTGACCACCACAAAGGCGGCCCACTTGCCTCCCACCTCCTTGCGGAGCGAAGAAATGGTAGCAACGCAAGGGAAATACAGCAGCACGAAAATCATAAAGGCCCAACTGGTCGCGGGAGTGAATATCTTCTCTTCCCTAAGCACCTCGGCCAGTGGCCTGCCTCCCTCAGACTCATCTTCCGAACCGTGATAGAGTATTCCCATAGTGCTCACAATAGCTTCCTTCGCAGGCAGACCGGTCAGCAGGCTCACATTCATCTTCCAGTCAAAGCCCAGCGGCTCCATCACAGGAGACATAGCCTTGCCCACCATAGCCAGATAGGACTCCTCCGGATTCTCCCCCTGCTGAGTCTTGTCCGCAGGGAAATACTCCAGCGCCCAGATAATCACAGAAGCTGCCAGAATTACGGTTGAAATCTTCTGCAGATAGTCCGCCACCCTCTCCCAGATATGCAGACCGGTATTTCTCCAGGTCGGAACACGGAAGGGAGGCAGCACGGACACATAGTCCTCATCCTCCATTCTGAACCAGCGTGTATGCTTCATCACGAAAGCGAAGAGTATGGAGAGCAGAATGCCTATGGCATAGAGCGAAACCATCACCAGAGCCTTGTGCTTCGGGAAGAATGCCGAAACGAAAAGCAGATAAACCGGCAGGCGGGCGCTGCAGCTCATAAAAGGAATCATCAGCATAGTCAGCGTCCTGTCCCTTTTGTTCTCGATTTGCTTGGCCGCCATAATGGCAGGCACATTGCAGCCGAAGCCTATGAGCATAGGAATGAACGAACGGCCGTGCAGACCCACAAGGTGCATTATCTTATCCATAAGAAAGGCGGGACGCGCCATATAGCCCGAGTCTTCAAGCAGCGAGAGGAAGAAGAACATAATGATGATGTTCGGCAGAAACGCAAGCACAGAGCCCACGCCCTGAACCACGCCGTCAGTCAGCATACTGGTGAACCAGCCCGGTGCCATCACCCCCTTCAGCCAGAGGCAAAGCGCATTCACCCCGGACTCAATCCAGCCTTGAGGATAGGCACCAAGCGTGAAAGTGCATTGGAATACCGCCAGCAGAATGAGAATCATAATCGGGAAACCCAGCCATTTGCCGGTCAGCACCGCATCCAGCTTCATCGCAAAGCTGTGGTCGGAAGAATCCCCGCCGTGCTTCACGGTCTCGTGAAGCGCACCCACTACAAAGCCGCGACGGGCCTGCGCAACCAGAAGTTCGGATGGCTTGCCGAAATCCCTTTCCAAGCGGTCGTGCTCTTTGCGGGCAACCGCGAGCACCTCCCCGGCATTCGGAAGAGACTCGACATAAGGCATAATATAGTCCTGATGCTCAAGCAGACGCACGGCCACATAGCGCTCCGAGAAATGAAGCCAAGGCTCGTGACCCTCGTGAAAGGCTGCCGAGATTCTGCTAATCGCCTTCTCGACATCCTGCCCGTATGGCACGCTGACCTTTCGCTCGAAAGGTTCCCGTGCGGCCTCGGCAATTTTGCCTATCAGGGCCATTTCTCCCAGCGCATCGTCCTCTTCGCACAAGAGCACCGGCATCCCAAGCATCCTCGAAAGTTGAGCAATATCGAGAGAATGTCCGGTAGCTTTGTACTGTTCGTAATTGCGCAATGCGATTATGACCTTGATATCCATATCGTTAAGCTTGGTCACGGGATAGAGGGTATCCTCAAGACGCATAGCATCCACAATATGGAGGACCAGATCCGAAGGAGTATCGAGTATGGACGAAATCTCCGGAAGGACATTGAAACGCACCTGATAGCCGTCACAGTTGACGGTACGGCTTTTCATCTTGCCTTCCGCCCAGGTCACTGCCACTCTGATGCAGTTCCCTTTGGAAGCCATCAGAGGGCAGGTCCGGCAGTTTCCGTTGCAATTAAATGAAGTCATTCAAATAAAGGCGCCCGCTAGCGCATATCTACATAAGGGATTTCATCCTTGTCGGCGTAGTTGAGGTTCTCGCCTCCCATACCCCAGATGAACATATAGTTGCTGGTGCCGGCAGCTGCGTGGATGGACCACTCAGGTGAAGTGATGGCCTGCTCGTTGTGCAGCCATACGAGGCGCTCCTGCTGAGGCTCGCCCATAAGGTGGCAGATAGCGTTGCCCGGCTTTACATTGAAATAGAAATATGCCTCCATACGGCGTGTATGGGTATGAGCCGGCATAGTATTCCATACGGAACCGGGCTGCAGCTCGGTAAGACCCATCTGAAGCTGGTTGGTACCGCCGCCCTTGCGCTTTGAAAGCACTGAGCTTACAATCAGCTGGTTAACCACACGGGCGTTGGAATCCTCCATTTTGCCGTAAGCGTCAGACTGCGCGATGGCATATTTCTTCGGATCTGCCTTCTTGTCAGTTGTGATAAGTTGGGTCACATACTCCTTGTAGGCAGGAGTGGAGTTGATGTAGAACTTTGCAGGATTCTGAGGATCGAGGCTGCGGAAGGTAACTTCCTTCTTGCCGCAACCCACATAGAGACCTTCCTTGAATTTCATCCTGTATTCCACTCCGTCAACGGTCACGATACCGTCCCCGCCGACATTGATGACTCCGAGCTCTCGCCTGTCAAGAAAATGCTCGGCCTTCAGTTCGTGGAAGGTCTCGAGAACGAGAGTCTTCTCCACCGGCATGGCACCACCGTAGATAAGGCGGTCATAGAGAGTATAAGTGACATTGATTTCGTCCGGTACCATAACCTTTTCCATCATAAAGCGCTCGCGGAGCTTCTCCGTGTCGTAGTGCTTCACATCGTCAGGATGGCAGGCTGTCTGAACCCTATAGTTGATTTGGGCGCTTGCGCCGACTCCGATGAGGGCAAGTGCGGAAGAAAGGACTAATTTGATAGCTGTTTTCATGATTGTTTCTGAAGTTTGATTATTGAACGTCTGTTAAGTACCATAAGAATGATAGTGATAGCAACAAGTATGCCCGAGCCCACCCATTTGAATGTATGTGTCAAGTGGAAAATAATCCACGAGAGCGGATTGGCTGCGAAGTCGATGGAGCCCGCCTGAAAACCTTCAGGCACCTGCACTGCCGCATCGTGGGTAGCGGCATATACATCCTGGGCAGCAAGGGTGAAATGAGGCGCAAGGTCGGTAACGAAATACAGGCCCATTACCATCATCAGAAGCCCTATAATGAAGGTCTTGAAGACATTGCCCTTGGTGATGGGGAGGATGAGGGGGAATATGTAGAAGAGGCCCGCGAGCGAAGCCAGAGGAAGGAACTCGTTGCCAGGAAGCACTACTGCGAGAATGAGGATGGCAGGGATGAGCAGAAGCGATACCACCAGAGTGGTAGGATGACCGATTACAAGGGCCGGGCTCATACCGATATTGATACCCTTGGCGCCCTTGAACTTCTTGTTGATAAGCTCCTTGGTGGCTTCGGAGATAGGCTTGAGACCTTCGATAAACAGGGATGTGATTCGTGGGATAAGCTCCATCACCGCACCCATCTTGATGCCGACTCCGAGTATGTATGGAATCTTCTCCACAACCTCGGCCCAGCTTGCGCAGGACAGGGCGGCGATGATTATGCCGATGATGATGCCGAGGAAAAGAGGCTCTCCCAGAAGGCCGAACTTCTTCTTCATTCCTTCAGCATCGATATTGATTTTGTTCACTCCAGGAATCTTGTCAAGCCCCTTGTTGAGCACCTCGGCAAACGGCACGAAGCCCTGGCAGAAAGGCTGGGGAATGGAAATTCCTTCCATACCCTTGTAGAAGCCTTGGAAGCGTCCGGAGGTATAGTCGGCAAGAATCAAAGTAATGATGTAGCAGATGATTGCCGCAAAGAAGCCCCAGAACACGCTACCGGAAGCAAAGGATACAACCGCACCTATGAAGGCGAAATGCCAGTAGTTCCAGAGGTCGATATTGACCGTGCGGGTTGTCTTGGTAAGGAGCATAAGTATGTTCACTCCCAGGCAGACAGGAATGATGAGGGCACCCACAGAGGTATTGTAGGCTACGGAAGCAGCAGCAGGCCATCCCATATCGAAGACCTTGAGCTGAAGTCCGTAGATTTCGACAACCCTTTCGAGTGCCGGGCCGAGAGTGCTGGTAAGCAGGGATGTTATCACAGAAAGACCTACGAAACCCACTCCCACGAGAAGGCCGCTCTTGAGCGCTTTGCCGAACTTGATGCCGATGCATACTCCGAGGATGGTGAATATGATTGGCATCATAACCGCCGCACCCATTCCGATGATGTAACTAAAAACTTTTTCCATATAACTGACTTTATTGTAATTCTTTGATTATGAACTCATAACTGCCTTTGGCAGGAGCATCGTCCGCGCTTCGGAGCGAAATCCTTCTGAGGTAGCCTCCCCAGACATTGCTGAGGCGCGGGTCATCCAGGGTGATGGTCTCAACGGAAGGGGTGAGGCCAGCAGGAAATTCCAGAGTAGCGGTCTTTCCCATATTGCTCACTTCTATGCACCTGCCCTTGACGGAGACCTCTCCCTGTACGAGGAAGTTGAGCACGTCCGCTGACACTCTGCTTTGAAGCGAGTAGGAATCCTTGATTTTCAAGGATTTGGCACTAAGTGTATAGCTTCTTATGTAGCTGTCGCAGCGGGCTGCCGGTCCATAGGCTCCGCTGATGTCCAGACTGAAAGTGCCTTTGCCCCGCACCTTTGCATCACGGGATCGGTATTCGCCTCCGAAAAGCTGCGGCTGCCCGTTGACAAGAGGAAGGTTATGGTAATTTGTCTGCATTGACCATATCGTGTACCTCTGGTCCGAGAAGGTCAGTTTTGTATAGGTTCCCACTCCGGCATCGATAAACATAGGCACACCGTCCATATAGAGTATGAAGGTACCCACATCGTTGTGGTTGTGGCTTTCGTTGTTGTGGCCTCCCTTGGCTGCGAAAAACCAGTTCCGGGCGTTCTTCATATAGCAGAACTCGGTCTGGTCATACCACACAAGGGAAGGCACGTCCTTACGCAGATTCCTGACGGCGACTTCGAATCGGTCTTCGGCATTGAGAGCATCCACTCTATCCTTCATTTCCCGAATATTGCGAAGGCTGCTCAGGGAGCGGAAGCTGTCCTTGGCGCCCACTGCCCGCGGGGTCTTGAAGCATTTGTTCGTCCAGTCTGCAAGGTTGAAGATGGCGAAGTCCATCAGCTCCACGCTGCCCAGGTCCTTGCCGTAATTGTAGATGAAGCAAGGGTCGAAACTGAGCTTGGCGGTAGCGTCAGCGAAATTGACCACCCAGCCGTCGGAAATGTAGGTTCTGGAAATATATTCTCCCATACTGCGGATGAGCCCGTTGTCGAAGAGGGAGTAGCGTCCTCCTGATGCGTCATACATTATCCGGAGCCAGTCATACAGTTTGCCGGCGGAGTGCTGCCAATAGGAAGGCCCCTCCTCGCAAGCCCCGTCGTGCTTGATGTAGTTGATGAATTTGTCAACGGAGCGCACGGACTTCGAGACGGCCTCATCAAGCCTTGCCTGGTCCTTCTCGGTCAGAAGGAAGCAGAGCATAACATCAGAATTGCACCAGGGGTTCCAGTTGTTGACTATTCCTCCGTTGGCTCCGGTGAACCCCAGCCACCAGTTGGCGTTATCCTCCTTTTCGTTAAGGAATGGGTCGAGGACATTCCGCTTGATTGCCTGTGATACGGTATAACTTATTGAAGGATCAATGGCATCGAAGGTATCCTGAAAGAAATACAGTATATACGAAAGAGTGGCTCCGCAGGCCCCTGAGACCAGGTCTATGAGCTGTTCCCTGCCGTCCGGAAGGCTTCGGTGGCTGCTCTGGCGGGGCTGATGGGCGGACAGTACCCAGCCCGGAAGATGGGCAAAGTGCCAAGCTCCGTTGAGCAGCTGGTCTGTAAAGCGTCCCTTGCCTTCAGCAAGTTCTGCTAGCATCAGGGAATTGAGAGCGACGCGGTTGGCATCGTGAGGCTTTTCCATAGAGGTCCTCTGGCCGCTGCGCTCGTATTCGAGATAAGCTGTTGCAGGGATACTCTGCCACTGGTAATCAAGATACTTCTCGCCTGTGCTTATGTACTGAGCGGCATATTCGCCCAGAAGCTCCTCCCAGCCCTGCCGGTCTTCATAGTCAGGAAGGGGAACCCATCTTGCTCCGGCCTTGAAGAAGGAGGCGGCACCGCTCTGCTCGAACTTCTGCGCAAGGATGTCGTGGACATCCTCGGTGGAGAAGAGAGGAGCGGTGAGAAGGATTGCGAGTATCAGTGCTGTCAATCGTTTCATATCTGTAGTTGTTATTGTTTCAATTCAAGCAGCCAGGCGGGGACTGCACCGAGCCTGCGGGCAAGCTGGGCTTCATACAGGGACTCCGGAGCATGGTCGGGGTCGGCTACGGCAGTGCCGTGGGATTCTTCGTATTTGACGCTTTCCTCTTTGAATGTGCACTCGCCCCCGTGGAAACCAACAATTACTGGAGGCAGGAATTTCCAGGACAGACCCTCGAGCGTCCACCAGTCCCAGACTCCAGGGAAAGAATTGAGGGCTTCGAAATTCCATATCACAAGGTCATCCAGATGGTTCGGGAGCATAGTTCGGTCTCCACCGCAATGCATCTGCTTCCAGCCGCCGCTGCAGCAGTCGAGCAGAGTTGCCCTCGGCTGGGAGGCGTGGGCTTCGAAACAGGATTCGCTGCCCCAGACATTGCGCCAGAGCACCGTGCCTATGGCAGGCTTAGATACTCCGACAGCGTGGTCCTGGCCAAGACCACCACCGCTGCTGTCTCTTACTTTGCCGATGAATACACGGGAGGATTCCTGGGAGCGTATGGCGGAATGCCCGCGGTTGCCCCCTATGGTCACATCATATACCGAGAAGTTGGAGCAGTAGATGATGCTGGCCGCCTCGCTTACGCTTTCGAAGCCTACGCGGCGCATCCATCCGTTGACTATACGGGTGAGATTCAGAGGCTTGAAGGCACCGTCATCCTCCCAGGAGGCGTGATGGACATAGTCCGGCTTCGCATTGCCCTTGAAGGTCAGGTCCTCTATGCCCACTTCGCTGTAGTGCGGGTAAGTGTTGATGGTCCAGCCATATTGCGCATTGACCTCGTGCATCAGAGGTTCACTGAAGGTGACAATATTCCCTTTTATGCTCTTTATCTGGTGGTAATCAGTCACTTTGACGCCTTGCTCGGAGAGCTCAGTCCATTGGCTGTCAAGCTTGTATGGCATCAGTTCATCTTCAATCGCCTGAGGCGAATTATCCTCCATCATAAGGCATACCCAGTCCCCTTCGCTCAAGCCCTCTGCGGAAGACACGGTGACACAGAAGCTGCCTTTGTCGGCGTTTTTCGTGATGTCAGCGATTTTGGCAGGTGCGCTCATATGCTTGAAATCCAGCATTACAGGCGAGCTGTAGAGGGCTGACGAGCGCGGCTGGTTTGCCTGCGCCATTGTGAGGGTCGTAACTTCCCTGCCAGCACCTTTGAGAACAAGTGCTCCGCTTCTGATATATATGGTTTTACTTTCGTGATTGTCCCCTTCGGCGTGGAGTATGAACTCGCCTTCGGGGAATTGGATTATGGCGCGGGCCTGCTCCCTGTGAGGGAAGGCAAGGTCGCCGTTGGAATAAACCGTCGGGGCCCCGAAAATGGCGGTAAGGCAAGCTATAAAGGCGTCGCGGTCGGACTTTCCGTCATCCGGGACGGCACCGTAATCGGTAATGTTCCAGATCGTGTAGCCGAGTTGGTCAGTTGGGGGCGGGGCCTGCTCGCCGTGGTCGTAGCCGGCATAGGAGAAGTCGGGAAGTATATTGTCTTCGTGAGCGTTTATGAATCTGTCCCAGGCTGTAATCGGTTGGTCTTCGAACTGCTCTGTGAGGTCTTCGAGAGGCTCGAGTGCCAGGCACTCGTTGCTGTGGAGGGTAATCGTGTCCGGGTATGTGAGAGTGAGTGTTTGTCCGAGAGAGTTGGTGAGTTTGAGCTGAAGACCTTTGTATGTTCCCGGGAAGATTACAAAGTAATAGGTTTTGCCTGACTTGAAATAGCCTTCGAGTTCGATAGGGGTTTTTGTACCGCTCGGGATGCAGGCCGGGGTGTCTCCGCTGAGGCTGATGCGACAAGGGCCCGCCAGAGGGCTGCCGTCGAGGGCTGCAAGGCTGATTTTGCGGATGCCATCACATCCCGGAATGACACTGACAAGGGCCCCGATATTATGGAAATATATCGGACTTGAGAGGCTGCTGACAGCCGCAAGTGCGGGATTGAGTCCGCTGGCAAAGCCGTTTTCCACTGCGCTCTGCCGTGATTGCAGAGAGGTTGCTATCCCCTGCTGCAAGAGAGCGGCTTCGCTGTCACAAGGATACAGGGCGAGGCTTGCTCCTGCGGCTGCGGAACTGATTTTGAATTCTGCGATTCTGCCTCCGTCCTTTATCAGGGTGCCGGATGATTCGCAGAATCTGCCATCGGAAAGCAAGGCTATTTTGTCGCTTCCGCTCCATCTGATGTTCAATCCGACGTCCAAAAAGGTTTTGGTACAGATTGTTTCATCCATATAGGCGGTGACAGCAGCAGTGCTTCCCGTATCTTCAATTTCTTTGTTGCAGGCTGCAAGTATGGTTATTGCCAGTGCGCAAAATATGTGTGGTAACTTTTTCACTTGATTTCAAAGATACAATTTTTTGTTGAAGCTGCAATCACGAATTTCAAGATGCCGTTTCCCGTCTTGGCCGACCTGATTGGCAATCTACCACACTATGCGGAGAATTGAGTGAAATTGTAATAGCTTTATACACAGCGCATTATAATTTTCGTATGGGGTGTTTTACCCCATACGAAAATTATAACACCCTAATAGCCAACGAATTACAATTTCACCCTCCCAACCGCCGGTGTATCGTCCTGAAAAAAGTTTACCGGTGTGTAAACCCATTTCATAACTAGACAGTGTACGAACTGGCGTTTTTGACTATATTTGTACACAGGAGGGGCTTCTCCTGTACGAACCGACTTCTTGCCCGGTTTGTACACTGAAGAGCCTTCTCCTGTACGAACCGACTTCTTGCCCGGTTTGTACACCGGAGGGGCTTGTGGTGTACGGTAAAAGATTTGAATAAATGATGAGTGAGATTTTCAGAAATATTCTGCTGGTCGGGTCCGGCAGTTTCCTGGGAGGGGCTGCCAGATATGCCGTGTCGCTACTGATGAAGGATATGAGCAAAGGCTTCCCCTGGGCTACTCTTGCCGCAAACCTTTTCGGCTGCTTTCTGATTGGTATGCTTTGGGCATCTCTTGGCAGAAGCACCGCTGCCAGCAGCAACTGGACACTCTTTCTGATGACAGGCTTCTGCGGAGGGTTCACCACCTTCTCTACCTTCTCCAAAGAGGCGCTTCTGATGCTGCAGCTCGGCAATTACTGGAATTTCGCGCTCTATGTCGCCCTCAGCATTGTTGCCGGCATTGCCCTTGTCGCCTTGGGCTACTCTCTTTTTCGAGTGCAGTAGAACCATAGAACCCCTCAAATTGCTTTCATCTATCTTATAAGTTGTTGTTCTGACGAAAAAGTTTCATATCTTCGCAGAAACAAAGTCCTATTATGAAAAACACACTTATTGCTTGCTGCGGGCTGAATTGCGAGACCTGCGAAGCCAGAAAAGCCACGATCAACAACGATGAGCAGCTCCGCCGGGAGGTTTCCCGCAAATGGTGCGAGATGAATCACACTGACCAGATTACACCGGAAACCATCAACTGCCTGGGATGCCGCGCTGACGGCATCAAATTCGCTTACTGCGATTTTATGTGCGAAATCCGCAAGTGCGTAATTGCCAGCGGCTGTGAGACCTGCGCCGATTGCCCGCAGGCTGAGTCCTGCCCTAAACTGCAGCCGATTATATCCACAAACGACGAGGCCAGAAGAAATATTCTCGCGTAAAACCTTTCAGCATATGATTGTCACTATCAGACCCTGGACAAGGGAGGATGCCGCCGACATTGCCATATCCGTACACCGAGACCAGCAGGAAGGGTGAAATTGTAATGTGCTAATACAGAGTATATTGGAATTTTCGTATGGGTGGTTTTACCCCCCCCCATACGAAAAAATTATATCATTGTGTATCACATAGTTACGATTTCGCTCAATTCTCACACATATCAGGACTAGAGCCGTCTTAAGCAATATAATCTCCGAAAAGTGTCGAAAATTTGAAGTTTTCGCAGGTTATAAGCATCCGACGAATAATGCCAGATAACGATAATTCAGTATATTTGCAATCACTATGTCAGACTTATTCACATATTACGAGGGCGAGTTGAAGGATTTTATAGAAGAGGCTCTCGTTACAAAGGACACACTTCTGAAATGCGTAATAGCCACTGCCAGCAATGCGCTCATCTATAACTTACAGGAAATTGGAATTAGTATTGACGGCAGCTGGCGTCATACTCTTGATAACAGTGCCGTACGACATACCATCAAAAGCCATGGTTCTCCGAAGGAAGTTCTACGGGGACAAAGCCCATTACTAGCCAAGATATATTGCGCATTCCTCAACTAGTGACCTCGTATGATACTATATCCACCGAAAAGAATAAGCGCAACCAAAATGTCATCATCTATTCAAAGACAATGGAAGACGGGGTGACATACTATGTGGAAGAGATTCGATTAGGGCGGCACGAACTGGCGGCAAGCACTATGTATAAAAGAAAAAAGGACGACTCACCGACGCTAATAGACTGAACTACGCAAATTTCGGATTCGCCTCCCTTTTGTGCAAAAATAAAGAATATTACGATTATTACAAAATTTTTGGTAAGCATCCGAAGAAGTACATATTGACAAAGTGAGAAGCAACTGGCACGGGTGGGGTGTCAGTTGCATTCGTATTTGAGTGAGTTTGATGCCAGTTTGTGTTAGTGCGACAAAGTTAGGTCTCACTTACACGAACTGAAAGATGTATTTCTTCGGATGATTACCTTGCACAGTGTGACCAGCAGGAAGGGTGAAATTTTCAAGTCATCCTTAAATCATCACGGTCCCTCTGCCGAGAGTTGTTGATTTCAATAATAATTTCTATTTTTGTGAACTATAAGTAATGCACAGGGCCACTATGAGTTCACAAAATCAATTACTCTTAAATCTATACAAGGATAAAGCAAGTGTCTTCACTATGCAAGGGATTGCTTTGGCCTATGGTCAGGGGCTTAACAGGAAAATGGTGAAGAACAGGATGATAGGATATGTCCGGAAGGGGGAAATCCTGAATCCCCGCAAGGGTATTTATGCAAAGGCGGGATATGATGAAAAGGAACTTGCCTGCCTCCTTTATTCGCCTTCATACATTTCCCTGGAATATGTGCTTCAAAGAGCCGGCGTTATATTTCAGTACAGCGACGAGATTACCATCGTTGGAAATCTGAGCCGTTCTCTTGAGATTGACGGGAAGGTTTACCGGTACAGGAAAATCAAGGGTGAAATTCTTGTCGACATCTCTGGAATCATCCGTGAGGGCAATGTGAATATTGCTTCTCCGGAAAGAGCCTTTCTGGATACGCTTTACCTTAACAGCAACTACTGTTTTGACAATCCTTCTTCCCTTGACAAGGAAAAGGTTGTCTCTCTTCTCCCTATTTACAATAGTAAAACACTCGAACAGAGGGTCTTAAAAATACTTGGATAATGGATACGAACAAACATAAATTCTTTATGCTGCAACTGCTGAAGGATATTTTCTCTGATGCGTTTCTATCCTCAGTACTGGCTTTCAAGCAGGGATGTGTTCGACTGCTGGTTTTTTCTGAAAGAAAGAACTTCCATCAACAAAGGCATAGTCGAGTCCCGTATGGGGATGCCTTTTGAGCAGTACATTGACAAGTGTATTGAAAGGGTCCGGGAAATCTCCGAAAAGAATTTGATCAGCGGCTTGGGAGAACTGACCGATGGTGAGATGAAGGCTTTCGTGCGTAAGGGTCTGAAGGATGAACTGATTTCTTTGCTGACAATGTTCAACGCGTTTCCTTCATTCTCATAGGCACTGCCGGCAATGCGCTCATCTATAACACGGTCTTGCGACTTTGTCACCCTCCGGGATGTTCAGATGCGGGTTAAGATATTGCCGGAAAGAATGTAGGAGCTACATTGGAGGGGATTTGAGAACGGGTTTATTCATTCAGATAGGATAATATCTGAGTTTTGAGGGGGAGTAAATCCTGTTCTATTACATTCCATACTTCTTCTGGGTCTACCTGATAATATCCATGCACCAGAAAATGCCTCATAGCTATAATGACCTGCCAGTCTGTGTCGGGATGCGACTCCTTGAATTCAGGGCTTAACATATTTGACGCTTCGCCAATTATCTCAATATTTTTCACTATGGCGAAATACAAAACACTATCCTTCCTAAAGTCCTGTCGATTAATCCCTTTAGTAAATTCAAATTTTTGTCTATGGCATTAAGGATATGCTCTAGACGTCCCGTGTCTCTAACTTGCTCTCTCATAAATCAACAACTTATCTTCATTGGCCGTTTGTTCAGCAAACGAAAGCAATGTTCCGTCTGTAACCAAATCCACATTCATCCCAAGCAGACTGCTAAGCTCCAATGATATTTTAGCATGTCTCATAAGACTTACCTTGGCATTCTTGTCAAATACTACAAGTATATCTATGTCGCTTCCGGTATTTGCTTCGCCCCGGGCATAAGAGCCAAAGACCCAAGCTTTCACGATGGGTTGAGTTGCGAAATAGCTTGCAATCTTATTCGTAAGTACCTTGTCCATAATCCAATGATTACTTTGCGAATATAAGTGTTTTTCACAGAATTTCAAAGGACGGAGGGTGACGCGGTCTTGCGACTTTGTCACCCTCCGGGATGTTCAGATGCGGGTAGAGATGTTATCTCGTGGCACCGGCTGTAGTCGCCGGAACGATTGTAGGAACCGAAAGGTCTACATCACCAATAACAACATCTGTCTTGGTTGCTGTGCAAGATGTATAGTCTGTGCTTTCTTTATATATCTTAAGGCGTTTATTATTAATGTCCTTATAGAGTATATTGTTGTTAGCTTCATAAGTCATTGGAGTACATGAAAGAATCCACGATACAGGATTCTTGTTTTCGTTTTGACTCCCATATGTTTCAAGATAGAACAGGTTGTTCTTTAATGTGTAAGAACCAACATTCCCGGCTGAAATATATGGGTTCTGAACTCCTGCGCTTGTAATGTTGTATACATTAGCAAAGGTATTTTGAGTCAAGGTAAGGTCAGTAACAACAATAGACGAATTGTTGATAAGATAAAAATCCATCTTGTCACCTTCTGCAGGATAGAAGATATTGTTGTGCAAATCGATATTTGAATAATTTGCGTATGTTCTTATGAAGACATCTGAGTCTTTTGTGACCTTAATATTGCAGTTGTGCATTGCAAATTCTGCAAGTGTTCTGTCTGTAGCGTTGTACATTACACCATTTGAGGTAGGGGTAATGATATTGCAATTGTCAAAAGCAAACCTGGTAGCCTCGGATGATGCGTTGTTATGAACGAACATATCGTTGGAATACTGAGAAAACGCAAGATTCTTAAATCCAACAACTCCGCTTGTTGAATATCTTACCTGCTCATAAAGAGTGATATTTGTCTTAGACTCAAGAGAATTACCTATAACGAAAAGTTTGCTATAAGGTCCGTTAGAAATCTGGACATCCACTCCATCTGCGATAAAATAAACTCCATTTGCCGAGATTGTTGTACTTTCTGATACCAAAGTAGCTGTTCCCAATGCAGCTGGACTATACGATTTTCCTGCGACAATGAGGTCAAATCCCAGGTCATAAGCATCCTTGGCAGAGAGGGTCTTTGCTGGCGCTACGATATCTCCAAAACTCTTCACTGCGCCCAAAACAGTGCTGGTGAACAATTGCTTGCTAGAAGAAACCTTCTTAACCGATCCGTCTTTGAAAGCTATATAGAGCGTGATACCCTTAGGACAGCTATTAGCCCTGAAAGTGATATAGTAATCAGTTGAAGGCTGGAAGCCATCTACAGGCTTTGTAAGGGTAATCTCAGGATATGCCACACAAGTGGTATTGTCTAGCCAAGTGTGAGATGTGAAATCATTAGTGTAAAGAACACCTGTTCCAGCCACATTTGTAGATTCGTTAATCTGGAACACAACCTTCTCAACATCTGCCGCCTTATCTCCCAACTGGAATTTGATAGCAGAAATGGCAGGCTTGAAGCTGAGATGGTCATCGGTAGTAACCGCGGTAGCCACATAAGCCTTAGGGTCGAAAGAATTGTGAACAGCCTGCTGCTCTGCAGGGATGGTAACGCGAAGTCCTTTCTGTTCTCCGTTGGTCACCCAAGTATCAGTTGTTGCCACAGCACTTGCAGGATAAACCGCATAATAAGTGGTAGCCTCGGCAGGAGTCCACGCAGTAAAGTCAGCTGAATTGCCGCTGATATTTGAAGCCTCCGCAGCGGAAGAAGGAAGAGCCAGATCCACTGTCAATACATGAATCTGGTCTCCAGATTCCCATTTCAAGCCAATAGATGAAGTATTGACTGCATCCACCGCCACCTTGGTTTCTTCACCGTAGGTAGCGTAGAATGTCTTCTGTACAAGATTGGTATCTCCGGAAGGAGTAAGGTCTGATGGGGTCATCTCCTTGTTGCAGGAAAGGACTGTCATAGCAGCAACGGCTGCAAGTGCAATATTAATCTTTTTCATACTCCAGTCCTTTATTCAGATGTCCAATAACTATCATTTTCTTCCTCCAGGCTGAGACCTTGAAGACTTCCCGACAGCACTGCCTGCTCAGGGCAGAGCTCAAGGATTTCGGCAATAGGGGGGGCATAAGTGCCCTTGGTTTGTGTTTTGTAAATCATATCTTTAAAATTTTATTATTGAATTATCAATCAAAATCTTACCTCTTCGCACCGTAGCTCAGGTAAGGCTCCACGGTCGTAAATACACCATTGGTATAATCAGGACTCGGGACAGGAGTTCCGTCAGCGGCTGTCTTATTGTAGATAGTACCGTTGCTGGTGTAGTAAGAAACCTTCATACGCTGGGTAGGAATGCTTTCTCCATAGTATGCAAGGTTGGCCGGCATATCAAGTCCGGACTCATCGGAGCCGTTGGTAATCCAAATGATTCCGGTATATTTGTCCGCAACATTCGCAGTATAGTTCTCAACCAGGAACATATTCAACTTAACCGTACCGGCAACAGCATTCTTCACGGTCACATAGCCGGAAGTAGCCTTGCAGTAAACTCCGGCAACGGTATTATTGCTAATCTCAAGAGAAGTCACAGGGCAGTTCTGGGCGGAAACGAAACGGAAGCCCGCACGGTCGCCATCGCAGCTCCAGATGACATTGTTCCTGAACACGATGGACTCGAAAGTATGGCTCGTGTTGAACTGGAACAGGTTCCTCTCGGTTGTACCCTCATGGAGCTTCACATCGCACTTGTCCATATAGATATTCAGAATATTCTTTCCGCCGTTGTAAAGCAGGTTCATATCCTTAGGAACCTCAACGCCAACATTGTAGAAAGCAACAGTCTCAATCTCTCCGTCACCCTTGCAGCCGAATACATTGCCGCTGGTCTGGGTAGTCTTGTAGATCACATTCGCAAGAATAATGAAATCATCCTCAGCAGTTGCTGTAATACCGCACTGTCCGGCCCTGGTAAGAAGCACGCGCTCATCGGTAAGGGAAGCGACAACAAGTTTCTCTGCATCAGCCTTAAGGGAAGCATCCTCAACAGCAGGGTCGATGAAATATACACCCACGGACTCAAGCACCTTATTCTCGGAAGCGGCAGTGATGAGGGTAGCATCACCGTGGGTAGCCTTATTGATAACTATATCACCGAACTTGAGGTCCTTGCCGTCCATATACCTTTCATAGATATTGGCATAGTCGGTAGTAGTGAATTTCAAGGAAAGGACTCCGCTTGAGTAAGATCCGTTGACAGCGGAAATATAGAGAACATAGGCAGTATTGGCCTCAAGGCCTTCCACAACGAGTTCGCCTGCAGTACCTTCCTCAGTAAGCTGTTCAAGTGAAGGGACAGAAGCCTCCGGCTCATCCTTTACAACAAGATACTTGAAGGAAGGAGCGTCGGACAGAACAACTGTAATTGTAGCAGAGAAGGTAGCAACACTCTTCACGCCGGCCTCAATGGCAGGAGCAGGAGTAAGGGTCTTGCTCTTGATGCTTGCAAGAGCGGAATTCTCCTTCTCGCCGATGGCAACGACATAGAGAGTGTATTCGGTCTCCGGAGCAAGGCCGGTAACTGTAAGGGTAGCCTCGCTGGACTCGGTACCCTCAGCAATCACTTTGGCTGCATCAGGAGCTTCCCCGTCAGTAAGGATATATTTGTAAGAGTCAGCGTTGTCAAGAGCAACTGAGAATGTAAGTGAAGAAGTCGTAGCCTCACCTGCTGCCAGAGTAACCTTAGGGGTGGTATCAGGAGCAACAGCGCCTTCAACCTTGACCTGAAGCTTTGCAAGAGCAGCATAGCCCGCCTTTGAGAGAGCCAGAACGGCAACATCGGTGCGGCTGTCGGCAGTAGCCTTGGTGCTTGCCAGCGCCCTTACGGTAAGGCTGCTTTCTGCAAGAGTCGCCTCAACTCCGGAAGGAGTGGCAACGATGGCGGCACTTGCGACGCCCTTGCTTGTGACATTGAAAATTCTGGTCTCTCCTGCCTGAAGCACCTGAAGACCATCGGCTTCAATGGAGAAGAGGAAATCGGCAAGAACAGGAACGACGAGAGACTCCCCATTCTTCATTGTGATGACGAGATTTCCGTCCTCATCTGTCTTCACATCCGTAAAATATTCGTCTGCACCCTCGGAAGGAACGGCCGGGACAGGCTGTCCGTCGGCCCCCTTTACACGCTCATAAGTAGCGCCTCCGTCATAGCTTACTGTCCAATAACCCTCAGCATCGACGCCAATGATCGGTGTTACACCGTTATCTCCGGTAGCCTTGACCTTCTGTCCGTCCTTCAGGACATAAGTTGCACCGGAACCGTAGTCAACCATCCAGTAGCCGTCCTTGTCAACAGACATTACAGGAGCGTTTGCGACTCCGATGCTGCCCTGGGTAAGGGTAATGACATCCCCGTTGGTAAGGGTAATGGTATAGACACCGTCCTTCAGTTCCACTGAATTGATGGTGGCTCCGCCGGCGAGTTCTGCAAGAGCCTCGATATTGGCATTCAGCGCCGGAAGCTGGGTTTCGATAGCCTTGACTCTGCTTTCAAGATTGTCGAGGCGGTTTTCCAGCTCGGTAAGATCCGCACAGCCTGCAGCTGAGAAAAGCAGCGCGGCAGCGGAAAAGAGTGATACTATTTTATTGAGTTTCATAATCGATTAATCAGTCAAAGTGAATGTAAAGTTGTACTGTTTTACCCTTCCGTTGCTTGAAACGGCAATGACACCTATAGTATAAAGCCCGTTATCTCCCTGAGCAGGTGCTGTAACGGAAAAAATCGTATTGGAAATTGTAACATCCCATCCGGACGGAGCCTGCACCGCGAGAGAAGCAACACCTACGGATTGAACACCACATTCAAAAGTGCCGATTTTTGCAATCGTCTTGCCCTCGGTGTAGCCCACGAGAGAGAACGAGAAATCAACCAGAACCGGAATCGTGACATTCTCCCCGCTGGCGAGAGTGATATTAACCGCATCCTCTCCAAGTTCAATCGAAGTGAAGAAGGTCTTCTTCCCTGCCACCTGCTTTCCGTCGGTAGCGCTGACAGGCTTGCCTTCGCCGTCAAGAATCCTGCTCCAGGTCTTGCCTTCATCATAAGAGATGCACCAGAAGCCTTCGTTATCAACCTTCACCTGAGGGGTAACGGCCGGCTCACTGAATGCATTGGAAGCACCCGGTATCTTTGTCCAGGTCTCGCCCCCGTCAAGAGACATAATCCAGTTGCCCTGGGCATCAACTCCCACCATAGGGACAATGCCCGGGGCCTGGGCCCCGAAAATGATTTCCACCTGCTCACCTTCAAGATTGAAGATGTAGCCGTGTTCGGTCTTCTCATAGCCGAGAATCAGAGTGTTCTCCTTAAGCAGCTTGCTTGCGGCCAATGCATTGGCATTGGTGGCAATAACAGCATCTTCCAGAGCGGAAATCCTCTCCTCGAGCCCGTCCATTCTCCTGCTGAGGCCTTCCTTGTCCACGCAGGAAGTCAAAGCCAGGGCGCAGAGAGCCAGAGCGGCAAATGCGTTCTTCATCATTGTTTTCATTATTGAATAGGATTTTCACCCTTTTCCACCCTGCCTTTGCGGAGCAGAGCTTCAAGGAAATAGTAATCTGCGTAGTTGAGAGGCACATCTACATTGTGCGCATTAGGATTGGTCCTCATATTGATGACAGAGTGCGGCAGACTGCCCACGGAGTGCATCAGAAGGAAACCTCCGTTCTCTCCGACCTCAGCCCTGTAGGCAGGGGAAGACAGGCTCTCAATCATCTTGTCAGCCTTCTGCTTGTAGAACTTGTCCCTGGTGTACCAATAGAGTTCATACAGCGCCGAAGCAATGATGGCAGCGGAAGAAGCGTCCCTGATTTCCGTATATGGCTTCATTGCATCCTTGTCACCGAAGAGTTTAATCATCTCATCCGCATCATTGGCATACTGCACCACATCGAAATCCCAAAGCGGAACGAGGTCTTCAGGCATATTGTCTTCCTCCACGAGAAGATAATGCGCCACATCCTTGGCCCTCTGCAGATACCTCTCGTCACCGGTAAAGCGATATGCCACCGTGAAGCCGTAAATCGACCAGGCCTGGCCGCGGGCCCAACGGGACTCGTCAGCAATGCCCTGAGCTGTGCACTTGCGGCGGATTTCACCAGTCTCATCATCATAGTCCACAACGTGATAGGTACTGAAATCGTCGCGATAGTGATTCTCCAGAGTCTTGTCGGCGTGGCTGATGGCTATATTCTTATAGGTATCGTCTCCTGTCATTTCGCTGACCTTGAAAAGGAGCTCAAGATTCATCATATTGTCGATGATGACAGGGCACTTCCAGCCTCTCTCGGACTGCCAGCCGTTGTTTACCACATTCCAGGACTGGAGTATGCCGGCCTCAGGACGGAAACGGGTGGCAAGGGACTTGGCGGTATTGACAAGAACGGTGTCATAACCCGGAATGTTCTTCAGGCGGAGACCGTTGCCGTAACTGTCATAGACCATAAAGCCGACATCGTGATGCCAGGTAAGGAACTGGATTTCGTGAAGAAGCTCGGTATGCTGCTGAGCCTTCTGTGCATACATCTCGTTACCGGTGAGCTCATACATATACCAAAGTGTTCCGGCAAAGAATCCGCTGACCCAGTCATCCGTAGGCACAAATTCGATTTCGCCGTTCTTGAAGGTGGAAGGAATCCTCAGAGTGTCTCCCTCCTCACTCGCTGCAATAAGGTATGCAAGCTGTTTTTCCGCGTGGTTAATGTTTTCCTGAATCAGGTTATCCTGTTTTCCGCATTGGGTAAACAAAAACGGCAAAAGGAGCAGAAACAAAAAAATTCTTTTCATGCGATTATGTCTAAAAAAATTTCATAATTGGTTATTTCGGTTTCAAATTTATTAAATTTGTACGAATAATTATACTAACCACAGTGAAAAGATTTTTCGCATCATTAAATATTTTATGCCTAAGCTGTCTGCTGTCGGCAGGTGCAATCGTATCCCAACACAATTTTGAAGGACCGCAAGTTCCAGGCTTTGTGAGGGTTAACGGAAGAGGAGCTCTTGAGCTTTCAGACGACAAATACAAGGACGGACAGACTTCCTTGAAATTTTCGTGGAACGGTCCCGCCCAGCTGATGTTCACAAATGCCCCGGATATGGAGGCTTCAATGAAGGTAAAAGGAGCCGGAATGATTCTGTGGGTGTACAATTGCTCCCCTATGGACCAGCCGCTTACCTTCAAATTCCACGACTGGAACGGAGGCGTCATCTGCCAGTTCGAGTTCAATATGGGTTTCACCGGCTGGCGCGCGATATGGATGCGCTATGGCGATATGCTCACTCCCGAAGGGAAGCATTTCTGCGAACTGCCTGAGGAGCAGCGCAACACTTCCCCTGCCCGTATGACCATAAGCATCCCGGTATCCGTAAAGCAGGGCACCATCTACCTTG
Source organism: Candidatus Cryptobacteroides sp. (assembly GCA_051869975.1). GTDB lineage: Bacteria > Bacteroidota > Bacteroidia > Bacteroidales > UBA932 > Cryptobacteroides. Next base: position 26,772 of record JBJEBK010000019.1, on the reverse strand, counting down.
ACCGCCTGTCCTTCAGGACGACGGCCCTCATAGACCAGATTACCCCGGACCAGCAGATTCCGGACAACAACTGGAGTAAAAAGGCAAGCCAATGGCAGTGGGGCCGTCTTTGGGAGTGGGAGCAGTATCCCGAACCTGAGCTGCGGGAGCTCAGCGCCGGGCAGCGCGATATGGTCCGAAAGGTCGAGCAGCGCCTGGACCAGTGGGCCGCGAAGGGCAACCCGGGCGACAAGTACACCGCCGGCACCCTGCTTCCGCGCAATGAGGAATATTTCGAAAAATACGGCATACGCAGGCTCCCGGACGGCTCGATTACGGGCAAACCGCTGCTCTATGACGATGAGTTCAGCAATTCGGACGGGGAGATGCGCATAAGTTTCATCCAGAACATAGTATATTGGTACGCGCTGGACTATCTTTACACCGGCAACACGGGCTATGTACAGAGGGTGATAGATGCTATGGACCACGCTATCGACCAGGGCTTTGCCTATGGCAGCGGCTGGGGCACCAACAAGCACTACGGCTACCAGGTCCGCAACTTATATAAAGGAATATGGATACTTCGCGACGAGCTCCGGAAGGCGGGCAAGCTGGACGAATATACCCGCGTCCTGCTGTACTGGAGCGGCGTACAGGAGTGCCGCAAGCCTTACGCCTGGCACAGGGACGAAATCCTCGACACCTGGAACACCCTGCTTATGAGCAAGGTGATTGCGGTTATGTTGCAAAGCGACGATCGGGCGCGGTATGCCTATATGGACCTGCTTGGGCAATGGGTTGGCGAATCGATGCGCTGCTCGGACGGTACGCTCGGAGGAATCAAACCTGACGGCACATCCTTCCATCACGGAGGGCACTATCCGGCCTATTCGGTAGGCGCCTTCGCAGCAGTTGGCGACTTCTGTTTCCTCACCCGCGACACCGATTTCGTACCTTCGGAGCAGGGACGCAGGGATTTCAAGAAGAGCCTTCTGGCTATGCAGGACTATTGCCTCCTGCGCGACTGGGGAATTGCAGTGTGCGGACGCCATCCTCTCGACGGTTCCATTCCTGATGCGGATGTGCAGGCCTTTGCGCATCTGGCGGTGCTCGGGGACCTCAGCGGTACTGGCGGAAGCGTGGACAAGGAGCTCGCAGGGGCCTATATTGCCCTGGGCGGCAACGACAAGACCTGTCTTGCCGAATTCAAGAAGGCCGGGGTCAGCGCAAAACCGCCGCAGGAAGGCTTCAGGGTCTATAATTACGGGGCCTTCGGCATTCATCGCCGCGACGGGTGGATGCTCTCGCTGAAGGGCTATAATTCGGATGTATGGTCTTCCGAAATATATGCAAAGGAAAACCGCTACGGCCGCTATCTGAGCTACGGCACGGCCCAGCTTTTCAATGAACCGGGCGCGGAGGAGTGCGGCTATGTGCGCGAGGGTTGGGACTGGAACCGTATGCCCGGCGCAACAGCTGTTCATCTTCCTTATGAAGAGCTGAACAGCCCGAATCCAGGCACTCTTATGGAGCGGAACAGTTCCCGCTTCCCCGGCGTTTCCTCGCTTGAAGGGATGAACGGCTGCCTCGCCTTTACTTATGTCGAGGCGGACAGGCCGCGCTTCTGTGCAGGCGCTACCGCCACCAAGAGCGTTTTCTGCTTCGACAACCGCATCCTGCACATAGGTACCGGCATTACCAACAATTCGGGCTATCCGACAGAGACCACACTCTACCAGCTTGCCCTTAAAGACAAGACCGAGGAAGTGGATGTCAATGATTTCTATTCGGGAGCCTTTCCTCTGCACCACACCGTCTCACAGCACGGACAGGTAGTGCTCACGGACATCAACAGAAACTTCTATATCATCAAGGACGGTGCGGGGCTCAATGTGGTGAAACAGACCCAGACTTCGCCTTCGGATGAGATGAAAAAGGACGGCACCGGCAATTTCATCACAGCCTACATAGACCACGGAGTTTCTCCGCGCGAGGCCTCCTACGAGTATCTGCTGCTCGTGCGTCCTTCCAACAAACAAGTGAAAGCCTGCTCCGCCAAAGCTCCATACACAGTACTGCAGGCAGACAATAATGCGCACGTGGTAAAAGACCACCCTACAGGAATCACCGCCTATATAGTATATAAGAGTTTTGCTGGGGCGCAGGGCAGCCTTGTGCGCGAGGCCGATGCGGAAACCATAGTTATGGAAAGGGAGAAAGCCCCCGGGCGCGTGGTGATGAGCGTATGCACTCCGGACCTGGGCATTACCGAAAAGGGATATACCACTTCCCAAAGCAGCCAGCCTCTTGCCAGAAAGGTGGTGCTCGAAGGCCTGTGGACCTGCGACTGCCCTGAGGTGCAACTCAGTCAGGAAGGAGGCCGTACCGTACTTACCGTCACCTGCATAGACGGACAACCGACAGAGTTTGAACTGAACAAATAATATTAATTCCTATGACCAAAGCAATCAAGCTACTTAGCTGTTTGGCTGCTCTTCTTTTCTCGGGGAACCTTTGGGCCCAGAGCATAGAGGTGACAGGCAAGGTCGTTGACGAACTGGGTATTCCGGTCATTGCGGCTACCGTATTCGAGCCTAACAATGCCACCAGCGGAACGACCACTGATTTTGATGGAAATTATTCCATAAAAGTATCTTCCGACAAGGCTACTCTGCAATTTTCCTGTCTAGGCTACACCGATGTGATTGAGGCAGTGGGCGGCAGAACAGTCATCAATGTAACTCTCACCGAGGAGAAGATGTCCCTCGAAGAGGCCGTTGTCGTCAGCGTAGGTTACGGCACCGTTGCAAAGCGAGACCTCACCGGTTCCGTCAGCAAAGTTGATACCGAAGAACTTATGAAGACACCAGTCGTGAATTTCGACCAGGCTCTCACCGGTAAGGTGGCCGGAGTTGTGGTTACCACTTCCGACGGTGCCGTAGGTTCTGAAGCCAACATCACGATTCGAGGCAACAACTCCCTTACCCAAAGTTCGGCACCTCTGTACATCGTGGACGGCTTCCCTACCGAGAGTTCGGTTGCCACCAATATCTCTTCTGCGGATATCGAGTCCATTGACATTCTCAAGGATGCCTCCGCCACCGCCATCTACGGAGCCCGCGGTGCAAACGGTGTGATAGTAATCACCACCAAGCAGGGTACGGAAGGCAAACCGAAGATCAATTTCACCGCATCCTGGTCAGGCAGCAGGATTGCCAACAAGGTAGATATGATGGATGCTTATGAGTTTGTACAACTCCAGACCGAGATGTATGAGTATTGGGGCAATACCAATATCTATCTGCGCAACCCTGACGGAGAGTCATATACTGTTGAAGACTACCGCAATGCCAGGACATATGACTGGCAGGATATGATTTACCGCAGCGCCCTCACCCAGAACTACAGCACTTCCATCTCCGGAGGCAGCAAGGAAGCAGGCAACCGCTACAACATCAGTTTCTCGGCTACGGACCAGGACGGTATCATACTGCAGTCCAACTTCCAGAGATATCAGGGTAAAATCAATTTCCAGCAGAAGATTGGAAAGAGCGTAACCCTTGACCTGCTTGCAAACTACTCCAGGTCCATCACCAACGGTGTCACCCCTACCGATGCCCAGCAGTCTTCTTCCGCATCCGGCTGGCTTATGTACTCCGTGTGGGGTTACCGTCCAGTACTTCCTCTGAGCCAGCAGGGAGATGAGGATTCCATTATGGACAGCATTGTGGACTCCGAGTTTGCAAGTTCAGACGACTACCGTTTCAACCCGGCAAAGACTGTCCGGAACGAATACCGCAAGACCACGGTGGATTACCTGAACGCCAATGCGGGACTTACCTGGGAAATCATCGAAGACCTCAAGCTCAAGGTGACAGGAGGTTACACTCTCAACAAGCGCACCCGTGAGGAGTTCAACGGCTCCGAGACCTACACCGGTTATCCCGGTTCCCCTTCAGGAAAAGGCATAAACGGAGGAATATACTGGACCGACAAGGTCTCCTGGCTAAACGAGAACACCCTCACCTACACCAAACGTTTTCTACGCAAGCACAATTTCCAGTTCCTTGCAGGTTTCACCATGCAGGGAGAAAAGATGGGCTATCAGGGCACTGCCGCAATCCAGATTCCGACCGAGTCACTCGGACTGAACGGTCTGTATGCCGGCAAGCTGCAGTCCATTCCTTCTTACGAGTATGACTGGACAATGATGTCCGGCCTGTTCAGGGTGAACTACAATTACAAATACAGGTACTATCTCACGGCTTCGTTCCGTGCCGATGCTTCGTCCAAGTTCCCTACCGCCAACCGCTGGGGCTTCTTCCCTTCCGTAGGTGCTTCCTGGAACATCAACCGCGAGGAGTCTCTCAAGGACCTTGAATGGCTCTCCAACGCAAAACTGCGTCTGTCGTGGGGTCAGACCGGTAACAACCGCACTACCACCCCTTACGACTTCTATTCTCAAATTACCACCCTGCCGGGCTCCCAGAACAGCTACGACTATGTGTTCAACGGCCAGATTATGACGGGCTATTTCCCTTCCAATATGTCCAACGACAAACTGAAATGGGAAACCACCGAGCAGTGGAACGTAGGCTTCGACTTCTCTGTTTTCAAGGACAGGGTCAAGCTTACCGCCGACTGGTACCTCAAGAATACCCGCGACCTGCTGCTGCAGGCCACCATCCCGGCATCTTCGGGCTATACCTCAGCGATGCTGAATGTAGGTTCGATGCAGAACCAGGGTGTGGAGCTTACCCTCAACCTCGTGCCTGTGCAGACTGAGGACTTCTCCTGGAACATTGATTTCAACATTGCCCTCAACCGCAACAAGGTTACGGCCCTTACCAATGACCAGCTTTCACTCTTCCCTAAGGTTTCCTGGGATTACAACTACAACAGCCAGTATCCTTACATCACCCAGGTGGGCAAGCCTTCGGGTATGATGTACGGCTATATCTATGAGGGCACCTACAAACAGGACGAGTTCAACGGCAACACCCTGAGCGACGGCATCCCTTATATGACCAGCGTGGGAAGGGAGCAGGTGCGTCCCGGCGACCCTAAGTACAGGGATATCAACCAGGACGGCGTGATTGACGACAACGACCGCACCATCATAGGCTGCGGCCAGCCTCTGCACACCGGAGGATTTGGCAACACTTTCAATTACAAGGGTTTCGACCTTTATATATTCTTCTCCTGGAGCTATGGCAACGATGTGCTCAATGCCAACAGGCTCATATTCGAGAACGGTTCGAAACCGGGACTCAATATGTTCAGCACCTACGCTGACCACTACTCCGAATCGAATCCTCTCAGCGACATACCGCGTATCGACGCAAAGGGTATGACAGTTTACTCTTCAAGGGTTGTGGAAGACGGATCGTTCCTGCGTCTGAAGACCCTCTCGCTCGGCTACACCTTCCAGAGGGATGTCCTGCGAAGAATGCATTTCGATGCTATGAGGGTATATCTTTCCGCAGAGAACCTCTTCACTCTTACCGATTACTCAGGCCCGGACCCGGAAGTTTCGACACGCAACTCCGTCCTTACTCCTGGCTTCGACTGGTCGGCATACCCTCGTTCAAGGGCCATTACCGCAGGTGTTACATTCACTTTCTAAACACAACAGACAATGAAACACAACAGAATACTTTCAATCTCAGCTGCCTGCCTGCTCTTTGCCGGCTGCAACCTGCTGGACGTTACGCCCCAGGTAATCTGTTCCGACACCTTCTACAACACAAAGGACGAGGCAATCAGCGCCCTGGTGGGAATTTATGGAGCTATCAACAACGAAGCTTTCTACGGCAACTATTATTCGCTGATGTGCTCGAATGTAGATGACCTCTGCTACTTCAACCGCGCCACCACATCCAACTACACCAATATGTACAGGCACGATGCCAGCTCCACCGAAATCTATTCGGCCTGGACTGAAATCTACAAGGGAATCTGCAATGCCAATGCCTTTATGGATGCAATCCCGGCCACGGAGTTCGACGAGAACGGCGAGCTGTATGCCGAGGCAAGGTTCCTCCGCGCATACTATCATTTCATTCTCGCCCAGGCTTGGGGGGATGTCCCGCTCCGGGATGCTTCAGTTGTGAACTATGAGCAGACAATGATTGCCGCCACCCCTCAATACGACGTGCTCAGCTGGGTTGCTTCTGAAATGGAGGCCTGCCTTGCAAATCTTACCGAGAGTCTCGACAATGCACCTTCAAGGGTGAATGCCTACACAGCCCACGCCGTCCTTTCAAGGGTTTACCTCTTTATGGCAGGCGAAAGCGTGCAGGGAGGCAACAAGAGCGAATTCTACAAGAAGGCAATGGAGCACGCTGAGGCAGTCATCAAGTCCGAGAAGTTCACTCTCAACCCGGACTACAGTCAGGTCTTCATCAATATGATTTCAGACAAATATGACAAGGTCTATAACGAGTCTATGTGGGAAGCCGACTTTATGGGACTTCACTCCGCTGATTCCTGGTCCAACGGACGAATCGGCGATCTTATCGGCCTGCAGAGCAGCGGCTCTAGCAACTACGACACCTTCCTCTGCAACTTCGCCTATGGCCAGTATGACGGTTCGCTCAAGCTCTGGGACCTCTACTGGGCTGAGGACCGCACTCCGGAGGAGACAATGCTGGGCAAAGTGACAGACAAGCGCCAGGAGTGGAATATGCCGCCTTACAACTACGCGGGCTGCAGCAGTACGAGTCTCGGGCTCAACATTCCTGCCAGCACCCAGAAGGCGCCTTATATCTACAACAATCAGACATCCTTCTCCATCGGAGAGAACGGGGAGATGGTTGACAATATGACTGCTGTCGCCATCCGCAACTGCGGCAAGTGGCGCAGGGAGAAGGAATATGAGACCATCCATACCTCCAAGCAGCTGTACACAGGCATCAACTTCCCTATTATGAGATATTCCGATGTGCTTCTGATGTACGCAGAAGCCTCCCTTGAGTACACCGGCGAGGTTTCGCAGGAGGCCTACGATGCAGTGAAGCTTGTGCGCGACAGGGCGGATATTGCGACTGTGGCAAAGAGCTCATATACCCCTGAGACCTTCCGCCAGCTGGTGCGCAACGAGCGCGGGCGCGAGCTGGTATTTGAAGCTACCAGAAAATATGACCTCATCCGCTGGGGCATCTTTGTCGAGGCTATGAAGGGATATGTCACCGATGCAACGGATGACAGATGGGTCGGTTCGGCAAAGTCCGGATATGCTTCCAACATAGGTGCAGCAGTGCAGCCCAAGCACATCGTACTTCCTGTTCCTTCAGTTGAACTGGGCGTGAATACACTTCTCAAACAGAATCCTCTTTGGTAATCGATATGAATATGAAAAAGTTATACATTTGTGCCGCTGCCGCCCTCCTTATGGCGGCATCCTGCCAGCACGATATAGTCCGTCCTGCCGAGTTTACGGTGAGTCTCGATGAGAGCAATACTTATCTTGCTGGCGACCCGGTCCGTTTCAATTTTACGGGCGAGGTGGACAATATCATCTTCTACAGCGGGGAAACCGGCCATCAGTACAAATACAGGGACAGATACACAGTGCCTGTGGAGGATGTGCTCTCCATCAGGCTGGATATGAACATTATGGCCAAATACGGCAGCAAGCCGGGCCTTGAGATGTATGTAACCAACACCTTCGAAGGACTGAAGGGCGATGATGCCCAGGCAGACAAGGCCACCGTGAAAGCTTTGGCGGAAGGCGGAATGCAGGGCTGGACCAGGCTGGAGTGGAGCGATCTTGCAAACAAGTGGAAGGCACAATCCTACGGCGAAGCCGAGGGTGACCCTGACTTCAAGGCTATGGCCGACAATTTCTGCATTGCATTCCACTGGTGCCCTCCTACCCACGAGGATACCCAGAGGTGGTATTACATCAACGGAAGTCTGCATCTGGAGCTGGATGGAGCCGAGCCGAGCGATACCGACCTCGGGGAGATGGGTCTTGTGACAGTGATGCTCAATGATGAAATCGAAGACCCATACCACAAGAATGCAAGCAACGGTTCGATTATCCTCAACAAGCCTAACGATGCAACCATTCTTTGCCAGGGCGTTGCCAAGGATGTTCTCACCTATGCCCTCGACGGCTGGATTTTCTCAACTCCTATGCCGCTGAACAGGGTCGCCAACGACAAGGCGGTGGTTATCAAGAACCTGCAGAACTACCTGCACTCATACGAGTATGTATTCGAGGAGCCGGGCACCTATGAGGTTACTTTTGTCGGGTCCAACGAGAATTATCTGCAGAAGGACGGCAAGGAAGTGACTATGAGGATTACCGTGCTGGAGAAGCTTGACTAGCCTATGGCTATAGGCATATCTTTCAGGAAAGCTCAAGGGGAGCTTTCCGGCAGAAGCAAATGGTGGGGCGCGCCGGACCTTCCGGCCGGCTCACCATATCCTGTTGTACCGCTGGATGACGGAGACGACTGCGAGCCGCTGACCTTTTTGTGCCAAGTCCGCTGCGAGGACCTTGCGGAGGTGGACAGCGAGGGATTGCTTCCCCACGAAGGAATGCTGTATTTCTTTGCGGCAGTGGATTATTTCCTTGGGCTGGACAGCCCCGTTTCGCCCCATATCGGAGAATGGGACAAGTTTCACGTGAGGGTGCTGTACAGTTCTGACTGCACTAATCTGGAACCTTATGAGATGCATTACGAAAACGGGGAAGATGTGTTCTTCCCCGCTGTCGGGATGGATTTGAAGCCCTGCGCCGAGCGGCTGGATTCTTTCAAGCTTCTGGGAAAGCCGTATTTCGATGAGATATATGAGCAATACCCGGAGTGCATCTGCCTGCTCCAGATAGACGAAAATGATGACTGGGGCCTTCGCTTTTTCGACTGCGGAATGCTATGCCTTCTCATCTCCCCCGAAGACCTATCAGAGCGCCGCTTCGACAAGTGCTTCGGATATATGCATTCGTTTTAGAGTGGGCACCCTTCCTCAGTGCAGACTCCGCGGCCCGGAAGGGCAGTGTGGGTGTCGGCATTGAGAGCTTTGGCGATTTTGCCGGCGACAACGGTTCCGAAAACCACCTTGCCCTGCTCGTCGATAAGATAGAGGGAAGGTATCCATTTGATATGGTATGTGGCACCGACCTCGGACTCTTTCTTGCCGGCAGGGTCGAAGAGCTGCACTCCGCCGAGGTAATTCTCTGATACATAGGTCTTGAAGGCCTCGGAAGTTCTGTCGAAAGATATTGATACGAAAGCAACTTCCGAAGGGTCGGCGGCAGCCTGCATTGCCTTCATTTCCGGGACTTCCGCGCGGCAGTCAGGACACCAGGATGCCCAGAACTGCAGAACGACCTTGCGTCCGGCAAAGTCACTCAGACTTACCGGTTTGCCGTTGATATCATTGAGTGTGAAATCCGGAGCCTGTGTCCCCCGGGTCAACAAATCAGTTGCGTACTGCAAATCGAGGTCTGCCTCCCCGCCAGTCTGCGCATAAACATTTCCCGCTGCCATAACCAATAACGAAATCGCAAATAATATTCTTTTCATATCAAAACACTACGCAAATCTAACGAAAAAATCACAAATCCGCAGTGTTATCTCATAGATCATGAGTTTTGACTCATTTTGTACAATTAATGCTCCAGCTCGTTTTCCGGATAAGGAAAGGCCTGGCACGAAAATCAGCCAAAATGACGATAATTAATATATTTTGGCTGACTTTTATTTCTTTAAATTGCGTAATAGGCTAATATACCTATATTTAGGTGTTTTGCAAGGCATTCATAAAAATCAGCCAAAATTGAAAGATGCAGTTTGTTTTGGCTGAGTTTTATTTTGAAGTCCTAATATCATTCGCTATATTTGCAACAAATTCATGAGGTATGAAAACGGAGAATATCATAGGACGCAAAAAGGAGACGGACAATCTTGCCCGTCTATATCATTCCAGCAAATCGGAATTTATCGCCATATATGGAAGGCGTCGAGTAGGTAAATCATATCTTGTTGATGAATTCTTCCGGGATGAGATATGCTTTTCTTGCGTAGGCATATTCAAAAAAGATAAAACACTATCTGATACCAGCTACCGTAAGACGCAATTGCACCACTTTTACTTCAACCTTCTGGAATATGGGCTCAATCCATCTTACAAAGAGCCGGAAGATTGGCTCTCCGCTTTTGAGTTGTTGAAGGTTCTGCTTAACGATAAAGAAGAAAACAGAAAAGTAGTCTTCATTGATGAACTTCCGTGGCTCGCCGGCCCGCAATCTTCAGAGTTAATTGAAGAGTTGGGGTATTTTTGGAACAATTGGGCCGTAAAACAAAGAAACATACTTCTTATAGTATGCGGCTCTGCAACCAGTTGGATGCTAAACAATGTGATAAGGGACTACGGTGGACTGCACAGCCGCATCACTGAAAAGATGTATCTCAAGCCGTTCTCGCTGAAAGAGTGCAAAACTTATTACAACAAAAAGGGATTTCATCTTTCGGACTACGAGATAGCTTTAAGCTATATGGCAATCGGTGGCATTCCCTACTATATGGATAAGCTGCGCCCGGATTTGACCATATCGCAAAATATCAATGAGTTCTATTTCCGCAACGAAAGCATAGAGATGGAATTCACTGATGTATATACCGGATTATTCCAGTCAGCAGACAATTACTTAGCAATAGTAAGAGCTTTGGGCCGTCGGTTCTATGGCCTGACAAGAAGTGAACTGATTGATGCGACAGGGCTAAAGGGCGGTGGAACACTCAGCAAGATGATGGAGAACCTTGTTGAGTGCGGAATCGTCTGCACCTATACGAGATTTGGGCGACAAAGAAAGGAAACTGTTTATCAGTTATGCGACAGTTTCACCTTGTTCTATCTCAATTTTGTCGATGACAAACAACAAGGTAAAACCTGGACTTCATTCTCCAGAACTCATGAATACGAATCGTGGTGCGGAAGGATGTTCGAAATTGTATGTTCCCTTCATATTGCCGAGATAAAGAACGCATTGCGAATCAAATCATCCGGCACTGATTATTGTTGGTCAGGAGCAACTGCAGATGGAAAGAATGTGCAGATAGATATGGTTATCCCTTCTTCAGAGGAACGGAACGACTATATCTGCGAAATCAAGTTTTCAGAAAACAAATACCAAATCAGCGCAGAATACGAACAATCCCTTTTGAACAAAATTGATGCGTTCAAGTCATCTGAACGCCACAAGCGTTCGCACTCGCTCTTGCTCGTAATGATAACGAGCCTCGGACTTAGCGAGTCCATACACAACAGATGCGTCAATGCCTCTTTGACTCTTGAGGATTTGATGAAATAGTTTTCCCTCTTGTTGTAGTAGTTTAACATATGGGTAATTTTACGAGATGAGCACAAGCAATACACAGAAACAAGCCGCAAAACAATTTGACAATGCCGGTTGAACTCCGCCGTGCCCACCGTGCAAACGATGCCGCAGTTCTCGAAGCCTACGGCTTCCCGAAAGACGCCACCGAATCCGACATCGTCGCCTGCCTCTTCAAAATGTACCAGGACCTCACACAATAGCCATCCCCTGTCCCCTCCACCATAATGCTCCCCTTTCCCAATGTAACACATCAGGTAGAAAAAGTGTGCGGAAGGCCGATTTTGCTCCTGATGTAACACATAAGGAAAACGGGGATGTGGCACAGAGGGCCGTGTAGGGCTGGTTGCGGTTTTCCCGATGTAACACATGAGGAGGGAAAAGTGCATGGAAGGGCGTTTCCGCTCCCGATGTGACAGATGCGGAAATGTCCCTTGACGAAATCAATTCAAGTACTCTATTCCAGCAACGCTCAGCAAACTGCTTTTCCCAGTTCGTACACCAGAAGCCCCTCTCCTGTACAAACAACCGCTTTTTCCCAGCTCGGGTACAAAAAAAGCAGTGGAGTAATCCACTGCCGATTTGTAAATTATTGATTTCAATCAATACTCCTCCTCGTTGAAGAAAAAGTCCTCTTTGGTAGGATAATCCGGCCAGATATCTTCGATGGTCTCGTACATCTCACCGTCATCCTCAAGTTCCTGAAGGTTCTCGATAACCTCCTCCGGAGCACCGGAGCGGTTGGCGTAATCAATCAGTTCATCTTTTGTTGCCGGCCATGGAGCATCGTCCAGGCTTCCGGCGAGTTCAAGTGTCCAAAACATATCAAAAGTCGTTTTATTGTTTCGTTTTCAATTTGGCCGCAAAGATATACAAAAAAAGCTTAGTTCAATAGAAATTTCGTACTTTTGCGCAATGGCATACATAAAAGAAGAAAAATACGACGGAAAGACTACTGAACAGATAGCTCAGCACGTCAAAGCAATACTCGAACTCCTCGGTGAAAACCCTGAAAGGGAAGGTCTTCTCAAGACTCCGGAAAGGGTTGCCAAATCCCTTCAGTTCCTGACCAAAGGCTATCAGGAAGACGGCATACAGATAGTGCGGCAGGCCATTTTTGATGAGGAGTACCAGCAGATGGTCCTGGTGAAGGACATCGAGCTTTATTCGCTCTGCGAACACCATATGCTCCCCTTCCTTGGCAAGTGCCACATTGCCTACATCCCGGACGGCAAAATCACCGGCCTGAGCAAAATCGCCCGGGTTGTAGAGACCTTCGCCCGCAGGCTTCAGGTACAGGAGAGGCTCACGGTGGAAATCCGCGACTGCATCCAGGAAGCCCTGCACCCGCTGGGAGTCGCTGTTGTCATCGAAGCCACACACACTTGCATGCAGATACGCGGAGTGCAGAAATCCAACGCCATCACCACCACATCAGCATTCAGCGGGGCCTTCCTCAACTCTGAAAAGACCCGCAACGAATTCCTGAATCTGATTAAATAAACTGCTTGCCTACTCCACTTCCTCCACCTCTCCGGAATCCACATACCAGAGGAAAGCTTTCACGTCGGAGTAGCCCATCTGACGGTAATACTCCGCATAGCGCTGCACCTGGGTGCGGTGCGAAGCTTCCTTCTGGGCAAACTTATAGTCGATTATCTCCACCTTTCCGTCCCTAAGCACCACGCGGTCAGGGCGGCAGGTGCCGTCCGGAGTAAGGATATCGCGCTCGTCAAGCAAGTCAGCCCCAGCAGCGAACCATCCTCTGTCCGAAACACCGGCCACTGCCTCCGAAAGCATAGCAAGCGACTCAGCCGCCTGTGCGGCATCCAGCAAGCCTTCCTTCCGGGCACGCTCCACGCTCCCCGGCAGGTCCTGCGGAGTATGAACGCTTTCCATTATCTTGTGGAGCACTATGCCGCGCAGCCTGCGCGAAGTATCGAAAAACTCTGCTGAAGAGGTCTTGATCCGCACCTGCTCCCTTGCTACCGGGCCCGAGTCGGGAGCCATATAGCGCAGCCTTTGCGACTGCAGGCCTTCCACGCTGCCCTTCCCTGTGGCTGCCATTTCCTCCACACCCAGACAATACCGTTTGCCGCCCAAATCCCCCTCGCAGGCAGGCAGTTCGACAAAATGCATATCCACATAATCATAAAGCGCATCCGAAATCTTGGAAGCGGTGCCGACAATATGGCTCTTTGCAGGAGGCGGGGCTATCATTATCATAGTCTGCGAAGCACGGGTTGTTGCCACATACCATACATTCGCAGCATCGATGTAGCTCATCTTCAGTTCCCTGCGGTAGTTCTCCGCAAACAGGGTGCTTTCTGACGACTTGCTCAAACCGGTATAGTACAACGCCTTCTGAGTGCCCTCCAAACCTGTGCCCTCAGTAGCAGGACATTCCCAAGCCTTGAAATCCGCCTTCATAAAACTGTCTTTCCGCGGGAAAGGAATCACCACATAAGGATAGTCCAGACCCTTTACCTTATGTATGGTAATAATGGTCACTGCATCACAGTCCTCAGGGGAAGATATCTTTTTGCCCACACCCTCCTCCTTCCAGTATTTGAGGAAAGAATGAAGCGAATTGCCGTTGCGGGCAACATAATCGCGAAGCAGGTCCATAAACGCAAGGACATAAAGTGTGTCCGTATTGACCTCCTCCCTGTCGAAAGTGCGGAGTATGGCCTCGGCCATATCGCAAAGGGACTGGCAGCCCTCCACGCATTTCGGGTCAAAGCCTGAGGCGAAATAGCCGCCAATCCTGTCGGAAGGGTCGTCCAGCACCGACAGGCAGCTTACCAGGGCGCGCACGACCGCTCCGCTGCTGATGTTGAGCGAATCATTGGAAATCACAGGAACGCCAACTTCCACGAGAGCTGAAGCAACTTCTGCGCCCATAGCGTTGCTGCGCACGATGACAGCCACATCCTTCCATCGGAAACCCTGTTCGGATGCCCTGAGCACCGAATTGACCGCAGCCGGCACAATGCAGTCAGTGTTGACAAACCAGGCCTCGATGTAGCCGGTTGCCTTGATGCTGCATTTGGCCTTCTGCTGCACATCGCTATAAATCTGTGGCAGACGGCACGGAAGCTGTCTGTCCAGGGTCTCAGCGAGATATTTGTAGAAGCCGTTGTTGAACTCGACTATCTTTGCAGCGCTTCTCCAGTTGCAATCCAGACTCTGAAGGGTAACTTCCGGAAGCTCTTTCTGCACCCTGGAATCCAGAATGTCCCAATCAGCATTTCTCCAGCGGTAGATGCTCTGTTTCACATCTCCCACAATCAAGTTGTAGAAATTCGAAGCAAGGCTGTTCAGCAGCAGGGGCTTGAAATTCTCCCACTGCACCACTGAAGTATCCTGAAACTCATCCAGAAGGAAGTGCCAGTAATGCACGCCAACCTTTTCATAGACAAAAGGAGCATTGTCATCGGAAATGATTTCCCTCAGAAGGGTATTGGAGTCCTCAAGGCTGAGTACATTCTTCTCTTTGAGAAGAGCATCGAACTCCTTGTCAAGTCTGTCCGCCACATAAAACAAATCCACCTGTGAGCGGAGCAGCCTTGCTGTGCGCACGGTAGGATAAACCTCGGCATACTCCTGAACGTGGGCTATGGCTCCGGAAAGGGCTACCCTGTCTCTGTCGCATGCCTGCGAACCCTTTACGAAAAGCTTGTCAAAATCCTCCAGCGCATTACGCCAGGCAGCCTTGGTAAAATCCAAATCGGCTCCACTTTTGTAAGACTTCAGTCCCTGGCAAAACTTCTGGAAATTCTTGTTCAGTCCGTCACACCCTTCCGCTATGATGCAGAGTCCCTCGGCAGCATTCCCGAAGCCTGCATCGAACTCCTTTATTATCTTGTTGCATATGGATTTGAGCTCCTTGATGCTGTCTTCGGCAAAAGCCTTTGAAGTATCAATCCCGAGCTGCTCGACCTTCTTGCGGTAGCCCTCGGACATATAGCCCGAAGCGAACTCTCCCAAACGGCTTTCGAGATGGTAGCCGTTTCCTTCCTCTATGGTCTCTATACTGCAGCGAGACAGCCATTTGAGCAGTTCGTCTTTCTGCCCGTCTATCGAGTCAAGCACACGGTCCACCGTTTCCTGAACGAGCATAGCCTTGTCCAGCTCGACCTGATACTGCGCGATTTGACCCAGCTCACGAGAGAAGGCCCTGAGCACCCTTTGGAAAAACTTGTCAATGGTGCTGACCGAAAAAGCACCGTAGTCGGAGAGTATGGCGGACAGGGCCTTGCGGCACTCTGCGCCCACAGCCTGCGGGCTTTTGAGGTCGGTCTCGGCCATCAGCTCTTCCAGATACGGAGAAGCGCAAGGATTCTTCCCCAGCACATCCAGTTCCTTGACTATGCGGCCTTTCATCTCGGCAGTGGCCTTGTTGGTAAAAGTCACTGCAAGTATGTGCCTGTATGGGCGGCAATCTTCGCGGGCCCTGTCCAAAAGCAGAAGTTTGATATATTCTTTTGCAAGATTGTAAGTCTTGCCTGAACCGGCAGAAGCTTTGAGAACCTTCATCATAACTAATTCCTCCCGCACAAGTTTTTGAAATCACAGTATTTGCAGTTACCCTTTTCCGAAGTCAGGCTGAAATCCACTGTAGGGTCCTCCATTTCCCCGAAAACAGCTTCGATTTTCTCCTCGAAAGCGGCGTTTCGCCCCGGGCTCTGCCCGTATTCCGGGACAGGGTTCTTGAAAATGTCGGACATAGCATACATAGCATTGAGCACCTCGTCTCCGTATTGCTTTTCGACCATTTTGTCGTAGATGAAGAACTGCAGGGCCGCCTTATGCTTGTGTCCGTCCTTTTCCGAAAAGACCTTGTCAACTTCGAGTTTCGGACCCAGCACATCAGGGGAATCCCCTCCTGACTTGTAGTCCACCACCCTTACCGTTCCGTCCGGGAAAGAGTCGAGACGGTCAATAATGCCCGTAAACTTGTGTCCCGCAATCGACACCTCCTGGCGAAGCTCAAGACCGAGAATCCGCATCTCACCGCGTTTGCGTATCAGGGCGAGGTCCTCTTCGAGAATCTTGCGGACCATACGCACTATGATGTCTGCTGTCACCAGGTCGCGCCCCCTCACCTCAACACTGCGCATCTGCCGCGCAATGAGCCTGTGTACCTTGGCACGTATTTCGTCCTCGCGGCCGAGCCAGCTCTTGATGTAGGCGGCGCTGATGACAGGCATAGGGCTGAATTCCCTCTCGGAAACCCTTTTATCTCCCGGGAAGTCCCCCTTCATAGCCTCTTCTCCACAGTACAGGGCCTGCATCGTGCCGTGAAGCACATCTCCCAGCATACCCGGATCCAGGCTTTCGCTTACTTCGTCCACAGGGCTGAGCCCTTCGATGAAGGTATAATAGAACAGCGCCTTGCAGCTGATGTATTTCTGCAGCGCACTCGCGGACATTCGCGAATTCTTTATTGTTTCGACATCTTCCTCCGTCTTCGGGATGGCGCCCTGTTCTCCACTTTTGCGCACATCAGCCTGACAGGAGATGCGGCGCAGGGTGCAGTGCTCCCCGTAGAGATACTGCAGCTGCTTGATATAGCGGCTTTCCTCGCCGGTATTAAGGCCTTCCGAGCGCGAATCGTAGAGCATCCATACCCTTTCAGCGCGGGATATCATCCTGTAGAAATAGTACGCCCACACATCTTCCTGGTACTCGTAGGTAGGAAGGCCGAAGGCTTTGCGTATCTCCGGCGGGACGAAGGAAGGGGCAATGGCACTGCGGGGGAACACGCTCTCGTTCGCTCCCATAATCACGAGGTTGCGGAAATCCAGCGCACGCGTTTCGAGAGGGCCCATAACCTGAAGTCCCCCGAGCGGCTCACCCTCGAACGGAACGCTCACGCCAGCAACAAGCTGCTGCATCAGGCGTACCATAGTGCGCGGAAGCACATCCAGGTGCATATCTTTGAGCCTCTGTGCAAGCTGGAACCAGCGCTGGGCGAACTCGCGCTGCAGCTCGTCAAGATGAGGGGCCAGGGCAGCAATCACATCGAGCAGGTATTCGAGCAGATTGTCTGCGCAGGGTCGGAAGATAATGCCCAGCAGCGGTGCGCCATCGAAATCGCTCTGCGGCACGTAATATTTCGCGGCAGCGACAATCGATCCAATCTTTTGCCGGTCCTCTTCGCCGAGCGCGCTTTTGAGCAGCCCGCTGGAGAAGATATCGTGCACCTGCTTATGGTAGAAATAGCACTGCCCGTCTTTGTTGCGGAGGTGCAGCTGCAGCTCCATCACATCCGTCATAAGTGCCGCGAACTCGCTGGAGGAGAGCGGATAACCCATAGTAACATTGACACCGTCCGGGCACTGCGGCAGGCTGTTGAGCACGCTCATCAGCATAGTCTCGTCGCCCAGCACCACGGCAAAGTCGAGGCCGCGCTGCTCCTGCGGCACCTGCGAGAGCAGCTGCGGCAGCATCTTCGCCTGCCCGGTAGCAGACGGGATGCCGCATACCATTACCTCAGGCTTTCCTGAGCGCTCCAGCGCGGGCACGAAGGAGCCCGGGAAGTCCGCGAGGTTGCGCTCCATAAAGTGGGTGCTGCCGTTGCCCTTGGCCGTAATCATAGGCCCGGCGTAGTCCCAGCTGAACTGCGCAATGCCGGCGGAGTGCATCTTTCGGAGCACCTTGCGCTCGCACTCGTTGAGAGCATTGAGGCCTACGAACACATAGCTGCTGACCTGAGGCATTGCCTTGCAGAGAATATCCACTATGCTGTCCGTCTCCAGCCTGTCCGCAAGAGCCCGGTAAATCTGCCCCTCATAGGCTTCACCCGCCGCATCAAGCGCTGCGCGGAAACCGGTATAGAGGCGATGGAGCATAGACCACATTGTAACGAATTCGCCCTTCACATCGCGGCCGCCCCCCTGCGGCGCCTTATGGTCCAGGGCATAACCGGCGAGGCGCTTTATGGCCTCCTTCTGCCTCTCATCGAGCCAGGAATAGTCATCCTCGATACTCTTGAGGTCCCCTATGTTGGCAAACAGGCCGCGCGCATCCACGAGGTACTTGTCCACATCATCGAAGTCCGCCAGCAGCACGTCCCCCCAGCAGATGAACTCGTCCAGGGACTCCGACTTCGGATTGATCTGCCTGTAGCAGTCGTAGAGCCTTACCAGCAGAGAGATGCGGTCGGAGGCGCTTCGGCCGGTAGCGCGGCAGAAGAAGTCGTTGATAGTGAGCATAGGCGGCGCCAGGAAAGGCGTATCGCTGAGCACGGCCTCTTCCTTGAGATAGTGCTTGAAAAAGACGAGCGAGCGCCTGTTCGGGAATATGAACATAGTGCTGCCCAAATCCTGCGCACCAGCCCAGTGCGATGCGACCTGTTTGAGATATGGAGTCATAGCTTATTTGGAAAACTGCTGAAGGACGGTATCGGCTTTGATTTTATCTATGATGGCGCAAACCAGCCTGTAGGCGGTGCTGTCGGCCGTGTACTGCGCAGGCACGGTGAAACGCACGCGGCCCTGCTTCTTGAGCTTATGGGCTATAGCGCGCTTCTTCTCGTTGCCCGGAGCATAGACGGCGACGGAGTTGCCTCCGAACATGGAGACGATTTTCATACAAGGCACGTCCGTCTCACCGTCGCCGAAATATATCATATTGGTAAAAGGCACCCTTTTCTTCTCCTCCGCCATAGAGGAATTGAGCCTCTTGTTGTCGCGGGCGCTGAATATGCCCTTGTTGATTTTGAACAGGAACTGGGTTTTGTTGGTGGAATCCACCGCAATGCCCGGCCATACCGCCTCGCCGTTCTCATCGTAGATGAAGGAGCCGGCGAAAATGTAGCGGAATTCCTTGGCAATGGGGGTACCCTCGACAATCTCCTTCAGTCCGCTGGAATTGATGTAATGCTCCACCTTCACGCCCTGGCTGCGTCCGTATTCGTTGATTAGACGGAACCACTCGCGCACACCTTCGAAAAGGACCACATCCTTGCCGAACTCGCGGAAGGACTCGCTGCGCAGGCTGATGCCCTTGCTGCGGGCCTCATCGTACATCATTTTCATATATGACAGCACATTGGAAGCGTCCTGACCTACAGCGAGCCTGTTGGACATATCCCAGAATTGCTGCGGTGTTGTACCTACCGCCTGGATGAAGCCGAACTCCTGCATATTGCCCGGAGAAAGGGTCCCGTCGAAGTCATAGACAAGCGCTACAATTGGTTTTCTCATTTTTTGACACGATTTGTTCACAATATAAGGAAAAAATGATATTTTTGCTATATGAATCAGCATTATCTCCTAAACCTTGAGGCTACCATCAAAAGAAAATGGGATCAGCCTGCGCTCTGCTTCTTTCAGGGCGAAGAAATTAGCTTCGGCGGACTGGCCGGACACATTGCAAGATTTCACCTTTTTTTCAAGGAGAACGGCATTGCCGTAGGTGACAAGATTGCCATTTGCGCCAAGAACACCCACAGGTGGGCAGTATCCTTCCTTTCGGTGACTACATACGGTACGGTGATAGTACCTATTCTCGCCGACTTCCATCCTGACAGCGTCAACAATCTCGTGGACCACTCGGATTCGCTGATGCTCTTCACGGACCGTGAAATCTGGAACAAGCTCGATCCCGAGAAGATGCCTAAGCTGCGCGCTGTCATCAACTGCGACGATTTCGAGCTGCTATTCTCGCGCGACGAAGCACTCACCCAGTCCTACAACAAACTCGACGAGACCTTCAAAGCCGCATACCCGCAGGGATTCGGACCGGAACACGTGAAGTTCTACACGGAGGACATCAAGGCCCTTTCAATCATCAACTATACATCCGGAACGACCAGCGCACCCAAGGGTGTGATGCTGTCCTACGAGAACATCAGCGCATCCATTGAGTTCGCGCTCCGCAAGATTCCTGTGGAGGACGGCAACAAAATCGTGTCAATGCTCCCTATGGCCCATATCTACGGCCTTGTATTCGAGTTCATATATCCTATCTGCGGCGGAGCCTGCATATACTTCCTCGGCAAGTCTCCTGCACCTTCCCTGCTGCTGAAGGCAATGAAGTCTGTCAAACCTTATCTGGTGCTGACAGTGCCTCTGGTTATGGAGAAGATTTACAAGTCTTCAGTGAAGCCTGCTCTCCAGAAGCCTGCAGTGAAAGTCCTCAGCCGCATCCCCGGACTCAGGCAGATTGTCTTCAAGAAGGTCCGCAAGTCCCTGGACGCAGCCTTCGGAGGCAATGTGAAGGAGTACATTATGGGTGGTGCAGCCCTCAACCCTGAGGTTGAGAAATGCTTCCACGACATCAAACTCAGCTACACCGTGGGCTACGGTATGACTGAAGCCGCCCCTCTGATTGCTTACGCTCATCCTTGGGAATATGCCAAGGGGTCCTGCGGAATGGCAGTTGACTGTGCCGATGTAAAGATTGATTCGGAGGATCCGCACAGAATCGCAGGCGAGATTCTCGCCAAGGGCGACAATATCTGCCTCGGATACTACAAAAACGAAGAGGCTACCAAGGCTGCCTTTACCGAAGACGGTTACCTGCGCACCGGAGACCTCGGAGTAATTGACAAGAGGGGAAACATCTATATCAAGGGACGCTCCAAAGCCCTGATTCTTTCCACCAACGGACAGAACATCTATCCTGAGGAGCTGGAGGCAATGGTCAACAGCCAGCCTTATGTGTTGGAGTCAGTAGTGGTAGAGAGGGCCGGAAACAAGATTTACGCCCTGGTTTATGTCGATACGGAAGCAATCAGGAAGGACGGTCTGAGCATTTCCGCTGTGGCAGACCTGCCTGAGGTCATCCGCCTTACCGTAAACAAGGACCTCCCTGCCTACAGCCGCATCTTCAAGGTGGAGCTCGTTGACAAGCCTTTCGAGAAAACTCCTAAGATGTCAATCAAGCGCTTCCTCTACAAATAACGTTCATCATGAAAAGAGCAGTCACTGCCGAGCAACACCGACGGCTCTTCCGTATCATTTGCTGCCCAGCTGACTCCAATAGAATTGGAGTTCGGAGGTTTGAACACCAAAGGCTTCATGGAACTAGGCATAGGTATGCAAGGGCTGGTATCGGCGGGACTGCATTACAGCATCTGACAATTTGTCACTGGAACGATAATTGATTTTATATGACCTGTACGGCCGCAAGCCGTGCAGGTTTTTTGAATAATCATAAAAGACAATACAATATGAAAGGACAAATTGGAGTAACTACAGAGAACATTTTTCCTGTAATCAAACAGTTCCTCTACAGCGACCACGAGATTTTCCTTCGTGAAATCGTAGCCAATGCAGTGGACGCAACCCAGAAGATGAAGACCCTTGCATCGAACGGAGAATTCAAGGGAGAACTCGGTGAATGCCCGGTAAGGGTCGAGCTTGACGAAAAGGCAAAGACCCTGAAGGTGATTGACCGCGGTATCGGTATGACCGAAGAAGAGGTCGAGAAATATATCAACCAAATCGCCTTCTCTTCAGCCGGAGAGTTCCTCGAGAAATACAAGGACCAGTCCATCATCGGTCATTTCGGACTCGGTTTCTATTCAGCCTTTATGGTCAGCTCCAAGGTGACCATCGAGACCCTGAGCTGGAAGGAAGGTGCCAAGCCTGTATTCTGGAGCTGCGACGGCTCCCCTGCCTATGAGATGAGCGAGTGCGTCAAGGAGGACCGCGGGACCGTAGTTACAATGTATCTGGACTCCGACTCCGACGAATTTGCAGCCAAGGGACGCATCGAGAGCCTGCTCGGCAAATACTGCAAGTTTATGCCTGTACCGGTGATATTCGGCAAGAAGACCGAGTGGAAGGACGGCAAGAGCGTGGAGACCGACGAGGACAATGTCATCAATACCATCGAGCCGATTTGGACCAGGACTCCTAGCGAGCTGAAGGATGAGGATTATATGAACTTCTACCACGCCCTCTACCCTATGGAGGAGGACCCTATGTTCTATATCCACCTCAATGTGGACTATCCTTTCAACCTTACCGGCGTGCTCTATTTCCCTAAAATTAAGGAGCGTATGGCAATAGACAAGAACAAGATCCAGCTCTATTGCAACCAGATGTTCGTTACTGACCACGTGGACAACATCGTTCCTGACTTCCTCACCCTGCTTCACGGTGTAATCGACTCTCCGGACATTCCTCTGAATGTGAGCCGCAGCTACCTGCAGAGCGATGCGAATGTAAAGAAAATCAGCACCTACATTACCAAGAAGGTTGCTGACCGTCTGGAGGATATCTTCCGCGAGCAGAGGGAGACCTATGAGCAGAAGTGGGACAATATCAAACTCTTCATCGAGTACGGTATGCTTTCCGACGAGAAGTTCGGTGACAGGGGCCTGAGTTTTGCCCTGCTGAAGGATACCGACGGAAAGTATTACAGTTTCGACGAATACAAGGCGGCTGTCAGCGAGGCTCAAACCGACAAGGACAAGAAGATTGTTTTCCTTTACGCTACCGATACGGAGAAGCAGTACAGCGCAATCGAGGCTGCAAAGGCCCTGGGCTACAATGTGCTGCTTATGGATTGCGAACTGGATTCACACTTTGTGGGCCTTCTGGAGCAGAAGCTTGAGAATGTGCGCTGCGCCCGCGTGGATTCCGATTCTGCTTCCCGCCTGATTCCTAAGGAGGATGAGGTCAAGCCTGAGATGAGCGAGGATGACAGCAAGACACTTTCAGAACTTATCAAGGGAGTACTTCCGCAGGGTCCTGAATATCAGGTTGAGGCTGTGAACCTCGGAGAGAATGAGGCCCCTATTCTCATTACCCAGAATGAGTTTATGCGCCGTTACCGCGAGATGTCTTCAATCGGCGGAGGAATGAACTTCTACGGTTCCATGCCGCAGATGTACGACATCAAGGTCAATATGGAGAACCCTGTTATGGCTAAAATCTGGGCTGACCGCGAGGGCACCGCAGACCTGCTCCATCAGGTAGTTGATCTCGCGCTGCTCTCCAACGGACTGCTCACCGGCAAGGCTCTCGCCGACTTCATCACCCGCAGCCAGCAGCTGCTCGGAAAATAGTTGACTTGCCCGGCCCTGTCCGGGCATTTGTATTTTTGGTGCGCAGAAAGGGCGTATTTGCGCACGGCTTGGAATATACGGAACTTTGAGTACCTTTGCATTATGACTACCGACAATAAAGAAAACAAGCAATCCAAGATTCTCCCGGAGGACAAGGAGGAGAGGAAAAAAGAACTCAAAAAGATGTTCATTTACTCCGAACTGATCAAACCGAAGTTCGACGAAGGTCTGGATTAAGATATTTTTTACTATCTTTGCAATTGAAGGGTTCCGTCTTCAAGACGGGACTCTATTTTAATTGATTTTACTAATTACTAACATTTTATGGCAGAAGTACACTATATGAGTCAAGACGGACTCGACAAGCTCAAGAAAGACCTTGCCGAGGCTCTTGCACAACGCCCTGTCATCTCTGCAGCCATTGCTGAAGCTAGAGAGAAGGGAGACCTTTCCGAGAATGCCGAGTACGAATCGGCACGTGAGGCACAGAGCCTTCTCGAAATCAAGATTGCAAACCTTCA
The DNA here is from genome assembly GCA_051869975.1 of Candidatus Cryptobacteroides sp. Taxonomy (GTDB): domain Bacteria; phylum Bacteroidota; class Bacteroidia; order Bacteroidales; family UBA932; genus Cryptobacteroides. The sequence continues at coordinate 2,894 of JBJEBK010000019.1, read as the reverse complement.
GGATATGATTGCAAAGGCCAAAGTCCTGGATGCATCAATGCTCTCCACCGATAAGGTCCAAATGCTCAACACCGTAAAAGTCGAGAACCTCGCAGCCAAGAAGGTGATGACCTTCACCATCGTGGGAGAATCCGAGGCAGACTTCACAAAAGGCAGACTCGCTGCCACGACTCCTATTGCCAAGGCTCTTATCGGTCACGGCGTAGGTGAAACTGTTGAAGCCAAGGTTCCGGTCGGTGTGATAAAATTCAAGATTCTTGAAATCACTGTCTGATATGACAATCTTTACCAAAATCGCGAAGGGAGAGATTCCTTCCTACAAAGTGGCGGAGAACGACAGGTTCTACGCCTTTTTGGATATTAACCCTCTTGCCGAGGGTCATACCCTTGTTATTCCCAAGGATGTCGAGGATGACTATATCTTCAATCTCGACCCTGAGACCTATGAAGGCCTGTGGGCTTTTGCCCGCAAGGTAGCCATTGCGATTAAGGCCGCTATCCCTTGCAAACGGGTTGGTGTAGCCGTGCTCGGTATGGAAGTTCCTCATACCCACATCCATCTTGTGCCATTGCAGAGCGAAGCGGATTTGGATTTCCGCAAGGTCCGCCCGGAAGTAACCGACAGCCGCAAAGCTGAACTTGCAGCAGCCATTCTTTCCGAATATGAGAAATTATAAACCGCTTCTTGCAGTCTGTGCCGCCCTTGCAGCCCTGACTGCCTGCTCGCCAAAGGCAAGCATCAATATGACAGTGAAGGACGCGCCAGAGACCAAGCTGGCCGTTCACAAGCTTAATGTGAATACCACCGAGCTTCTGGACTCCGTATGCACTGACGCAAAGGGACACTTCCGCTACAGCGTTGATGTGAAGAAAGGTGACCCTGATTTCATCTATGTGTTCAATGGGGACACAAGGCTCGCTTCACTCCTGCTTGAGGCGGGAGAAAAAGCTGTGGTTGAGGCTGATACTCTGGGTTCATACAGCGTAAGCGGCTCAAAGGGCTCCGAAGAACTCTGCGAAGTGGAGAAGGACTACGCCGAATTCATCTCCGCGATGAAAACCGCTCCCGACACTCCAAGTTTCAGCAAGACCTATATCAACTACTATCGCAGCAGGGTGTCCTATGTGATGGGCCACAGTTCTTCGCTTTCTGTCATACCTGTGCTTTATCAGACTCTGGCCCCCGGAGTTCCGGTGTTCAGCCAGGCAACAGATGCCATCACTTTCAGGGCAGTATGCGATTCACTCAAAAAGTCATATCCTGATTCGCGTTATGTCAAGGCTCTGGAGAGGGAAACTCAGCGCAGGGAGAATGCTCTCGGCCTTCAGGTGACCCTTTCGCAGGCACAGGAGGCAGGATTTCCGGAGCTTGCGCTTCCGGACATCAATTCCGAAAAGGTCTCCCTTGCAGGAGTTGATGCCAAAGCAATTCTCGTGCATTTCTGGACTGCAGACGATGCTGCGCAGAAACTTTTCAACCAGGAAGTGCTGATGCCACTGTACACCAAATACCATCCCAAGGGATTGGAAATCTACTCTGTCTGCATATCTGCCGATAAGGCTCTTTGGGCTTCGGTTGTCAAGAACCAGAAACTTCCTTGGATAAATGTGTGTGACGGTTTGGGTACTGCCAGCCCTGCACTAGGCTACTACAATGTCCAGACTTTGCCTTCTACCGTGCTAATTGCCGACGGAGAGGTGTCAACAACCAATATCACAGGAGAGCAGGCTCTCCGCAAAGAGTTGTCAAAATTATTGAAATAACAGCTTTATACACATGAACACTATCGCGAAAAACTATGTTGTAGGAGTCGATATCGGTGGTCAGACCGCCAAAATCGGCATTATTGACAGACGCGGAAACGTTGTTGCAGAGACCGTGATTCCGTCCAACAAGCACACTGACGAATACGAATTCGTTGCATTTCTCGCAGAGACTCTCAAGGCTCTGATTGCCAAGGCCGGCGTAGAGGGAGAAGTTGTCGGGGTTGGAACAGGTGCTCCTTGCGCAAACTTCCTTAAGGGAACTATGGATAATGCCGCCAATGTAACCTGGGCAGCCGGGCGCAGCGTGCCGTTTGCTTCTATGCTCAGCGAAGCTCTCGACGGAATGCCGGTGGCACTTACCAATGATGCCAATGCGGCTGCTCTCGGAGAAATGTACTACGGTGCTGCGAGAGGTCTGAAAGACTTTATCGTTATTACTCTCGGCACAGGTGTGGGAAGCGGTATCGTGATTGACGGAAAGCTGGTATATGGCAGCGACGGATTTGCCGGCGAACTCGGACACGTGCGCGTTGTGCGCTACAACGGTCGTCCTTGCGGCTGCGGTGGAGTAGGTTGCCTTGAGACATATTGCTCCGCCAACGGAATCACCCGCACCGCCCGCGAACTCCTCGAACTTTCGGATGAGCCAAGCACACTTCGTGAAATAGAGAAGCTCACTGCGAAAGATGTCCAGGAGGCTGCCTTTGCAGGGGACAAGATTGCAAATAAGGTTTACGAATATACCGGAAGGATTCTCGGTGAGGCTCTGGCCGGTTTCATAGCATTCTCAGCGCCTCAGGCCATTATCCTCTTCGGTGGTGTGGCCAAGGCCCGCAAACTCCTTTACGATCCTGCCGTCAAGGCTATGAACGAGGCTGTTTGCCCGATGTGGAGGGATAAGGTCCAGCTGCTCTTCTCCGAGCTGAAGGATTCTGACGCAGCCATTCTTGGTTCTTCAGCTATTGCCTGGGAACTCTAGACTGCCAGCCTACGAAATAACAGATGCCCGGCTTCGGCCGGGCATTTTTCATATAGTTCGTGCGCAAAACAGGCCAATCTGCGCACCGATTGCAAAATTTCCTCAGTCCGTGGGCAAAATCGCCCTTTCTGCGCACCAACTCACGCGA
>JBJEBK010000018.1:0-14447 GCA_051869975.1 Candidatus Cryptobacteroides sp. | reverse complement strand
AACTCGAGTTTGCGTTCGTGTATTAGTTTTTAAAAAATTTAATTGGACACTAGTGGGTTTATATCTCAATTGAAGAGGATACCCACAAATAGGACATAGCTTAGAGTCGTTAATTGAATTATTGCCTTCTTCGTTAATTATTCCGTTGACTTTTACACTTTTGTAGTCATTGATAAGCTCTGTGACGAATTTTGATGGATGTTGTTGAGGGGTGACAATATATACACGATTCTTCGTTCTAGTAAGTGCTACATAAAATAGCCTTCTTTCTTCTGCGTATTCTATCGAATAATCATCTTTTACCACATATTTCAGCACAGGGTCATCTTGAATCTGAGATGGGAATCCATATAGTTCATTACGTGCATTGATAATTATGACATTGTCAAAGCCAAGTCCTTTTGCCCGGTGCACGGTCATAAACTCTATTTTGACTCCAGGAAACTTGTCTGACTTGACTCCACCAGTCCTTTCATCGTAAATGAAATTTGCAGAACGACTTAAATTGAATGCATCAAAACCATAGCGCCCGAGCAGTAGGATTGAAGAATGTGGGTTCTCTTCAAGAATCTTCGCAACAATACTCTCTACAGTTTTCCCAATCAGATAGTATTTTCCACCCTTACCCTTGGTCTCTTTTCTATCTACATCTTCTGAATATGTCTCAATGATAACAGGTTCTTGAATATGTTTTGGTGATATAAGAGCCTTCTTTAACTGAGCATTATTCTTTTGAATAAAGCCTCCTGCTATGTCGATAACTTCTTGGGCATTTCGATAAGTCTTTGTTATCTTCAACTCTTTCCCATATCCCATAGCATCCTTGAATTTGGTGAAGAGTGTAATATCTGAACCTGCATAAGCATAGATAGATTGCCAATCATCACCAACGGCAATGATTTTGGCTTTGCATATCTGGCTCAATGCTTTTGTAAGGTCAAATCTCTGACGGGAAATATCCTGGTATTCGTCAACAATTATGTACTTGAAATCTAGAGCGTTACCAGAGATAATCTGTTGATTTAGGATACGGGCAGACTCGTTTATCATATCTTCGAAATCAACCGCACGTTTTTCTTTCAGGCGTTTAGTATATTCGAAATAGCACTTCTGACAAACATCGAGAAAGAGCTTTGTCCTTTCGTTGTTAGACTGAGCCTCCCATTCATTAAACTTGTCAACTGTATATCCATTGGTTTTGAAGTTCTGAATAAAGGTGCAGATTAGTTTGACCAGTTTCTGTATGTACTTATTTTCTTCAGTATTAACAATCTTCTCGAAGACCTCTTGTGGCGAACGCGGGTGTAATTCAATTCCGTGTTTTTCAAGTTGTTCTTTCAAATGTTCAAGCATAGGCCTCCCATCCTTATAAGAAGAGAAGGTATAAATCAATTCTGTATTATGCTCCCGGTGCAGCTTGACTTTGTTATTGATAATGGTTTTGTACTGGTGCAGTTCATTATCAGAATACCTTTTATTATGCCCGTCTTCTGTAATACCGAAGTGCTCGAGATAAACAACTCTATCTCCTTGAGTCAAAGTGAAATCGGGAGTATACGGTTTATGGGCATTTAGGATGTTGTACGGATATGGTTTTTCGTATTTATAGTCAATACCATTGATAAACAAGAAGTTAGCGATAGCCACCTCTTCGGATGAACGGAGTGTTTCATGGGCGATGGAGATTTTTTTGCCACTTCTTTTGCTTATTATTTCTTCGGTGTATTCGCTTATATTTCCTTTTAATGTTGAAAAGTCCGCTTTGGAGATGTAGTTGAAGAAGGTGTTCAAGTCATCACCTTCATAGGGTGCATCGAAATAGCTGCCGAAGAACAATATGAGTTTATCAACAAGTTCTGGCTGCTCCAATATATTCCCTTTAAGGTAGTTGTTGATGACATTGAATAGGAAGCCGTTGTCAACAATATTTTTTCCGGCAGCTTCTTTTTTTCGTAATATTGCATAGCCGGTGCTATGGAATGTTGTTACTGGACAAGGTATTCCAAGTCCTTTGTTAATCTTGTCACGAAGCTCACCGACAGCTTTGTTAGTGAATGAGATTACAAGTATCTGTTCGGGATTAATTCCTTGTTTTTCAACAAGATACTTGACCTTTGCCGCTACAGTTGTGGTTTTGCCAGCACCAGCTCCAGCTATGACTAAAGTGTAATCTTCGTCTGATAGCACTACCTGTCTTTGCTCTTCATCAAGATTGATTTTGGGGTCAATCTTTTTGAGGATATTGTCGAGATACTCCTTATCGCTATTCTGGTGATTCTCTATGAATTGGTTATTATGTTTTTCAATGAGCATTGGAAACGATTTGAGGTTATTAATATCCGCATAATGTTCCAAAAATTTTTCTACCCATTTTTCTTGAAGGTCATTGTGATTGCAGTAATATGATAGGGTATTAGCTCGTTTCTGTGCAAGGAAGAAACTGTTGAGGTCAGCGTATTTGGGGATGAATTCCTTGTAATCGCTGACAGCGAGATATTTGTCCTTAGCAAGCAGTTCTTTCAATTGTTGAAAAAAGGCTACCAACTGCTTGTGCTCCGGTGTCATTGGCCCGGTCGTCCTCAATGTTGTTGAGGATGACGGCTCTTTCGGCTTGGAAAATAGCTTGCTAAGGAATGACATTGGGAGGTAGTTGTAAGAATTACTGTTCGGCTATACTGTTGATATTATCAATGATAAAGCGTTGTGCGCTAGAAGTGTATTCGACGGCCCAGTATGTACCATTTGGACCTTCTTTTATGCCAGCTGAAATACCGATAGCTTTGCCAGTATCTGTTGGAATTTTCTTTTTTTCATTTTCTTCTAAATATTTATTCGAGATTAACCAGTTAATAATTTTCGAATACCGAATAGGTCTCATGTTATCTGGAATTACTTTATTGATTTCTCTTACAAAAACTGCAATACCTGTCTTGTCGAAGATTTTTACTTTTGATTTAAGCTCAGCATTGAGATTGAAATCAAGTTCATAGTCTTTTCTTCCTTTACTGCTTTTTTTAATAACATCGTCTAATATATCAGCGACATAAAATAGGCATCTCGAGATATGTATATTATTTACAATATCCTCACTGGGGATGATACTTCCATCAATTGGATTGATCCCATTTGCCATTTTCTGAATCCACTCTTTTGCAGTTTTAATCTTGTCGTTGTTCATTATCCTTGTGGTATTATTATTCATCTTCTATATCAATTATCCCAATCATGTCATGAAGATAGTGATACGTGCTATCATAAAATGCGCTGATGCGAGTTGGGTCTTGCCATTTCCCATCAATATTCCTTGAATCGTTGCCTTGTGGAACGCATATGATCATACCTTGTCGTGCTCTTGTAAGAAGAACCCTATATGCGTTTATCTGATACATTCTCCGCATATCTGATGCGATATTCTGCCATGTATTACCATTAAATGAACGATGTGTCCACGAATCTTGAATCAGTTCTTTTTTCTTTCTATCTTTTTCTCTTAGAATAAGATGTTGAGGGTCATAAACCATGTCACCATCCCATACTATTCCAGCCCAATCAAGTTCAAGTCCTTGAACATCAAATTCTGTTGCTACATCTTCTAAAAACATCGATGACCGAATATCTGAAATGTCATCTAAGAACCAGTGTACTGTATCTGGTTTACATCTTACGTCAATTGAAAGAGGGCGTAATCGATACGCTTGAGAAGAGACAAGAAGACCATAACGTTCAGATCCTCTTGCTTTATTTCTAAGCCAAATCTTTGCTTGACCTAAATCTCTTGTAATACGAATAGGGTAATTTCTATTCAGAGTTTCGAGTTGTCTTTTAGCAAAGTCAATATCAACATCAAGGACAGATTTGACAAATTTGCTTAGGTTCTCAGCCCGAAAACTTCTCATGCTAACGGAAAGGTGTAAATCATTTAGAGCATGTTTTTTATCAGCTGGGTACTCTTTTATCATTTCTTCTACTTTTCCATCAGCATATTCTTTCTCTTTTAAGTTTTCTGGATAATAGATATGCCAATTGTCAAAAGAATCTTGAATAGCAGATATCCATGTAGATATACCAGCTTCTCCAGTATTGATTTCTTGGCCACCTCCAACAAGGCAAATTATCACTGCCCAATCCTTTTTCTTATCAAGTCCCCAGGTTAGGAATTCAGGTTCAGACATAGGAAAGTTCGCGATTCCCTTTTTTCTGGCAAGCCAATTCTTTAATTGGTCATAAGTCCAACTACGCTGAGCCTCATCAAAAATGTCTACATGTTCAGCAAGCCAATCAGCGCCATCATTTGTGGAAACATTAGAATTAACTTCCAGATTGTGAGCTCCCTCAGGAATAGGCCTTTTAACCATCTGCATAACATAGTCACGGTGATGGTAAACATCCATAATGAAAGAATCTACTGCTTTATGAGCCAATGTTTTATTGTACTTTGTTTTTGGATTCTTTCTTTTCTCTTGTTCGACAGCATCCCTGGCTAAGGCCTCTCGAAGTACTCTTACTAGTGGTCCATTTCCACTTAGGTATACAGCAAGACTACGGTCCATATCACACCCTGTTTCTTTACTTGCTTCAAATAGATTAATTGCAATGTTTAAACCAACAAGCGTTTTTCCCGCTCCAGGAACCCCAGTAACAAAACAAATGCTTTTTTGCCCGTTATTTCTCGATTCTTCAATAATTCTTAGTACTGCATCAGTCGTTTTTTGCAAGCTTTGGCCTGTTGCATCAGTTCTTGTGATGTCTGCTATCGCTTTGTTCTTGAGGTTTTTTCGACGATATAGTACTGTTGCGGCCTCAATAATTGTAGGGGTTGGGTTGTAACGACTATTTTTCCATGAGTCTATGAAGATATCTGAACCATAATTGACTATAATTTGATCAATTAGAGTTCTTAGGTTATAGTCATTACAACATATGGGTTCCAGTACTTTATCATCGTAACAGGATCTAGTGAATGATTGTGACTTTTCGGATGCTTTTGTTGCAATTAATATGGGTGCAATCCATAAATCATGGCTTTTTTCATGAAAATATTTTAGATCAAGCGCATAATCCCATACTTGCTCTAGGTCTGGTCTATCATATGAGTGTGAGCCAACTTTATACTCGAGCACTAAAACGATACCCTTTGTAACAATTATCACATCTGCTCGTTTGCCTAATCTAGGAATGGAATATTCAAAGAATATCTCTCCAGATAATCCAATAAGGGATGTTTTGAGTGAAGTTATCTCATGTGACCAAGAATCCTTTTGAAGTGTGTTATCGTCAAGGCGACTATTCTGGGCAATTGTTCCCCATATGTCGTCATGATTACTTTCACAAAAAGCTGATATGGTATTTGAATAAAATGCGTTATCCATAAATGACCTGCTGTTATTGAGTTTTCTTGTAAGTGTATGTGTGGATGCTCTGATGGTAAACTATATTCGTCTGTGACATGAATGGCTTTTCTTGCTAAACGAACAAAGATATAGTTTTTCTTGTAAAAATTATCCGTAGGGGCATACAAAACACAGATGGGCACCTCCATTTTGCTTACAAATCAGCATCGCGCACACGATAATCCGCTGCTCTTCCTGTAATTCCTTCACCGGGTCCCGTTGTCCCAAATCGTTTGGTGAAAGATGTGCTCTGGAGGTCCTTCAGGAGGGGGTGTTTTCACCAAACTCAGCGATTTCACCGAGTTTGGTGAAGCATCGGCATTCTACGCACTTCTGTTTGGGGGTGTTTCACCAAACGATTTGGAACAACTCCCTTCAATACCATGCAGCAGCACGTCAATGCCCAGTATGCCCGGATCCACCCGGTGCATCCCCGGAAACAACCTCTACAACTTCTTCCTGACGCTCCAACTGCCCATTGTATTCCCACCGTAACTGAAACTGCGTTCGTCAAACACCTCATAACCCTTTTTGAGGTAAAATGTCAGGTTCTTCTCCGAGTTCGTGAATAACACAATCTCTTTACCGCCACGCTCACGGATATATTCCTCCCAATATCCAATCAACTTGCTGCCAACGCCCATGCCTTGAGCGGAAGGATCCACGGTAAGTGAACTGATGTACCATATACCCGGACCTGTTTTCTGATACTCGTGGCAAGCCTGGCCGGCAGCTTCATCCATTGCCAGCCAATCGTCAATCCTTTTGCGGTCTCCTTGCCTGTATACACTCAACCATCCGTGAAGGATATAGCGAAAATCTGACGGCTTCTTGTACTGCGGGGGATTGAGTTGCGCTATCCCCACAAGGTGCCCGTCCTGTCTGGCAGCCAGAAAATCGACAAGTCCATAATTCAGTACACGATATTTTTATGCTAAGATAGTCTTTTTTTCGCAGCTTATGCCGTAAATCCTTCACCGGGACCCGTTGTTCCAAATCGCATTGGGATTTGCCCCCTTTTCCCATCAACTATTCCAAAATTATTCTTATTATTGCCTTTACAGATGAAAACCCGCAGAATCTATATACCCCGCAAGGACGGCAGCAGAATTAAGCTCCTCATTTTCCGGCCGCAGACATCCGCAAAACCGCAGGCAGCCGCACTCACGCAGACAGCCGACCACCAGACAGCCCCCACCACCGGAGTCCTTTGGATTCACGGCGGGGGATATATCACCGGCTTTGCGGCGATGGCGGGTCTGCTGGGAATGGGCAGGCGTCTGGTGCGCCGACACGGATGCACCGTAATCAGCCCAGCCTACCGCCTTCGCCGGGCAGGCCGCTATCCCAACGCCCTTGAGGACTGCTACTCGGCGCTGCTCTATATGGCCTCACACTGCGACGGACTCAGCATACGCTCCGACCAGATTTTCGTCGGTGGCGAGAGTGCCGGCGGGGGACTGTGCGCCGCGCTATGCCAGCTCGCACGCGACATGGCAGAGGTCAATATTGCCTTCCAGATGCCTCTGTACCCTATGATTGACGACCGGGACACCGATTCTTCGCGCGACAACCACAACATCGGATGGAACACCGTCTCCAACCATTTCGGCTGGAAAGTGTATCTCGGCGAGCTATACGGCACGGATGCCGTGCCGCCTTATGCCGCTGCCGCGCGCCGAAGTGACTTCCACGGTCTGCCGCCGCTATATACCTTCGTATGCACGGGGGAGCCGTTCTATTGCGAAACGCTCAGCTATGTGGAGAATCTGCGGGAGTCCGGCATCGAAGCGGAGCTGGATATTTATGAAGGCCTCTTCCACGCCTTCGACATACTGCAGCCCTGGCGCAAGGTCTCCCGCACTGCGGTGAAGCGCTTCGATGAGGCCTTCCGCAGGGCCAGGGCGAGGTATTTCGCCGAAAACAAATAGCCCCCGACCTGCGTAAGGGCAAATCGGGAGCATTTCTTGAAAACGGGCCTTAGTCTATCGCGAAGCGCTTGATGGCGTCGTGCTTGAGTTCGTCCTGTGCAAGGACATTAGGCTTGAAGCGGGAAGCGTCCTGTCGGGTCTGCTCAAGGATATATTCCTTGAACTGCGCGAAAGAATTCGGCACGAGGCGGTGAGCTACAGGGGAGTGCAGGCGGAAACTGTCGCGCTTGGCCTTATATTCCATATTGCTCTTCTTGAGGTTCTCGTCCACGAGGGCGGTGAAGGCCTGTGCCTGTTCTGCGCTGACGGAGGCATCTTCGAATTCGTAATAGAAATCGTAGCGGCTCTCGGCGAGGTCGGCATAACCGGTGAAGTAGCTCAGTTTCAAGCCCATAGACTCGGAAGCCTGGTTTACCGCATTGATGAACTGACCTTCGTAGAGCTTCTCTCCTGTGATGGTTACTATGCCGTTCACCTTCTGGACCATATGGATGCGCGGAGTGTTGCCGAATGGGGAGGCGGCCTCTACTATGTCGTTCATATTGTAGCGGTACAGTCCGCTGAAGGTGGTTACGAAAGGACAATACTTCTCGCCTTCGACAAGCTCGTCGAGCTGGTAGAAAGGAGCCTCCGGGTCATCGAACTCGGCAGCCTTCTTGAACTCGTAATAGTGGAAATGAGGGAAGAGCACTGTCTCAATGCTGTCGTCCAGTACAAGGCCGGCACGGCACTCGGAGGAGAAATATGCGAACTCCTGATGGAGCATCCCTTCGGGGAATGAGCCTTTGAGCTTGTCGAGATAGATGCTGGTGTTGCCGCACTTCCAGGTCGTAAGCAGCTGAAGGTTAGGCCAATAGTGCTTCGGCAGCACCTGCCCGTACTGCTTTTTGAGTTCGCGAAGCTCCTCGGCCCTTTCCGGATTCGGTTTGAGATACGGGGCGCAGGCTTTGCGCACTTCCTGGGGCACATCTACTTTGTCGCTGATGGTGCCGTTCTCTATGTCCTTGACATATTCGTCATACCAGTAGTCGACATTCTTCTGCATTTCGACCATAGTGGACGGGTTGGCAGTCACGACGAGAGTGGTGTTGCGCTCTATGCCCATACGCATAATGACATAGTTGCGGGCGGTATAATCCTCGATATCGAAGACTTCGGAAGGGGAGACATAGAGTTTCTTCACAAAGCCCGGACAGTTTTTCTGGGTAAAGCCGGATACGGAGCCGTAGATGGTGCCGTCCGGGGTGTATCCCTCGATTTGCTTACCGACTATGGATACGATGTAGCCCTCATAGACTTTCGGTCTGTTTTTGATGAAGTTGAAGAGCCAGACCTTGTTCATCTTGCCGTAAACATTCTTGAGATAGGTTTCGGAAATCGGTATCCATTTCGGTTCTCCGGTGGAGCCGGATGTGGTGGCATAGAGAACCGGCTTTCCCTGGAAGAGTATGTCAGTTTCTCCGTTCTTCATTCTGGTTACATAAGGCCTGAAGTCCTCGTAATCAGTTGCCTTTACCTGCTCCTGATATCTGGCGAACAGTTCTCCGGCAGTTTTTGCTTCAAGTATGTGTGAGAAGTTGTGCTCTTTTCCATAGACAGTGTCCTTGCCGTAGTTCAGGATTGCCCTGAGGCATTTTTCCTGGGATTTGCGCGGGTCGGCACTGGCTTTCTTAAGTTTAAGGTACTGGATTCCTCCGGCTGCGCCGAGAAGAAAATTGGGCACGAAGGCCGAATGTTTGTCTTGGCTTAGTTTCATAATCTTAGTACTTTATTTTGGAAATTCTGTTTTTGAGTCACGGCAGAGGCATTTTACGGCCTTGAGTCCCGATGCTACTGCTACGGGCAGACCACCGGATGCTCCGGTGCGCTGGCCTGCGAAATACAGCCCCTTTATCCTTGAGTGTCGTACGGGTGCGTTGGCCGGTTTTTCTCCCGGTTTCCACAAACTCATAAAGCCGCCTTTGTAGGTGGAGCAGTAGCGTTCGAGAGTGAGTGGAGTTGCCAGGTCAGTGAACTCGATATTCCCGTCCACCTCAGGCAAATGCCGCTTTATCAATTCTATAATATTTTCTGTTATTGCCTGCTTCTTTTCTTTGTAGCTTCCGTCCTCCTTAGCCTGCTTCCAGAAGTCGTACATATCTCCGAAAAGCAGCCAGGTCAGGGCAGTGCATCCCTGCGGGGCGAAGTCTTCGCCGCTGTAGGCATTGAGCATCATCACATCGCAGCTGCATCCCGCGTATCCGAAGGGGGATTCGAGGCGGAAGGCCATATTTTTCGGATATGAAGACAGGTCGGCCTTAACTCCCATACTGAAGATAAGGCACTGGTCCACTTCCATCTTGCAGCGCATCTTCTGAGCCCAGCCGTCCTGCAGCGGCTGCCCGAAGAGGTGGTCAATGGCCATACGCGCGTCTGCGGAGACGATTACCGCATCAGCGGGGATATATTGGCCCTTGCCATATTGCACGCCGATTACTTTCCCGTTCTCCGTTTCTATGCGGGAAACTTCCGCCCCGTAGAGCAGGTGTCCGCCAAGGGATTTGAATTTGCGCTCCATATTGGAACTCATCACAAGCGACCCTCCCTTGGGGTAGCCGCCGTCCCCGACGGCAAAGGTGGCGAGGGTATAGATGAGACAGATGGCGTTCTGTGCGGGATTGATGAAGGATCCCAGAAGGGTCCTGACGGAAGCGTTTTTGAATTGGCGGAGATATTCCCCTATGCTTTGGGTCATAAGGGCGGGGAGTACGGGCAGGGCAGGGAGTATGTTGCTGATGAATTCTTTGAAATTGCGCGGAGCGTGGAAATGCTCGAGGGCCCTTACCTGATGTTCAAGCTTTCGGATGGCTTTTTCGTCTTCGGGGGCAATTTCACAGAGTGTGCCGGCCATTTTGCCGGGGTCCCTGAAGAGGGGGATTCTGCGGCCCTTTTCAATCAGAGTATAGAGAGGGTCTTTGAGAATGATGGGGTTGTTGGCAGCCAGTGCACCGACTTCTTTCCACATTCTGTTGTGTGGAAGCTGTCCGGATGAGCCGGTGAGCCAATGAATGCCGCCTTCGATGGTGTATCCTTTTCTTTTCCAGGAGGTTGATATGCCTCCGGGGGTGTGCCCCTTCTCAAGTATGGTGACATCGAATCCTGCCTTGCAGGCATAGGTGCCGGCGCTCAGTCCGGAGACTCCCGCACCAACTATCACCACGTTTCTCGCTATAGGATTTTTCATTTCGGGCGCTAAATTAGCAAGAATCGTGCACAATCTGCTATTTTGAGCTTTGCAATTCGCAGGGCAGATGTAAACCACACGGTGAGGACGGCATAGTATTAAAAAAAATTGTATCTTTGGATTATGAATCCACAGATTGCAAACACTATAGACAGCATCAACGTCAGCCTCAATGCCGGAGGGATGAACACCATCAACATAGTCCTGGCCTTCGTGATGTTCGGTGTGGCGCTCGGCATCAAGCCGCAAACCTTCAAAGATGTATTCACCAAGCCCAAATCCGTTCTGCTCGGGATGCTGTGCCAGTGCGTTCTTCTTCCTCTGTTCACCTTCCTGCTGGCAGTCTGCCTGAAAAACAGCATCAACTGGACTATGGCAATGGGTATGATACTGGTCGCATCCTGCCCGGGAGGCAATATTTCCAATTTCATCAGCTCCCTCTCGAAGGCCAATGTCGAACTTTCGGTAAGCCTGACCGCAATCAGCACCGCACTCGCAATATTCATCACCCCGTTCAACTTCTGGCTTTACGGCAACCTCTATCTTCAGGTCAGCGGAATCGCATCCACTCTGCCGCAGCTTACTATTCCCCTTTGGGATGTCTTCAAGACCGTTGTGATACTGCTCGGAGTACCGCTTACCCTTGGCATTCTGACCTCGCACTTCCTTCCGAAGTTTGCGGAAAAGCTCAAAAAGCCTTTCCAGTATTTCAGCATCATCTTCTTCATTGCGATGGTGGTGCTCTCGTTTATGGGAAATATCGATGCCTTCCTGAAGTGCATCAAATACATATTTCTCGTGGTTATGCTCCATAACCTGCTGGCTCTCGGCATAGGCTGGAGCATTGGTAAAGTATCCAAAGTCAGCACTGCCGACCGCAGAACCCTCACCATAGAGACCGGCATTCAGAACAGCGGCCTCGGGCTGGTACTGCTGCTGGGCACCGGCATATTCGACAACTTCCCGCCGCACGGAGGTACGCTGGTCATCACCGCCTGGTGGGGCATATGGCATATTATTTCCGGCCTTGCCGTGAGCGGCTTTTTCAATCTTGCGGACAGAAGGAAGGCTAAGCAATGAGAAAAGTTTGGGAAAGCGACAAATGGTATAGCGTTCTTCGCTATTGGGTGGACTTCACGACCCGCACTTCCTTTTCGCATATTGAAATCAGCGGAAGGGAGAATATCCCTTCGGACGGCAGCATAGTCTATGCTCCGAATCACTGCGCGGCCCTTATGGACCCTCTGATGATTCTGCTGATCAGGCACGAAAGCGTTGCCTTCGCAGCCCGTTTCGATATTTTCCGAAACCCCAAAATCGCTTCTGTGCTCCGTTGGCTGCGCATTCTGCCTCTTGCACGCGAAAGGGACGGGCTCAGGGAGGTGGCAGGCAACTATGATGTGTTCGACCAGATAGTCGAGTGCCTGGACAAGCAGGTGCCTTTCTGCATTTTCAGCGAGGGGACTCACCGCGCACAAAGAGGAATGCTGCCTGTCAAGAAGGGAATTTTCCGCATCAGCAAGATGGCGCTCGATGCGAATGGCAAGAAGGTGTATATTGTGCCGGTGGGAATTGATTATGAATACTTTTTCCGCGAGGGTGGCCGTGCTGCCATCCGTATTGGCAAGAGTATTGAGCTGGGAGAATATTTCGCTTCCAGGGCTGATTGCAGCGAGGCTGAGATATATCGCAGCCTGTGCACGGACCTCAGGGAGACTCTGCTATCGCTGATTGGCAGAATCCCGCCGAGACGTCGCGACCGCCTTGTGCTGAGGAGCCTTGGGAGCCTGTTGTCTTTGCCGCTGTTTGCTGCCTGCATAGTGCCGGCTGCTCCGATCTGGCTTCCGGAAGTGCTGATCAGGCGCAAGTTGAAGGATAAGGCCTGGAACCACACTGTGAGTTTTGCACTCCGGCTCCTGCTGCCTCTCTTTCTGCCTTTCTATCTGGTAGTAAACCGCCTGCTCAATCTCTACCGTGACCTGATCTGCGATTTGTGCCATCGCGACCCTCAGGACGGATAGCCGGGATTCTCATAACCATCTTCAAGCAATTTTTGGACGATTTTTTGCTTTTGGAGGGTAAATTTGGCTCCAAAAGCAATTTTTCGGTCATTTTTTGCTCGCGCACACGGTCATACCAGGTCGGGGGACTTCAGTTAACGACCAAACCATGTATGATGTCAGTTTTCTGTCAATTCAGGAGGCTCGAATTCCAAATTCATATTGCAATTTTGTAATGGACAGCTTATATTTGCAAAGCGCCAAGGCGATACGATCAATTTTGCCTTATGGCATCTTAATAATTTGTTGAATCCGAAACTTCGTGTTTCAAAAATTGATTTGAACTATGGAAAAAGCTGTCTTCTTCAACAAGGAACAGGATTGTGAAGTGAAATTCCTTTCGTCAGGAACTGTTTTCAATGCCAACACACCTGAGAATCATCCGATTATTCTTTCGAATACTGATGATTACAAGTCTGCAATGACCATTCTTGCCATCTGCAAAATGGAGTATTCTGAACTTCAATTGTATGCTTTTCAGATAATGAGCAATCACTTCCATTTCGTGATTGGCGGGCAACGGTCCAGGATTCTGGAATTCTTTGATTTATTTTCAGACCATTTGAGAAGACATTTTGGAAAAGAATCTATTGAGAAATACTTCGACATCAAACTGTTTCCTATTGACAATCTAGGATATTTCAGAAATGCTGTAGCCTATGTGAACCGCAATGGCTTTGTTGTGAACGACAATCATACCCCTTTCTCATATCCGTGGGGAACAAGTGCATACTTCTTCAATCCTATGCCAAGGCAATTGGAGTCATTATCATCAGAAAAGCTGGGTGTAAAAGCAGTTCGTGAAATTATGCATTCCAGGCTTTTGGATAAGTACAAGAATGTTCCGATTGTGCAAGGATACATCTCTCCGTTGCAATACTGCAATATATCCGCATCAGAGCAGCTGTTCAGGGACGCAAAACAGTATTTCTTTATAATCTCCAAGAATGTTGAGTCCTTTTCTGAGATAGCCAAGTCTATCGGAGAGTCTCTTTATTACAACGATAATGACTTGTTTCGTGTTGCAACAAGAATTGCAAAAGCCAATTATGAGACAGCCAGGCTGTCGGAACTTCCTGTTCAACTGAAAATGGAATTGGCTCGCAGGCTCCATTTTGATTTCAATGCAGGCAAGAAACAGCTTTCCAGATTGTTGAAGATTTCTATAGATGTGCTTGACTCAATGTTTGCTTAGCTCGATTCAGCCGGACTGAAGTGTCAGCGGACTTTGAGCAGTGCCATTTGGTCTCCTTCATGAGGAGTGGTGGTTCCGTCTTGAGGAGTGGTGGTTTCGTCTTGAGGAGTGGTGGTTCCGTCTTGAGGAGTGGTGGTTTCGTGCAAATAATAGCCGTTTTTTTGCTTTTGAGACTAAAAAACTGCTTCAAAAGCAAAAATTCGGCTTAAAATTGCTCTCACAGCAAGGACGACAGGAGAAGGGGGCAGAAACGATGAGGGAAGAGATGATTGAAGAGATGATTGAAGAGATGAGGGGGTGAGATGAGGGGAGAGATGAGGGAAGAGATGAGGGGAGAGATGATTGGAGAGGCGGTTGGAGCGATGATGGGAAAGTGGTTGGAAGCTAGGCGCGAGTCGTTGAAAAAATCAGTCAACCGAAGAATAAGAACACCAGAATCATCAAAAATTTGCATTATTCAAACAACTGCTTTATATTTGCGAAGTTTGTAGTGATTCGATGAAGAAAACTTATGCGCTCTTCGTATTAACATTTGCCGAATTCAATTTGACAGTGCAACAGCACCATCAGGTGTAAAGTTATACATTTTTCTGAAAAACTCCAGCGGTGTCAGGTATCCGAGTGATTTTCGTGGTCGATTGTTCAACT
>JBJEBK010000017.1:0-2870 GCA_051869975.1 Candidatus Cryptobacteroides sp. | reverse complement strand
ACTTGACCTCTATATGGAACTACACATATCGGACTTGGTCTGAAAGACAGGCGGATGAGTACTACAATATGCTGGTATCCTCCTGCAGGAAGATTATCTCCAGCACGTTCTGTCTTGCAAAGTCATATGGTGACATCGCAGAGAATCTGTATGGATTCAGGGCCGGTCACCATCTCATTTTCTATACTCCACTCCCCGATGGAGACATTCTTGTTGTCCGTATTCTCCATGAAAGGATGGATGTAAAACATCATCTTGGCGATTAGGCTCCGGTTGATTTCTTGGTGAGTTACAAGAGAAAGAGAACAGCTGATACTTGACCACATACACAAGTTGGGAAAGATCTACAGCGAGGTCTCTTTTGCAGCATAAATCTCTTCTGAACAAGGTAAATATTCATTTCAAATGAGATTATGGCAACTCGCCAGCCGTTGCCGACCGCTTCCTGTCTTAAGGATAGGGGATATGTCACCGCGGGTGCATCTTTCCCTGTCAGCTCTTCCGTTTGTTTCCCCATGTGTCACATCGGGAGTAAAATCGGTGTCCTACGCACTTTTCCTTCCCCATCTGACAGATTAGGAAGGGGGAAGCAAATACACAGGGGATTTTTGCTTTTGGGGACTAAAACACTGTGAAAACGCAATATTCTGTATATTGATATGGAGTCGTGCTCTTTGCAGTAAGGCCTCTCGAAGGTCCTGATGGCACCGGCAGGAAAAAATCGGATAGCCATCCGACAAATTGAGAGACATAACAATTTCATAAGTAATTCAGCAGAGATATCTTTACCATTTTCAACACTTGAAATATATGTACAAGAACGAACAGCTATGTTATGAAAAGCCGGAGGCTGAGCTTGTGCTCCTGCAGCCGGAAAGTGCAGTGCTGCAGGCCAGCAGCGCCGGTGCATCAACCCAGAGCCTCAATGAAGAGGATTATGAGTGGTAAACCTTACAAACAGAAGATGCTTATGAAAAAGATAATGTTGTTTGCTTGCGCGGCTCTGCTGTTTGCAGGTTGTGCAAAGGAGAACATCATCACGTCTGACGGAAATGACAACCAGAAAGGAGATATCACCCTCAGTTTCACCGCTTCTCAGACCGGGTTCGGCACCAAGGCGGTAATCGGCGATACCACTATTGATGGGGAGAGCCATAAGTCCACCGCCATCAACTGGCAGTCCACTGACAAAATCAGTGTTTTTGACGGCGACAACAAAAACTGCGAATTCAGCACCAAGGACTTCAGCACTGAAGCCGCCAGCTGCACTTTTGAGGGCAATGTGACTGAGCCCGCAACTGATTACACTGCAGTGTATCCATATACCGAAGCCGCCACGATAAATAAGACAGGAGTCATTTCCGGCATCACCCTTCCTGCAACCCAGACTGCAGTTGAGGGTAGTTTCGACACCAAGGCTGCGCTGATGGCAGCAAAGACCGTGGACGGAGGAAGGGACCTCGATTTCAAGAATCTTGTGGGATATGTGAAGGTGGCAACCGATTTCAACTGCACGAAAATCGAGCTCTGCGCAGCCTCCGGAGAAGCACTTGCGGGAGAGGGAAGCATCACATTCGATGCGGAGGGTAATCCAAGTTTCGCTATTAACGATGAAGGCGCAGTATCTTCCATCACCCTTGAAGGCACTATCACCGCAGGTAAGATCTACTACATTGCTGTGCCTGCACAGACACTTGCAGCGGGCTGGAGCCTTTCGTTCACTTCGACCGATGAGAAAGTTTACAAGCGCAAGGCATCAAAGCCAATTGTTTTCAAGAAGAACACCGTTATCAATCTCGGAACCATCAAACAGGAAGACTTCCTCCTTTATGTCACCTTCTCAGCAGAGAGTGAGCAGACATTTACGATGAATTTCCATCCGAGTGTTGCTGCTGCGTTCAGTTTTGTCGAGGGGAAGGATGAGTACTTCGAATACAGAGTGGGATATGGAAAATGGCAAAACTTCACAACTACGGTCAGCGGCATAGAATTCGGAGGTAGCCTTGGAGACCTCCAGCTACGCGGCATCAGCAGTCAGGGTACTGCAGTTAGGGAAAATACGCAATATACCATCATCCGTTTCGGAAGCAATGTCCCGGTAAGCTGCAGCGGCGATATCCGCACTTTGGTCGATTACACGAACTATGAGACAGCAGAAACTTCCAACGCGCGGTTCTGCAATCTGTTCTACGATTGTTCTCAACTTACATCAGCGCCTGACCTCCCGGCAACAACTTTGGCAACAAAGTGCTACTTCAATATGTTTCACGGCTGTACATCGCTGAAAGCAGCTCCAGCCTTGCCTGCCACCGAGTTGGCGGAATCTTGCTATGCTTCTATGTTCTATTATTGCAAGGCCCTGACGACTGCACCGGCATTGGAAGCCACCACTTTGGCGGAATCTTGCTATTCAGGAATGTTTGGCTATTGCGAGAAACTTACGACTGCACCGGCATTGCCTGCCACCACATTGGCGGAATTTTGCTATTCAGAAATGTTCGGCCATTGCACTGCCATGGAAACAGCTCCGGCATTGCCTGCAACCACTTTGGCGCCATATTGCTATCAGGGTATGTTCTCAGGTTGCACATCATTGACGGAAACGCCTGTGCTTCCTGATGCGAAGTTGGCAGATCGCTGCTATATAGAAATGTTTTCGGGATGCGGCAGCTTTAACAAAGTAAGTATAAAAACCAAACCGTCACTTGAAACTGAAGATGAAAAGCTTGAATATCCTTTATACTTTGAAAATTGGCTCTCAGGCTGCTATTCATACAACTTTTACTGCACCCAAGAATTGTATGATTTTAATAAAACCAATACTTCGTTAAAAATGTAACAATTATGTAATTTTCAATTACTTACGTAAA
>JBJEBK010000016.1:0-14651 GCA_051869975.1 Candidatus Cryptobacteroides sp. | reverse complement strand
CTCAGTTTGCGATGGAAGTTCTGAAACACTGCTTTCTTGCCGGTGCTCTTGCCCTGCTTCTGGTTTCCTGTGAAGGGATAGTTATCAGTATGGGAGAACTCCCGGAGCAAGAGGATACCACCGGTGTGGTGAATCCTCCTGCAGATACTACAGGGGTGGTTGACCCGCCGAAGGATACTGTCGGGGTTGTTGATCCGCCGGTGGGGCTTACTACCCGCGTGTGGTATGAGATTCCGGTGATTGCCGATGCGGACGGCAACGGCATAGACGACAACAATTCCGATTTGTACTATGCATACCATCTTTGCGACCTTCGCAGTCCTTCCGGCCATAAGGCCCGCAATTATGCCGTGTGCTTCAGCGCGGAGCACCATTGCCCTTATTGGGTATCTGCTCCACGCCACGATATGTATTCTCAGAAGAATGTGAGCCGCACTGATGCCTATCAGGCGGACCCGGATATCCCGGCTTCGCTTCAGTATCGCAGCAAGTCCACCGGTGGCGGCTGCAACAAAGGTCATATGCTGGGTTCCGCCGAGCGACTGGCTTCCGGCACGACCAACAGGCAGGTGTTCTATTATTCCAATATCGCTCCTCAGCTTTCTTCCGGCTTCAATACCGGAGGCGGAGGATGGAATATTCTGGAGGATTGGGTGGATACCAAGGTGTGCGCGGATACCCTCTACGAGGTTATCGGCTGTTATTTCGACAAATACACCGACGGTTACGGCTACACGGCTTCCCCTAAGAAGATTGAGTTCGGCGGCAGGTCGGATGTTTCGTTCCCGACTATGTTCTACTATGTGCTGCTCCGTACCAAGAGCGGTTCTACCCGCAAGGCTCTGAAGGATTGCACCCGAGATGAGCTGATGTGCGTTGCCTTCGTGCGCACCCACACCAATTCCCTCAAGGGACAGAAGCCGTCCAGCAAGGAGATGATGTCGGTTTCCGACCTGGAAAAAATCACCGGCTTCACCTATTTCCCCAACGTCCCTCAGGCCCCGAAAGACTCCTTCAAAGCCTCCGACTGGGGGTTGTAGGTGTTTTTCACCCGGTTTGTACACCACAGTCCCCTCTCCTGGACATAATAAGACAGCAATGGAGAAACGATGATGAACGCTTACGATAAAATCTATTTGGATGACGCTATGTCCAATCTGGCAGTAATGCTGGATTATGGCTCCGCAACTTATGGGGACCCGGAAGCCTTCTTCGACAGGTTTCTTGTCAGCAACATCTGCAAGCAATTCGCTATGAGTAATCCGCGTTATCTTTCCGGAATGTCAGGCATTGAGTTGGCAGAAATGGTAGTTCAGGAAACCGGTGGTACACCATTATTTGCTGAATACAAGACTTCAGGCAGGTCAGACGCATATTGGGCCGGCTGGGCACTGGCCTATCTGCAGTGGTTTACCGCTTATTCATTTGAGAAAATGCAGGAATGGGGAGTTGATATTGCTTTTCTTCTCTACCTATACCCTACACATCACGAAGCAGATATTTCAAAGCTGATTGAGACGGCTACAAGAAGGATGGATGAATACAAAGCCAAGTCGCTGCATCCCCTTAAGCGTCAGCGCAAGTGCGCCGGACTGACACAGCAGGAACTTGCCGGGAGGTCTGGCGTCAAACTCAGGATGATACAGGCCTATGAGCAGAATTATCAGGATATATCCAAGGCGGAAGCCAGCTCGGTTATGCGACTGGCTAAAGCCCTGTCCTGCAGCGTGGAAGATTTGCTGACTTAAGGGAATAGGATACTAAACGGAACTTGAATCAGTCAATTCGTCCTGAAGAATGCTGAAAACATAAGCCGGACTCTGAACATACAAACCAGTTTCTTCATCCTCTACCAGAGCGTATGTCTTCGAGCGCAAAAAGACGTCCATTGCTTTTCGCATATCCCATCCATACTCTGCCATCAGCAATTTGGTAACCTCTTTCCCAAGGAATCGTCAGAAGTATATTCAGGACCCTTTTGCGGAATGCGGAAGCGCGCAAGGAGATTGCAGGCATGAAGTCTGGGACTTTTCCGCTGAAGTAGATAGCAAGCCATCGGCAGGTTTGATCAAATACCGGGAGGAAGCACTCCTCATATCCGCTGTCCAATACTTCCCCGAAGTATTTCTGGCCATCGAACCATAGCCCTATAAGGGCCTGCCCGTCGCTTGCCATCGTCATACCTCCAAGAGGAGAGTCATAGTGCCATATATAGTCCATCTTCCTATCGCAAACCTGCGGGACAAATATACAATATTTTATCCTGCCGCGTTTCAGCACTGGAGACTTGCCTCCCTGTGTAATGCAACAATTCAATATTGTCAAATACTATGGGCTGAAATGGCGCTTGGGAACCGTATTGGAGGTGGGAGGTTAGTTCGGCTAATAACAAATTATCACTTTTAAAGGTGGTATATTACCACCTTTTAACTATATTTGCAAAAAAACGAGTATGAATTGGGATGAAACATACCGGGCCTGGTGCGCTTTGCAACCTCTTTCCGACAGGGACAGAGACCGCTTGAGCCGTAAGTTTACCGTTGAGTTTAACTATAACAGCAACCATATTGAGGGTAATACTCTAACCTATGGCCAGACGGAGCTTCTGCTGTTATTCGGAAAAGTAGTCGGCGAAGCGGAGATGAAAGACTTTGAGGAAATGAAGGCCAGCAACGTAGGGCTTCTGATGATGAAGGAGCAGTCTTCATTGAAGAATACGCCTCTTACGCAAACTTTTATTCGTCAGCTGCACAAGACCCTTCTTCGTGAGGACTACAATGTCTATCGAACCCTCCCTGACGGGACTGTGACAAGCTATGTCATACATGCAGGGTCATATAAGACTCGTCCCAATAGCGTGATTACCCGCTACGGCGACCGCTTTGACTATGCCGCTCCGGAGGAAACCGCAGCCTTGATGAGCGATTTGGTGGATTGGTACAATGATGCCGAGGCGACTGGAGATTTCAATCCTATTGAGTTGGCGGCACTTTTCCACTACCGGTATATCAGAATTCATCCGTTTGAAGACGGAAACGGGCGTATAGCGCGTCTGCTGGTAAACTATATACTATCTAGACACGATTATCCGATGGTTGTGGTTCGCAGCCGTAAGAAGAAGGACTATCTTGAAGCACTGCACCAGGCAGATTTGGTCGCAGGCCCCGTCCCAAGCGACGGCGCTCACGCTGGCTTACGTGAAGCTCGCGTATTCGTTAACTGGTTTAAGAAGATGATGATTGAGGAAGTCCAAAACGACATTGATTTCATCCGGACCCGGGATGCAAACGTTTGGTGGTATGACGGGCAGCGCATTCATTTCCGCAGTTTGAACTCAGGAAGAATCCTTAATGTGCTTATGACAGAACCTGGGATTACTATCGCTGCACTTGCTCGGAAGATAGGGATCAACAAGTCTGCTATCCAGAAGCATCTGAAGTCTATGACCGATAAGGGTTACATTGCCCGTCGGGAGAGAGACGGGGAATGGAATGTGTTTATCATTCCATCTGAATAAAAGCATACCACTTTTAAAGGTGGTATATTACCACCTTTAAGCGGTAGTTTCTATGTTTGATGGTGACCTTTTTGCCGTCGATTTTGTTTTGAGACCGGCGGCATATCCTCCCGGGCGACCTGCTCCCTATGTCAATATTATTCCTTATCTTTGGGCATTCAGCACGAAAACATATATGGCGAAGCAGAATGTATATCTTGCGTCCAAGCCCAGATATGAGATTCTGGACGGACTGCGCGGCGTGGCTGCGCTGATGGTGATTATCTTCCATTGTTTCGAGACCTATATCCCGGTATTCGGGACTCAAATCGTCAACCACGGCTATCTGGCTGTCGATTTTTTCTTCATCCTTTCCGGTTTCGTTATCGGCTATGCCTATGACGACCGCTGGGACAAGATGACCACCTGGGGCTTCTTCAAGAGGCGTCTTACCCGCCTGCACCCTATGGTCATAGCCGGAATGGTCGTGGGCGTATCGCTGTTCTTCTTCGCCGGCGCAGCATTCCCCCAAACCCTTGAGATTCCGTTATGGAAGTTCCTGCTCTGTATGGTGATGGGCCTGTTTATGATTCCTTGCCCGAACAGCCTGGATATACGCGGCTGGGGTGAGTTCAATTCCTTCAACGGGCCGCAATGGTCGCTGACTTTCGAATATATAGCGAATATCCTCTATGCCTTCATCTTCCGACGCCTGCCAAAGGTAGCACTCGCGGTGCTCTGCGCCGTCTGCGCCTTCTTCACCCTCGACCTGACGCTCGGCTGGGATGTGTTCGGCCTTTTCCCGGACGGCCCTCAATACACTGTAATCGGAGGCTGGAGCCTCACAGCGCAGCAGATTTACATAGGCTTCTCGCGACTGCTCTTTCCTTTCCTCTGCGGTCTGCTGATTTCCCGCATTCTGCCTTCGCACCGCACTGAGAGCAACCCGAGCGGCTCGCCTATCCACCTCAAGGGAGGCTTCTGGTGGTGCTCACTGCTGCTTATAGTGCTATTCTCCATTCCTTGCATCGGTGGTCACAGGGGACCTGCGGATGGCATTTACCAGGCCGTATGTATCATTCTTCTTTTCCCTCTCATAGTGCTGGCCGGCTCCGGTTCGGTGACTACCGACAAGCGCAGCGCAGCGGTGTGCAAATGGCTGGGAGATATTTCATATCCTTTATACATAACGCATTACCCGATTATGTATATGCAGATGAGCTGGGTCGCCGCGCATCACGACGCTCCGCTTTGGATGCATATTGCGATGAATGCCGGTGTGGTGGTGATGTCAGTTGTGCTCGCCTGGGGCCTGCTGAAGGTTTATGACGAACCTGTCCGCGAATGGCTCAAGGAGCACTGGCTCAAACGCAGGGGGTAGGGCTGCGGGGAAGAATGCAAAGGATTATGTTAAAGGAAGCTGCACGGTGAGCCGGGACAGTGTGATGACCGTTGAAATGGCCCGTAACGGCGGCTTCGTTGCTATTATTGAACGAAAATGAAAAGATTTGTTGCCGCTGTCTTTGCTGCGCTGCTGCTTTTCGGCTGCACGAAGACCTCTGCCGACAGGGTTTCCGTAATCTTCGATACGGACCTCGGCAATGACATTGATGATGCCATAGCGATGGCTATGCTGTACCGCTATGCCGATGAGGGGAAGGTGGATATTCTGGCTATGGGCCTCAGCAAAGGCGGCGAGGCTCCGGCCGTTTGTATGGATATCTTCAACCGCTGGTATGGCCGGCAGGACATTCCTGTGGGCATTATCCATAATGCGGTGGAATGCGGCAATGAGGATGACAATTATGCTCTGGCTGTCTCCGGGATGAAGGAGCCTGGCGGAGGGTATCTGTATCCGAGGAATATTGACTATACTGCGCTGCCCGAGGCGGTGGCTCTGTACAGAAAGGTCCTGGCGCAGGCACCGGATTCGTCGGTAGTGATGGTGGTAGTAGGCTTTGCTACCAATATTGCACGCCTTCTGGTCTCGCAGCCGGATGAATATTCGCCTCTGGGCGGAAGGGAGCTGGCCTCCCGGAAGGTGAAGTCCCTTGTCGTGATGGCGGGCTGCTTCGACGGCACCCTGCACAGCGAGTACAATGTGCAGATGGATGTGGAGTCATATCAGACACTTGTCTCCCTGTGGCCCGGGGAGATTACCTTCGTTCCTTTCGAAGTCGGGATGCAGGTGCTTTATCCGGCTTCTTCCATAGAGAACGGCTTCTGCGATGGGCATCCTCTGCCGGCTGCCTACAGGAGCTTTATGGAGATGCCTTATGACCGTCCCTGCTGGGACCCCGTGACTCTGCTTTATGCTGTTGAGGGTGGGGCGTTGTTCGGTGAGTCCGATTGGGGATCGGTGTCTGTTGCTGATGACGGGGAGACCGTCTTCACTCCGGACAGTAAAGGCCATCACCGCTATGTGACTGTCTCCAGCAGGCAGGCCGCGCAGCTCACCGCGCGGATAGTCGAGCTTTGCGAGAGGTAGGGGGCACAGCTTTGCGCGGGCGGGAGCGCAAAAACAAGGAGACAGTTCAAGGTCTCACAAGCCATTGATTGATATTCCTTTCTTCGCTGCTATAGTTGACCCCGATGCAGATAATTTCACGTTTATCACTCTTGAATTTGTCTGCATATCCCATATCTGAGATTTGTTTCAAAGCGGTTTCTGCTGTAGAATTGAATTTGAACTCAAAAATATAGATATACTTGTCGGTTTTGATGGTCATATCCATCCTTCCCTTACTGGTATGCTCTTCCACTTCTGTGTAAAAACCGCAAAGCGTAGTCAAAATATACATGACGCTTTGGAAATGCCTTTCCTGGTCCGGTTGAAGTTCATAAGGGCAATTGGACAGGAATGCCTGAAGGCGCTGCATAAAGCCCTCGATGTCCTTTGTTCTAAGACTCAGTACAAATTGGCTAATCTCGAATCCTGACCTTGTATTCTCTATATCGGTATAGTAAGGAATGAGAAATTTGACAAAACCCTCCTCTACCTCCTTGTTCGGGTAACCCAACTTGTATAGGCCGAACTCCTTGTCATACCCCTTTATTGTCAGATACCCGCTCTGATATATTACCGGAATGGGATTGGAGGAAGTCGAATCTATACTGTTGAGCTCATCGGAGGACAGCACTTCCTTTTCCAGACAGGAGAGGTTGTAGTTGTGCTTCTTGAGGAGTTCTACCAGATAGGTCGGAGTGCCGGTTTCAAACCAGTAGGATTCAAGTTTCTTTTTGTCAAGTGCATTAAGAATACTGAACGGGTTATAGAGCCCCGGGACATCATCCTCGCTGAAATGGTATCCGTCATATTGCTCTTTCATTTTGGCATAGACTTCTTCGGGTTGAAGCCCCAACTCCTTTGCCATAATCTCAACATCTTCGGACAGATTGGCTCTGATTTCTTTCTCTGTCAGTCCGCAGATGTCATAGTATCTCGGGTCCATAGAGATGTCGTTCAGGTGATTCAGATCACTGAATATGCTAACCTTGCCGAACTTGGTAACGCCTGTCAGAAAGGCGAACTTGATATATTGGTCACAAGATTTGAGGGCCCCGTAAAACCCCTTGAGTGTCGATCGGTATTCATCCTGAAGAGCATCGTTCCCTATTGCCTGCAGAACAGGCTTGTCATACTCATCCACAAGGATAACCACTCGCCTTCCGGTCTTTTCATAGGCCTTTTGAATGACTGCTGCAAACCGCGGTCCGTAATATGTACCACCTGAAGACAATCCGTATTTGGATTCTTGTGCCTGAAGAAACTTGTCAAGAACAAAATCCAAGGCATCTGCACTCTCGTATTTCTGCGTATTAAGGTCCAGATGCAGGACGGGATACTCTATCCAGTCTTTCTCAAGTTCCGCCACAGCGAGTCCCTCGAACAATTGTTTCTTTCCAAGAAAATAAGCCTCAAGGGTTGACAGGAACAGACTCTTTCCGAAGCGCCTTGGCCTTGAAAGAAAATAGTAGCACCCGGATTGTGCAAGCTTGTATACCAAATGAGACTTGTCTATATATCGGAATCCTTCGGTTCGCAACTTTTCAAAGCTCTGAATTCCTATAGGTAGTTTCTGGAGACTCATAATATATACTGAATGACGGTCATTACTTTTTGCCAGGCATTTTGCCGGAGTTGATTCTGTGAACTGTATCGTAGAATACTTCCTGACAACAAATATAGATAAAAAACCTTGTATTTCGGTTGGTTACTTGAAAATCAAGGAGAAGTACCGTCTCCCGTCCTTGCGAATGTTCTTCAACTGTTCAATTTTCGATGGCAATCCCTGTTCAAATTTGGATGGCAGTGGGCATATCCTCGTCAATATGCTACTGTCAAACAGAATATAGAGCAATTTCGCCCCCCCCTGTTTTTGCGTTCACGCAGTGCGGAAGTACAATTTCGGTATCTGGTTTCAGCCTATAGGTTATTTTGGTGCGAAAATGCAGCAGATGCCTTCGGCTTTCATAAACATCAATACAGAAATCCAAACAGCCACAAAGGGATTCTCGAACCGGTTCCGATTTCGGTATTGTCAACGGCAAGATAACTGTCAGGTTCATCCTTAATCTGTTCAAATGTCTTTCCTGCTCCACCGACTTCAAAAAGATATTTCCCACAGATAAAGAAATCTCCTTTTTTGGGGTACTGGAGCGGGTTGTATGCCCCTACCTGGTTTGCGAAAAATGTTTCCCTGATTGTGCCCGTGTCAATATTTCCCCCTAAAGCATACATTATGTTGGGGTTCCCGAGAAATATTTTGTCCGGATTCACCAGTTTCTTGTAATTCTTAAGCTCGGTTGTAAGTAGTATCATTACCCCGGCCCTGTCAAGGGCATATAACATCTTCAGGCAGGAATCACGAGTTGTGCCGAGTGCTTCGCACAGGCGGTTCACATTCGGAACAAAAGGAAGGCTTTCCGCTGTTATCATCAGGAGCTTTTTCGTTTTCTGAACCGTTTCGAAAGTCACGTCCTCAACAGCTGTGAGGTCGCTTTCAAGAGTCTGGATTACCGCTTCCGACAACCTGATATGAAAGTCGGAATATGACTCTTTATAGAACGGATACATTCCGCGGGACAAGTAATCCTGAAAATATTTCAGCACTTTGACTTTGGATGTGATTTCCATCGCATACTTTACGTGATTATTCAGCAAGTCCTCAAACGAATATGCACCGAAAGAGGCGATTCCCTCGTACTCAAGATATTCTCTGAATGATAGATTATTGAGTTTGTACAGGGTTTGCCTTCTTGAAAGGTCCACTCTTGAATTGTCAATCCTCAACATTGACGAACCTGTATAGACAATATTGAGATTCGGATAATTGTCATAAAGATTCTTCAGAACCTGTGTCCAGTCCGGGCATTTGTGGATTTCATCCATAAAGAGGTAATTAATGCCATTTGCATACAGATAGTCCACAAGGTCCATTATTGAATGTGTCTTGAACCAGAGGTTGTCCATTGAGACATATAAAGCGTCATCGGGATTGTCGAATGCTTCTTTGATATGCTGAAGAACAAGGGTGGTCTTCCCAACGCCCTTTTCACCCTGTATTCCAAGCATACGCACATCCCAATTTATCGAGAAATACAGACTTCTCTTAAATGTCATTGATGTTTCGGCCAATTTCCTGTGATAGACCGTAATGAGAGGCAGAACTTCTTTTGATTCCATCTGATTCAGTTTTCCACAAAGATATGAATTAACTTTTGAAAAAGCGAACTTTAGCCCAAAATTAACTTTTGTAAAAGCTAATTTCACTGTGAAATATCTATATGCTTCCCCACAAGTCTCGACACCGGCTTTTGCGCTTTGGGCTGTCGGAAGGTCGTCAGAGCAATTTTTGCCCTCTTTTTTGCTCGTTGGGGGCTTTCAGAGGGCTGAAAAGCAATTTTGACCCCTCATTTTTGCGCTCACGGCCTTCGGACCCGGCGAAAGCGCTCTCCCGCCCATCACGAACTCCCGCGCCATCACGAACTACTGCCCCGCTAGGGCATCCCGCCAGGATGGCAGGATGACAACGGTCATTCCGACGCGAACGTTGCCGACCAGCTGCTGAAGGTCTTCATTGTGCAGGCGGATGCAGCCTTCCGTGTCGCGGGTTCCGATGGACTCGGGCTTATGGGTGCCGTGTATGCCTATTCCCCTGTGCCCCGGAGTCACAAGACGGATGAAATATGGCCCGTAAGCCCCGGCAATCTCACCTTTCCCGTCACCGAAATCGTGAGTCCAGCTTGAAGCATCCACTATCTCGGAAATGCTGAACACCCCTTCCGGAGTCTTCATATCTCCCGGTTTCTGTTTGTTGCCATAGTTCTTGCCGCAGGCTATCGGGTACTGCTGCAGCACCTGCCCCTGCCCGTCAATCAGGCGCAGTGTCATATCTTCCTTGCTGATAACAATCAGCGAATCCGCACCGCCCTCCTGCGCCCGGAGCCCGAGCCCGCAAGCTGACGGCAACAGCATCAGCAGCGCGGCAAACAAATAAACAAGCCTTTTCATATATTTCGTAAAGATACGAATTATTTGTCAGAGCCAAGCGCGCCCGCACTATGAATTCCGTATTACATTTTTCAAATAAAAGTATTACCTTTGCATCTATGATTGCCCTTGCCGACTGCAACACCTTCTTCGCCTCCGTCGAGCGGGCCCTGCACCCGGGGCTCAAGGGCAAGCCCGTATGCGTGCTCTCCAGCAACGACGGCAACATCGTAGCCCTCACCTCCGAAGCCAAGGCGCTGGGGCTGAGGCGCGGCGACCCGTTCTTCAAGGTGCGGGACATCATCGAACGGAACGGCGTAGCCGTATTTTCCGGAAACCTGATGCTCTACGCGGCGATGTCCAGGCGGGTGCAGAGCATAATGCGGCGTACCGTCGAGCGCACGGAGTGCTATTCGATAGACGAACAGTTCCTCTACCTGGACGGCTACGGGAAGAACTGCGACCTCGTGGAACTGATGCGCGGGATGGTGCGGCAGATAGCTCTCTGGACCGATATCCCGGTGAGCGTGGGTATTGCCCAGACCAAGACGCTCGCCAAGGTAGCGAGCAAATTCGCCAAGCAGTACAAGGGCTATGGCGGCGTATGTATGATAGACAGCGACAGCAAGCGCCGCAAGGCCCTATCCCTGTTCGACCTTTCGGATGTGTGGGGAATAGGGCCCCGCTCCTTCGCGAAGCTCTCCGCCCTCGGGGTGACTACGCCCCTGCAGTTCGCGGACAAAAGCGGGGAGTGGGTGATGAAATATTTCCATAAACCGGGCTACCAGACCTGGCTGGAGCTGAACGGGCATCCCTGCATCGACACTTCGGAGCTGATACGGCGGCAGACCATCACCACCAGCCGGAGCTTCGGCAATATGATATCTTCCAAGGAGGATCTCAAGGCTTCGGTAGCATCCTTCGCCTCCAGCTGCTGCAGCACCCTGCGCGGACAGGACTCGGCGGCGGGGCGCGTATCGGTCTTCGCCTGCAGCAACCGCTTCCGCGAGGACCTGCCGCAGTACGGCAACATAGCGACCCGGCGGCTCAGCGTCCCTTCGGCGGATACGCTCGAAATCACGGCGGCGGCGCTCGATTTGGTGGAGGAAATATATCGCCCCGGCATCCTCTTCAAGAAGTCGGGGGTCATCCTGTCGGATATTACGCCGGGCTGCTGCCACCACCTTCTTTTCGACCCGGTGCAGAAGCGGGAGGAGCGTGTGGAGCTGTCGGAGACTCTCGACAGGATGAACCAAAAGTACGGCGTCAGGACGGTGGGGCTTGCCGTGGCGGGAAGCGACAGGGAAGTCTGGAAGAACCGCAAGGAGCACCTCACGCCGAATTATCTGACGGACATCGACCAGCTAATGACGGTGAAGATATAGTTGCCGGTCGGATGCCTTTTTTTGGGGGGGGGCGTGGCCGCTTGGCTGCCGGTTTTGGGAGTGGCGGTTGTTTTGGGTGTTGCCGGGTTTTGGGCTGCCGGCTGGATGCCGGTTTTGGGCGTGCCGGGGCTAGTAGATTTTGCGTTTGAGGGAGCGGTACAGGTCGAACAGCTCCAGGCAGCTCTGCCTCTCCACCTCGCTCATAAACCCTTCGAGCTTATCGCGGCCTCCGAAGATTTTGTCGAACTTGTCGTCACGGAAGCCTATGAGGCCGTTGTCCTCAATCGTGCAGCCGTAGTAGATCTTGTCTATATTCGCCCACATACAGGCGCAGAGGCACATATGGCAAGGCTCCCCGGTCGTGTAGAGTGTGCATCCCGACAGGTCGAAAGTCTTCAGACGGCGTCCCGCCGCCCTGATGGCTTCAACCTCGCCGTGGGCTGTCGGGTCGTTGTTGAGGAGCACCCTGTTGTGCCCCGTGGCAATGACCTCTCCATCCTTGACGATGACCGTCCCGAAAGGCCCTCCGTGGTCATTCATTATCCCTTCGGTAGCCTCTTCAATCGCCATCTGCATATATTTCCTGTGCATCTCTGAGTTGCTCATATCCATTTCGTGTTTTGGTTATTGTTTTCCTGTTGCGGCAGCAGCCTTGGCGTCGCAGCGGCACCGCGCTGCTGCCTTCGGGTCGCAGGGTCAGCTCTGTCGGCGTGCTTGCGCCTGCCTGCCGGTTCCCAGCCGTGTCCGCGCCTGCCACTCCTACAAATATAGCAAATAATTGCCATCAGCGCCTTCCCGCGAGCAAAAAACGGGGTCGAAATTGCTTTCTGGCCCTCCGAAAGCCCTCGCGAGCAAAAAACGGGGTCAAAATTGCTTTCCGGCCTGAAAAATAAGGGAAAGCGCAAAAACAGTGGGGTGTTTTTGCGCTTTGCGTGTCCCTGCCGAGCCATCTGCCACCCTGTCCACTTTTAGAAACGGAAATGGCGGAAAAAGATTGATAATGTCTACTTTTGTACAATCAAATCAAAGGAAAAGAGTGCCAATGTGCACTTTCAAAAATATTATTAACTAAAAAATCTTTTCCGTGTCCACTCTGGACGTCCGGTGCATTGTTTATAATTGCTTTTTGGAAAACGCAGTAATTTCAGGCTTTACTTTGTAGGAAAACGCAGTTAATTTATTGAAATTTTATCGGAAAACGCAGTTTATGCCTTGAAAATGCATATCTTTGCATCACTAAATAGGCAGTAATATGTTATTCAGGAAAATCACAACACGGATTGAAGAATATCTCTCATCGGATTCAGACAGGATGCTCTTGATTGATGGAGCCAGGCAGATAGGTAAGTCATACATCATCCGCCATGTGGGAGAAAAGATGTTCCCCAACTATATTGAAATCAATATGGAAGAGGATAAATTGGGTGACCGGATTTTTGCTGAAGCCAAAACCACGAAAGACTTTTATATGGCTTTGAGTGTTGTGGCCGGTGACAGGATGAAGCAGCGGGAGAATACTCTTGTATTCATAGACGAGATACAGGCCTATGATCATCTTTTGACTCTTGTGAAATTCTTGATGAAAGAGAAGAAGTTCACTTATATTGCCAGCGGTTCCCTGCTGGGAGTGACTTTGAAGAATACTCAATCTGTTCCAATGGGAAGTTTGGATATTCAACATATGTATCCAATGGATTTTGAGGAATTCCTGTATGCCAACGGTGTAGGAGAATTTGCAGTTGGTTCCATGAGAGAGAGTTTCAATAAGCAGGAGGCCTTGTCGGAAGCGATGCACAACAAGCTTCTGGACCTCTTTAAGAAATATCTGTTGGTAGGTGGTCTGCCGAAGGCTGTTGAGACGTTCGTAGAAAGTCGTAATGTAGTGGAATTCCGCTCTATTCAGAAAGAGGCTTATGATTTATATGGTGTTGATGCCACCAAATATGAGGAGGAGCATAACAGGAAATTGAAGATACGCCGTATCTTTGATATGATTCCATCAAACCTTGAGAATAAAAAGAAGAGAGTTGTCATCAAGGATATCGAAGACAAAAAGTGGAAAAGAAGTAATGATTATTTGGATGAGTTTGACTATCTTATCTCTGCCGGCATAGCATTGGAGGTAAAAGCAATCAGTACACCGACATATCCCTTGGTGGAGAATAGTGGCAAGAACTTGTTGAAACTCTATCTGAATGATGTCGGAATTCTGTCCGGCATATTCTATCGAAATAATATCAAGGCTGTAATGTCTGATATAAAGAGTATAAACCTCGGCTCTGTCTACGAGACAGTCGTAGCTCAGGAGTTGAAGGCTCACGGATATGATTTATACTATTACGACAACAAGAAAAACGGGGAGGTTGATTTTTTGATTGATGATGCCGACAATCTGTCAAATATCCCAATTGAGGTAAAGTCAGGAAAGGATTATTCAGTGCATAGTGCATTGGATAAGTTCTTGATAAATGATGACTATAACATAAAGAAAGCCTATGTGCTGTCAAATGAGCGGAATGTGTATCTCGAGAACGGAATTATATATATGCCTATCTACTATGTTATGTTTTTCCAGAACACTTCCAATGTGGTAGAAGAATTTCTGGAATAACAAAAGAGGAGGCTGAATGACGACCTCCTCTCCTGTTTGTTGCCATAAATCCCATCTTACTCGGTAGGCTGCCATTTGCAGCGGATGGGTGATACGATTGCGCCGTCCTTCTTGAGCTGGGCGAATGCCTTGTCCACTTCCTTGCGGTCGAGTCCGGAAAGGGTGGCCACTTCTCCGGCAGACACAGGCTTTCCTGCGCTGCGCATGGTCTCGAGAACCTTTGCTGTTGCCTTCTGCTGCCTTGGCGAGGTCGGCCTGAAGAGCGGCCACTACCTCATTGATCTTTGCGATTGTCTCTTTCATACTTTTCAGTTTTTAATAGATATTGTTATTCCTGTGTTCAGCCGTGATGTCCCGGAATGTCCGGTGACCTTCGATGAAGTCGGCATAGAGTTCTTCCGCCTCTCGTCCTCTGAGGAAACTGCACTTCCTGCAGATGGGGCAGTTGCCGAGACACTTGAATTCCTCTCTTATGAACTCAAGTCTCTCCTCTCGGGTCGAAGTCTCTATTTCGGGTGAAGTCATCTCTTTGTGCAAGTTCGAAAGGACAATGATAACATTTTGGTTCGATAATCCGGACGCTGTTCAGAAAACCTTCATTTTTCGATGTAGTCCGTGACTATACCTATGCCCTTGACACGCTTGACGGCTACGATTACCAGAGCC
>JBJEBK010000015.1:0-2898 GCA_051869975.1 Candidatus Cryptobacteroides sp. | reverse complement strand
GTCTTTTTTCAAGTTTCCTATTTCCAGAATGCCCTTCCCGTCACTGCACACCGCAGCCTCGAGAGCTCCGCTGGCAGTATAGTAATGCTCAGCCGGAATCACTTGGCCCACTGTGTAATACAAATCAGGGTCGTGGGTGGAAAGATTGATGTAAACCTTCCCCAAATCGGTCAGGCCGAAAGGCTTGGTTGCTTGAAGCAGGGAGTTATGACACTGGGCCTCGCCATTTCCGCGGGGGATAAACCAGGCATAGCGGAATACGTCCGGGTCTGACTCCAGCAGATTCACGGCCTGCACCATATAGGCCATTTGGGCCTCAGCGGAGATGTTGTTGCTAGCCCAATTGCAGAATTCGGTCAGCCATATGGGCTTGCCGTACTTCTTGAACTTGTCGAGATAGTTTTTCATGGCAGTAGCCGAGCCCATATAGCAGTGTATAGCTATGCCGGATACATCGTCCAGGCTCACTCCGGGCTGGGAGAAAAACTCATCAAGCCACTTCCACGGGTCATTGTAATCCGGAAGGGTGCCGTAGTTCATAGCGGGAGCTATTATCTTCATATTCAGCTCCTTGGCAATCGCCACGAGTCGAGGCCAGTCTTCTGCAGCCTTCGAAGGAACCATATTTGCCTGATCCGTAAGATTCGGCTCGTTGTATGCAAGAATATATTCGCACCCCGGATGCGCCTGTTTGAATGAACGAAGGGTAGATTCCTGCCAATTTGCATTCCAGACCATAGGGCAGTAGTCCAGACCGAACTGCGCGAAATAACTGAACGCTTCGGCCGAGGTATTCGCTGCCCAATTGTAGGACCAACTTATGCCGATCCCTAGAAGTGTGATATCATTCTCCGGCAGCTGGGCAAAGCTGAAGCTCACACCCCGCTTGGGACTCTTCGACTGGAGCGTCTGGTAGTCAAGCGCTGTCCCAGCCGGACCTCCATCTTTTTCGCAGGCGCAGAATGAGCTTATAAACAGCAGAACAGCCAGTATGGCATTCTTTTTCATAAAAACTACTTTTGATATACTTTTACATAATCCACATACATCGAAGCTTCACCATCTGCCGGCAGGGCTGTGATGGCGGAAGCATTATGTATGCCGGTAAAATTTCCTCCTACAGCAAGATTGAACAGAATAAAGAAGTCGTGATGGAAATAATAGCCGGTACCCCAGTCATCGTCCTTGGAGGTGATGGCCATCTCGTAGTATGGATTTGAGCCCGGGTTCTTGTCATAATCCACATACATCTTGAGAGCTGACTCATCCCAAATAAGGGTGAAAAGGTGATATTCTCCATCCTGCAGGGAGTAAGACCAAGTGCTGTGTTTGGCATAATTCGGATAAGCCCAGTTGCCGTCTCCGACATCTTTGTAGTACCCCCAATGGCAAGCGCCATTGAGAAATCTGTCCTGGGTGCCGGCGGAGATTCCACCAGAGTTTCCCATCTCGAGGATATCAATCTCTCCGCAGCGCGGCCATCCCACCTGGTCATAATCGTTACCCATCATCCAGAACGCAGGCCAAAGCCCGTTTGCGGTTGAAGGAAGCTTAATCAGAGCCTCTACTTTTCCGTGGGTGAATGCTTTTTTGTTCTTGCTGTTGACCCTTCCGGAAGTAAATGACTTATTGCCGTAGTTCTCCCGCTTCGCGGTCAGAATAAGGCAATTGCGTCCGCTTGCCTGGTCCTCTCCCACAGAGACATTTTCAGCACGATAGTACTGGAGTTCGTTATTTCCGCCGCCATCACCGTTTACCTCAATGTTCCAAACGGAAGAGTCCAAGGAAGAGCCGTCAAAGAGATCCTCCCAAACCAGATTATAGCCGTCGTTGACGGCTGCTGAGCCCTCCTGGGACGGAGTCTTCGGCTGTTCCTGATTCTGCGAGGAATCCCCCGGCCCGTTCAAATCGATATGAATCGGGCCGAAGGCTTCGCAGGCATTTGCCAATAATGCTACCGCTATTGCTGCGAGTGTTTTCTTGTACATAGCGTCAAGGCGATATTACTTCTTGTAGAAGAAGATGGCATCTACATCAAGAGTGGTTCCGGTAACTCCGCCGCTGAGAACAGATACAATATTGTCAGCCTTTCCGGCCTTAGAATAGTCAAGACCGGCATCAGCGAGGCTGACCTCATACTCATTCCATACATTGGCCTCGAATGCGCCGCTAATCGGAGCGACAGCGGTGTAAGCAACTTCGTTATCCACAAGCTGTCCGTCTCCAATCGCGAATTTGTAGGTATTGCCATTCCAGGTAAGGATAATGATGTGTGCGCTTCCGGCAGGGCCCTTGTAGGCGATATGGAACTTCCAGTCTGCAAGCTCTGATGTGGAAGCTACGAAAGCAGGAGTTTCTTCACCATTATACCAGCCTGCACCGGACCAGCCGACACTGGTAACCACCAGAGATGTCCACTCAGCTGCTTCTCCGTAGCAATTCAGTCCTGAGCAAGTGCCACCCACATATGTCTCGTTCCATACATAAAGGAAACGGGTTACATCATCCGGTCCATAGTTTGCCTTAATCTTACTGCCCAGCTTTGCTGCGGTGTACTCATCCAAAGTGAGAACAATGTACTCTGAGCCGCTCAGAGAGGAAACAACCTCCTCGTTTCCTTCATTGTTTTCTTCATCACCCTTAAGGGTGCCACCATCAGAGTTGTTGTCTTTCTGGCAAGAAAAAATTGCAAGTGAGCAGCATGCTGCAAGTAATAAAGAAATACTCTTTTTCATAAATAGATGTTTTAATTGGTTATTTATCAGTAATTTGGATTCTGTTCAATGTCGCCCAGCCTAACCTCTTCTACAGGGATAGGCAGCAGTTCGTGTTTGCCTTTTACAAAAGGAGATATGTGGGCGCGCACCTCTTCGCTCTCTGACTCGGCATAGGCCGTCA
>JBJEBK010000014.1:0-14688 GCA_051869975.1 Candidatus Cryptobacteroides sp. | reverse complement strand
TTCTGCTTCTTGGTCTTCTTGGTGAGGATGTGGCTGTGGTAAGCGTGCTTCCTCTTGATTTTGCCCGACCCGGTAAGCGTGAAACGCTTTTTGGCACCGGAGATGGTTTTAAGCTTTGCCATTTGTAGTAAAATGTTTTGTTAATAAATATTAGTAGTCCGTATCTCTACGGTTTATTTCTTTTTTACAGGAGCGAGCATCATTGTCATCCTCTTTCCTTCGAGGGATGGCATTGACTCCGCCCTTCCGTACTCCTCAAGCTCTACGGCGAAGCGCAGAAGCTGTTTCTCTCCCTGGTCTGCGAACATAATCGAGCGTCCCCTGAAGAAGATGGTTGCCTTGACCTTCGAACCTTCCTGAAGAAACTCCTGAGCGTGCTTCAGCTTGAACTGGAAGTCGTGCTCATCGGTGTTCGGACCGAAGCGGATTTCCTTGACGACTATCTTGGCGGAGTTGGACTTCATCTCCTTTGCCTTCTTCTTCTGCTGGTACAGATACTTCTGATAGTCAAGAATCTTGCATACCGGCGGGTCGGCTTTCGCGCTGATTTCCACCAGATCGAGCTCAAGTTCGTCTGCGAGGCGGAGTGCCTTAGCTATCGGATAGACTCCCGGCTCCGGGATATTGTCTCCGACAAGACGCACCTGAGGTGCTGTAATCCGATTGTTAATGCGCAGCTCGAACTCATCGTTCTTCTGTTGCTGGCGCTGTTCCGGCCTGCGGGCTGGCTTTGGTTTGTAAGGTCCTGGCATCTAGGCTAGTTCTTCAGCTACTGCTGATTTAATATATTCAACAAACTGCTCCACGGACATAGAGCCCTTGTCGGCACCTTCTCTCCTTACGGATACCGTGCCTTCAGCGGCCTCTTTCTCACCTACGATGACAAGCACCGGAACGCGGAGGAGGGATATGTCCCTAATCCTCTTTCCGAGAGTCTCGTTGCGAGAGTCAATGGAAGCGCGAATTTCGGAAATTTTTAGCAAATCACAAACTTTTTTTGCATAATCTGCATATTTCTCGCTGACTGGCAGGATTTTAACCTGGTCTGGGGCAAGCCAGAGCGGCAGATGACCGGCAGTATGCTCGAGCACAACAGCGGTGAAACGCTCGATTGAACCGAACGGTGCGCGGTGAATCATCACCGGACGCTGCTTGCTTCCGTCAGCGTCAGTGTATTCGAGACCGAACCTCTCAGGAAGGTTGTAGTCCACCTGGATGGTTCCGAGCTGCCAGCGGCGTCCGATGGCATCCTTGACCATAAAGTCGAGCTTAGGGCCATAGAATGCGGCTTCTCCGAGCTCAACAACGGTCTTGAGGCCCTTCTTTCCGGCAGCATCGATAATGGCTTTCTCTGCCTTTTCCCAGTTCTCTTCCGAACCGATGTACTTGGTCTTGTTGTTAGGATCCCTGAGGGAAATCTGGGCCATGTACTCGGTCATATTGAGAGTCTTGAATACATAGAGAATCAGGTCGATTACCTTCTCGAACTCCTCCTGCAGCTGGTCAGGACGGCAGAAGAGGTGGGCGTCATCCTGGGTAAAACCGCGAACTCGTGTAAGTCCGTGGAGCTCTCCGCTCTGCTCATAGCGATAAACGGTACCGAACTCGGCGAAACGCAGAGGCAGGTCCCTGTAGGAACGCGGACTGCTGCGGAATATCTCGCAGTGGTGAGGGCAGTTCATCGGTTTGAGCATATACTCCTCTCCCTCCTGCGGAGTATGGATAGGCTGGAATGAATCCTTGCCGTATTTGGCATAGTGACCTGAGGTCACATAGAGGTCCTTGGCGCCTATATGAGGCGTAACTACCTGAAGATAACCGAGCTCTGCCTGCTTGCGGCGGAGGAACTGCTCAAGTGTGTAACGCATCTGGGCGCCGCGCGGCAGCCAGAGAGGAAGACCCAGGCCCACTCTTGAGGAGAAGGTAAAGAGCTCCATTTCCTTTCCGAGCTTGCGGTGGTCACGCTTCTTGGCCTCCTCGAGAACCTGAAGGTATTCGTCGAGCATAGACTTCTTCGGGAAGGTTACTCCGTAGATGCGGGTAAGCTGCTGGCGGTTCTGATCGCCCTTCCAGTAGGCTCCTGCGATGGAAAGGAGCTTGATGGCCTTGATGTCATCGACGTGTTTTACGTGAGGACCGCGGCACAGGTCGGTGAAGTTTCCGTTCTTGTAGAAAGTGATGGTACCGTCCTCAAGAGCCTCGATGAGCTCACATTTGTAAGGGTCACCCTTTTCTTTAAAATATGCCATAGCGTCGGCCTTGGATACCTCGACTCTCTCGAAAGTCTCCTTGGTCTTTGCCAGTTCGAGCATTTTCTTTTCAATGGCTGCAAGGTCGGCCTCGCTAATCTGCTGTCCGCCGAAATCCACATCGTAGTAGAAACCGGTCTCGACTGCAGGACCTACGCCGAACTTTACGCCCGGATAAAGCGCCTCAAGCGCTTCTGCCATAAGGTGGGCTGAAGAGTGCCAGAAAATCCTCTTCGCCTCGTCATCCTCCCAAGGGCGGATGGTTCCGTCTGTAAATGCAATTGTCATAGCTTACCTTTTATAAAGCCCACAAAGATACGAAAATTTTCTATCTTTGTACCCAATGGAAACTATTGATAAAAAAATCATACGCAACGAGGCCGCAGTGGCCGCGCTCGCATTCGGTGCAGTATCCGGCGGATGCTGCTTCCTTGAGCCTGTAATTGCCGGTTCAAACCTTACCTGGCTGTCCTCAGTCATCTCTATCGTGAAACTTGTAGGCCTGATTTGGCTTATGAGATTCCTGATGCTGCGGCTTCGCGACAAATACGAAGGGGTACACCGCCGCGAGCTTCTCAGCTACGGAGTATGGATTGCCCTGTTCTCCGCCCTGATTACGGGAATATGCAGCTATGTCTGCATCGAATACGCCTTCCCGAATTTCTACTCTGACGCATTCAATACATTGTGGGAGTCAATGGCGCCTATGATGGACGCCAACACCAATGCCGTTATGAGCACTATGGAGAGCTACTACAGCGTTATCAGCCTTGTAAGCGTAACCTTCTGGTGCTTCATCTACGGATGGATTCTCTCCGGAATCCTTTCTTCAAGGTGCGCTCCTGCCAGCATTTTCGACAAAAAGGAAGACGAAGACGACGATTAGTATGGATATTTCTGTTATTGTTCCGCTTCTCAACGAAAAGGAAAGTCTTCCGGAGCTTGTCGCACGTATAGCCGCTGTAATGAAGGAAAACGGCTACAGATATGAAGTGATAATGGTGGACGACGGCTCGGATGACGGCAGCTGGGATGAGATACTGCATCAGGCCGAAGGCAACAGCGCCGTGCACGGCATACGCTTCCGCCGCAACTACGGCAAGTCTGCCGCCCTGTACTGCGGTTTCGCGAAGGCCCAGGGAGATGTGGTCTTCACAATGGATGCCGACCTTCAGGACTTCCCTGAGGAAATCCCTCCGATGTACCGTATGGTCAAAGATGAGGGCTGGGACATAGTATCCGGCTGGAAGCAGAAGAGACAGGACAATGCACTGACCAAGAACCTCCCTTCCAAGCTGTACAATGCTACCGCCCGACGCATAACCGGCATCAGGCTGCACGATATGAACTGCGGCCTGAAGGCTTACCGAAAGGAGGTAATCAAGGAT
Source organism: Candidatus Cryptobacteroides sp. (assembly GCA_051869975.1). Taxonomy (GTDB): domain Bacteria; phylum Bacteroidota; class Bacteroidia; order Bacteroidales; family UBA932; genus Cryptobacteroides. The sequence continues at coordinate 11,051 of JBJEBK010000014.1, read as the reverse complement.
ATAGAGGTCTATGGTGAAATGCACCGTTACATTCCATATCTCGCGAAGAATGCAGGCTACACCCGCATTACCGAAAAACCTACGCAGCACGCTAAACGCAAATACGGCAAGAGCAAGTTCGGGCTCAACCGCTTTGTCAACGGCTTCCTGGACCTGCTGAGCCTGTGGTTCCTGAGCACTTTCGGCAAGAAGCCTATGCATTTCTTCGGCTACAGCGGCATTCTTATGTTCCTTGTGGGTTTCGTTATGACCATATGGATAATAGTGGAGAAACTCGTTGCCCAGGGCAGGCACCTGCCTTTCCGCCCGGTAACGGACCAGCCTCTGTTCTTCCTCGCCCTGCTTGCTATTATTATAGGTGTACTGTTCTTCCTCGCCGGCTTTATCGGCGAAATGGTAGCCCGCAGCTCAAGCGAACGCAACAAATACAATATCAAATCCGAGTTTTAATAACACTCTGACTTATGAAATACCCCCTCCTTTACGGACTCGCGCTGTGCTTTGCACTCAGCGGAGCCCTATACTCCTGCAATACACCTGTCAATCCGGACGATTGGGAATGGCCGGAGCCGCCTGCCGACAGCACGGAAATCAGGGACAGTACAATCACAGACCCGGTGGACACTACAGATACACCGGACATCCCGGACGTTCCCGCTGACGGCAAAGGCGTGATTCTGATTGTGGGAGGAGGTGCAAGCGGCTGCAGCGCAGGCATCCAGGCTGCCAGAATGGGAATGGAGACTATAATTGTAGAAGAAAGCCCCTGGCTTGGAGGTATGCTGACCTCGGCCGGAGTCACAGCTACCGATGGCTGCTATTACCTGCGAGGGGGTCTGTTCGCTGAGTTTACGGATGCGCTTGCAAAGCACTATGGCAGCTACAATGCCCTCAAGACCGGTTGGGTTAGCAATATTCTCTATGAGCCTCACGTCGGAGAGGAGATTTTTGAAAGGCTGTGCGCGGCGGAGGATAATCTTACTGTAGTGAAGAATACCCGTTTCGAAAGCCTGAGCAAGAAGGCGAAGGGTTGGTCAGTCAATTTTACTGACAAAGACGGCAAGTCCGTAAGCTACGATTGCGACCTTCTTATTGATGCTACCGAGCTTGGAGATGTAGCCAAGGCTGCCGGCGTGCGCTACCGTCTGGGAATGGATTCGAGTGCAGATACCGGTGAGTCCGCAGCTATAGGACCGAACGACATAGTCCAGGACCTTACTATGGTGATGACTCTGAAGGACTACGGCAAAGATATGAGCATAGAGATGCCTGAGGGCTACGACGAGTCTCTCTATGTGAATTGCTGCAAGAACTCCCTCAATGTGCCTTCCGATACGGGCCAGACCCTTTGGGAACCGTCGATGATGATGAGTTACGGCTGCTGTCCGGAAGGAAAGTGGATGATCAACTGGCCGATTTCGGGCAATGACTATTATACCAATCTGGTTGACCTGTCACGGGAGGAACGCGAGAAGGAAATAGAGAAGGCCAAGCAGCACTCGCTGGGCTTCCTGTACTTTATCCAGACCAGACTTGGCTACAATACCTACTACCTCGCGGATGACGAATATCCTACTGACGACCTGTTCCCGTTTATTCCGTATCACAGGGAGTCCCGAAGGATTTACGGAGAGCATCTGTTTACGGTTGATGAAGCGGCCTCGACTTTCTCGACGGACGCTTACAGGACCGGAATCGCAGTTGGAGACTACCCTGTGGACCACCACCATTATGCCCTGAAGAACTGGTACGACTACAAGATTGACTTCCCTAAGATTATTCCATTCTCATTGCCTCTCGGCTGTCTTGTTCCGCTTGAAGTGGAGGATTTGATTGTGGCGGAGAAGTCTGTTTCGGTGAGCAATCTTATCAACGGAAGCACCAGGCTTCAGCCTGTTGTTATGGAACTTGGACAGGCTGCAGGGGCTATGGCGGCAAGTGCACTGAGGCACGAGTGTGCAGTGAGGGAGGTATCGGTTCGCGATGTGCAGCTCTCGCTTCTCGAATCGGGAGCACTGATGTTGCCGTACAGGGATTGCCTCGGGAGCCACACTGATTTTGTTGCAGTGCACAAAATAGGCCTTACGGGGATTCTACGCGGCGATGGAAAGACCGTTGGATGGAGCAATGAGTGCAATTTCAAGCCTACCGTGGCCCTTTGCTGGAAGGACCTTTTCCTCGAGGATTATTATGGAATAGCATACAACGAGTCCTCAGCCTATGTGACCGGCGCTGAGTTCCTGCAGCTTCTTGAAAGCATATGCGGAAAGACCATAGAGGATTTCCCAGACGGAAATGCGCCTATGATTACCAGAGCAAAAGCCGCAAGGTACATAGACCGATACCTCGACCCGTTCAGCCGCCCTGTTGACTGGCACGGAACTCTGAAATAACAAAAACGCCTGGATGGCATATCCGTACAGGAGAAGCCTCTCGGGTGTACAAAGTGGGTTAAGTTTTCCTGATGTGACACATGGGGAGGTAAAAGTGTCTGGGAGGCCGATTTCGTGACTGATGTTACACTTAGGGGAAAGGGGAATGTTGCGCAGAGAGCAGTGTGGGGCAGGTCGTAGTTTTCCCGATGTGATAGATGGGGAAGAAAAAGCGTGTTGAAGGGCGATTTTCACCCTGATGTGAGAGATTAGGAAAACAGTGCAGTGCAGTGCACTAACTTCCTTTCCAATACGATAATAGATACTAAATTGAATATTATTTTGAAAACTAGTTTGAAAAAGGTTTTGAATAATATTTTGTGAATTATTTTGTAAATAATATAACACCCATTTATGAAATTAGAAACAAGTGAATTTAAGCCTTATCTCCCCCCCCCTGCTGAATATGTTGATAAATTCTTTTCGGATTTCTTGCGTATTTCAAAACTAATACCTTATCTTTGCATTTGGAAATAATTTCATTATGAAGATTCAAGTACTAAGCGCAAAAAAGTATGCGCAGAAACTCAAGGTTACAGTCCATGCTTCCGGCAAGCTTGGATTCAGTGACGACACTGCAAAAGAATTCAGGTTGAAAGACCGGGAGGTATATGTCAAGTTTCTCGTTGATGAGGACACTAATACTATGTATATGTCCGTCATCGATAACCGCGACGAGGATGCCTTCAAAGTACTAAAGTCCGGGGAGTACTACTATGTCACTACAACCCAGATGTTCACAGACTTGGGTCTGGACTATAAGACGCAAACGGTAATATATGACCTGATGCGCTGTAAACAGTTTGATACAGAACTTGGCGGGGAAATATACCAGATGAACCCGCGCATATTAAAAAGGAGGCAGAAAAATGTAGAATAAGTGTTCAAAATGAGCACTAAAAAAATGGAGCTCCCATTCCGGCAAGAATTAAGTGAGCTCCACGATTAGTGCTAACGGTATTTGTGAACCAGGGACTAGTGTCTTCTGGCCACGGGATTTAGCTCTACAAAGTTAAGCATTTTTCCCCGAAAAATCCAATTTCGGCCATTGCTTAACTTCTCAAGACGCTATTTCCATTAAATCGATTCCGCAACTATGTAAACAAAAGCGTCAATTCAAATGATTAACTCAATAAAATCTCTCTTGTCCGCTGAAAAAGGGAGCCTCTCATCTAAAAGGTTATGCGGAATTCTGGGCTGGCTGGCTTGTGCTGCCGTCCTCATCATGTGCACCATCTGGGACCGACAGGCACCAGAAATGGTAAATGTAATGTTATACACATCAACCGCGCTTCTAGGCGTTGACTCCATCACGTCAATATGGAAGAGCGACAGTAATTCAACTAAATAAAACAATACAAATGAAAAGCAATATTATAAAACAAATTGTGTTAGCGATAGCTATTACAATAGTTGGAGGAGCACAAACAAAAGCGCAAAGCATTAAATCCTTCTGCGAACAATCCAACATCGACCCAGGTATTGAGTCCTGGCAATTGACAAGACAGGGAAATATATCTCCTTCCCTTTATACTGGGGCGATGCAGTGGACACTTCCGCTATATACCTACAAAGACCCAGAATTTGAACTTCCAATTACCCTTGAGTATTTCTATGATGGATTCAAGCCAAGAGAGGCAACAGGTTCGGTAGGACTTGGTTGGGCTCTTAATGCTGGTGGTGTGATTACTCGAGAAGTCCGAGGACTCAGAGATGAACATCTCTTTATGAAAGACGATGACCACGAATACATCTACGGCTATTATTACGCGTGGAAACAATCACTCACCATTAATAGCGGCAGCAACTTATGTCTGTTACGCGATAATCTACACTATGCCCCCGGCATCAATTATGGTGATGTTACATTTATGGAAATGCTGAGCGAGAATCTTCCGGGAAACACCTTGATGTGCAGGGCAACAGCCTTAAATGAGCGATATGACATTGAACCGGACATATTCCGTTTCAATTTCTGTGGTCACTCCGGAGAGTTTCGATTTGGAAATGATGGCGCTATTCAGGTAATAAGCTCAAACGAGTCCAATGATGCCCTATCAATTGATGTGCGCGAAATGCAAGGGCCGGATTGCAGGTCTTTCTATTTCATCATCACAACAGCCGATGGATATAAGTACACCTTTGGCTCAAGTGAGCATTCCTTTGAATACAGCACCAATACGTGCTACTCGACCGATAATCCTAAGGGGCTGGCACACACCTTCCTTAACGGGGACCAAACGATAACCGCATGGAAACTTACCTCAATTGAGTCTCCTTCGGGAAGACAATTGGTATTTGAATATGACCAATATTATGACATTGAGGCTACTACACATAAATCATATACCCCTTATTTGGAAGCAATTTCTGTAAACGAGGATTCACTACCATCATATATGGAAAGGAGACTCAATCTTTGCCGCACAAGACTCCTTAAGCAAATCGCACTCAAGGTAAACAATCAAACTGTTCCAATTGCCACTTTCAACTGGAGCGAGAGAGCGGATGCTCAAGACGAGCATTGCACCGCAAACTACAGACATGTTTCGATTCTTCCAGAGATTCAAAAGGTGCGAACCCAGAAAAACCGATGTCTTTCCTCCATTACGGTTAGGAATGCCAATGGAAACGAGGTGGAATGTATCACCTTGGGGTATAATACTTTAGGCACTAGCTCTGGGCCTAGAAAACTCTTACTATCCTTCGTCAACATTAAGAAGTCAGGAAAATGGAACTTTGAGTATAATCAGACCCCTTCCAATGATTCGCTGCCGACGGCTGATGTTGAATATGTTATTGACATATTCGGTTATTGGGGCGGTAGTAGTAGCGCAGACTTACGGGGGTACTTACCAAGCTACCTCAGAGGGTCACTTCAACAAAACGCATCAACTGATTACTCATTACCTCGGGAGCAAACCGGTGCTCTTCATAAAATCATATACCCTACCGGAGGGCATTCCATTATCGAATATGAAAGAAATCACGTTAAAAAGTTACTGGACAGGACCTGGGCTCAAAAACCATTCCTTCAAGCCTTCAATCACGATGTATGCGGAATACGCGTAGCCAAAATAACTGACTATGATGGCTCAGAAGCGGTAAGTACCAAAGAGTTTCAGTATGATGACGGCGTATTTTGGCAGCAGCCAAGATTATGTGTAGAATGTCTCTATTACAAACAAGTATTCCATCCAATAATTGCTTCATCGTTTTTGATGCCTTTGAAAGCCACTTTCTATTCCAGCAACGGCTTCAATACTTTCGGTTACGGGCAAAGGCTTGGTTACGAGGTTGTAACAGAATTACATTCGGACGGCAGTCGGACAGTACATACTTTCTTCGGCTGGAATCATTACCCTGATAGTTTCCCGGAGTCAGTGTGTTCCACACCGTTAGACATTTCACCGTATAATGATGAAGAAACCACCAAGATGCTGAATATGTTTGAATGCCCATCTTCAGATTATTCTCTATTCAGAGGCCTACCTAAGAGCATTTCAGAATATGACGCATTGGACAATCTCCGATACCACAAGGAATTCTCATATTTGCCGGAGGCTCCTTCCGTAGTTTATGAAGCGATGAACTGCATGAGCTTATATGCCTGCATACCGCATTTCAGGATGAAACCCATACTGGACACCGTAATGGAATCAAAAGACGGTCTCTCTGTCAAGACTAAATTCGATATGGACCCGAAAGGGCGACTGTCCAGCAAAACGGTTATCGATCTTCAAAGCAATAGGGAAATAGAAGAATCCTATTCGTACTGCACCAATTACTCTTCTGACGATGCAAGTGTTTGTTTTGGCGCGGTGAGGGATGTAGTCACTATAGTAAAAGAGGAACAAAACCGTTTTGTGACTGATTTTGTCCGTTTCGGTTACAACAGAGCTGACGGCTCTGCGAAACCAACATCAATGACTGTCTATAAATTGGACAAACCGGAACCGGATTCTCTTCGAAGCAGAATACCAGGCAGCAAACCTTGTAATGTTACCAGAATCACAAGGGATTCCAAATTGCTTCCAACGCGCGTGGATTATCCAGGGGGAGCCTATATAACCTATGCTTGGGACGCGCTTGGCAGAAACATCAGTTCCAGGACCGTCAACGGCACGCAAGGCAAGACAACTTACACATGGAAAGATATGGTAGGCCTCTCTTCCCGGACACTTCCATCAGGACTCTCCGCATCCTACTCCTATGACTATTATGGGAGACTTTCCGAAGAACGCAATTCCGATGGTAATGCTGTTCGGCATATAGAAGGGCGCCTTGGATGTGAGTATGGTGGACGGCGCTCCCGAATCGCCACAAAAACTGTTCTTGATGAAAACGACTCCTCATTTATTCTGGATGTGGATTATTACGATGCTCTTGGAAGAAAATCCCTGTCCGTTTCTGTTGGCGAGCCCGGAGTATTCCCCTCAATCATCCAACCGTTCAAATATGATTCTATGGACAGGGCCGACTCAGTAGCCTTTCTTCCATATGCAACGGACACGATTCAGACAATGAATCCGGCAATTGTTTATCAAGATCTTTGGGAAACAAAAAGTGCTGAGTGGTATGAAGCCAATTACGGAGAGGGCAACCGGCCATTCTATATCAAAGAATATGAACCTTGGAAAGGCGGGCGGGTTTTAAGTGAACAGAAACCGGGAAACCGTTATCAGCAAGAAGGTAAGAAGGTGCTTTTTCAATATGGCAAAAACACGACTGATGACGCCGTTCTCAGATTGTCATTTGCTATGCCTTCTGCCTCAAACGCTTTTGTCAAATGTTCAGGTCTTTGGGATGATGCTAAACTTCAACGAACAACCAGATTATCGGAAGAAGGAGATACCACAGTTATCTTTAGTGATGTTGCCGGAAAAACGATTCTGAGCCGTTCCATTAATAATGGCACTAAGCACGATACGTACTTTGTCAGAGACCTTAAAGACTCTCTTGTGATGGTTATTCAACCCGAAGGAAGTTCACGCATAAACACAGGTACAATTATTCCTTTCAGCGGCACTTTTGCTCACGATTATTGCTTCGGATGGCTCTATGACGGTTTTGGCAGACTGGTTTGGAAGCACAATCCTGGCGACGGAGGAACCAATTTCGCATATGACCGGAGAGGACGGCTTGCCTATAGCGACGATGCCAACCTGAGAGCAAGCAGCAAGGGAAGGTATTTTCTGTATGATGATTACGACCGTTTGACGGAGGAAGGTATCTGTTGCCCTTCCACCGACTATGCAGGCATTTGTGATGGGCTGGACTGTGGCGTAAGTATCAAGACAATGTGTTCTTCCTGTCAGGATACGCATAAACTTGCATACCGGACTTCCTCTTCAGCACTTGCCACCAATGGAATTCCTCTCGATATGTCTTTTGCCAGCATTACCGGTGTGGTCAGTTCCTCGGACATCAATCGTGAGAGATGCCTCTCTATGCTTTCCTTTGAACAATTGAGAGAAATCGGCACTTCTTTGGGGAACAATACCAGAAGGGCTTATTGGTATGACGGACAGGGAAGACTCATTCAGATGCTGGAGAAGACTTCCGACGGATGGACAGCCCGTTACTCCACAAAATATGATTTTGTAGGCAATCCAATCAAATACTGCGAGCAGCACACTGACCCGTCCGGTACCACGCATACCTTGCTGGTCGATAACACTTACGATAGCAGAGGACGCATTACCCGATGCGTGCGCACTCTGGATGGTGTCAATCTGGACCCGGTAGAATATGGCTATGACGGGCTTGGAAGAACTTCTGTTAAGACTCGATACGGTGCGAATGAGGCTTTCAAACTCAGGCAAACCGTTGAAAGAGACTTACTCGGATGGATTTCCGAAATCAATTTTGTTCATCCTGTTGAAGGGACTCTCTTTGACGAGGCCATTGCTTATCGTTTCGATGGTCTGATTGATGAAGTAACTACCTACAATTGCCCGCGGGGAGATCCAGGCACTCCTATTGTGCGCAACAAGTACTCTTATGACCATCTTGGCAGGCTCCTGGGTAACAGCCGTTGGGTTGATAATGAAGCGACTGATGTCAGAACCGAAAAGAACATTCAGTACGACCTCAATGGAAACATCACTTCCCTTCGAAGAAACATTAATGGCACGGCACAAGACATTTACTTCGGATATGAAGGCAATCAGATTACCGGAGGTTGCATCAATCCGCAAACAGACTTCATCGAGTTCTGGTTTACAAATGATTTAAACGGAAATCTTACTTCGGATAATCATTACAACAACATTATTGATTATAATTTCCTAAATTTGCCTTCGATGGTGGGAGATGTCACATACACTTATCTATCTGATGGAACAAGGCTTTCTGCAAAGAAAGCCAACGGAGCCGGTGTAATCACAAGAGGCAGTTTCTCTTATGCAATTGATGCATCCGGTACTATCAGGCTGGAGTCGGTTGGACATTCTGAAGGAAGAATTTATGTCGGGAACTCCGGTGAATTCAAAGACTGTTGGAACATTTCCGACCATTTGGGAAATGTCAGGAGCGTTATCAATCCGGATGGTATGATTGGTTCACTCTGGCTTGAACAAAGTGATTACCTCCCGTTCGGAATGAGGATAAATGAAATATCCGACCAATTGGGGGATGCGCAGCGTTGGCACTTAGCAGGTAAAGAGTATCAGAAGTTCGGTTCATCCGACCTCGGTCTCGTTGATTTCGGTGCAAGATACTATTCCCCTATGTACTGCAGATGGACTAGCGTTGACCCGATGGCAAAGTCATTCTCATCAATATCTCCCTTTTCGTATTGCAATAATAATCCAATTTCCAATATTGATAAGAATGGTTTACGATCAATTCCTTTAAAGGATAAATTTAAGGAATGGATTATCAAAATTGATTCTTGGTTTGGTCTAAGGGATACAAAAGAAAAAGATGCAAGCAAGAATCACAAAGGGCTTGATTTCAATTATTCTGGTGGGGGTGATACTGATTTGGGGGCTCCAGTGTTAGCGGCACATGAAGGGATTGTTTCAGTGCATGAAAGCACAGATGGTGCTGCCGGAAGATATGTTACAATCACAGCTCCTGATGAATCTGTGAAAACGAAGTATTTTCATCTCAGTTCCACCAACGTTAAAGAAGGAGATTATGTCGGGGAATCTCAAGAGATTGGGACTATGGGCGGTAGCGCAAATGGTTCGGAAAATGGGAGAACAAGCCATCTGCATTATGAGATTCATACCAAAACAGATGGGAAATGGACTCCTATCAATCCGTCTAAAGATGGAGCCAATACCATAGAATCTTTGATTGACCCTCAATTGATGATTGATGAATCATCCAAATTATATTATGGTGGAAAGCTTTCCGCTGCTTACATCATTAGTTCTCCATATCTAAAATAAAGTATATTTCTATGAGACAATCATTTATAGCATTATTACTGGCCCTTCAATTTCCAGTGGCAACACTTCAGGCGCAAGATGTTCAAGAAACCCAACAAATGGGATTTGAGAAGCTGTTTGTGGTGATACAGCGAATTATAGAAGAGAATTCCACTAATCCACAACAAAAAGAATCTGCCGAATTTCTTTTGGAGTTCTTTGGGAATAAAGAAGAGCAGCATAAGCATGTGTTATTCCCTCTTCTTTATGTTTCTTATAGTACGGATTTCAACGCAAACAATGGTTATTACATTCGAGCATACGAAAAAGAGGATTATATTCCTGACAAATTTGATTACTCAGAATGTTACATCAGAATAGTGCGTATCAGTAATAATATGATGAAAGTTGTTATATTTATCGGAGATACTGATATGGGGTATGATTATATCTTTAAATATTGGAATAATCAGTGGTGGCTTAGTACATTAGTTGATATCTCTGGATAGCAAGTATTACTCGAAATAATAAACGAGGCCTTTGGGATAACATTGCAGACAATAGCAATTGTTTCCAAAGGCCTTTTCAATCAGTAAGTATTTGTATAAGGTCATAATCCAGTCTTATGGGTTTCAAAAATATGACTTAAATACCATTGTCCTTCAATTAAACTAAAAAAATATTTCATACAGCTATCTGTATCTTCAGTAAATACTTCTACCATCATCATATTTTCACTTATCTGCTGATTGTTTACAGAAGGACTTTCAATCATGAAATCAATTTGGGAATAAGCCTCTTTCTGAATTGAATGATATCTGAAAGAATAGCTTTCATCATGTGAAATATACAAAAGCGGGAAAAGGACATATTGGCATTGCTCTTCTTTGCTGTTGAGAAAAATGGTAAAGAAGCTATCAAAAGTCGTAAGCGACAATTCATGGGCGCTAAGATTAACAATAGGTGACAGCAGGGTCAAAAGTGCATATACTATAAAGCGTTTCATCATCCGAGGATTAAAAATTGTCATACTGAATCAAAATATCTGAATTACGAAATATAATTCTCGACTTATCATTTGGCAGTGGACAGCAATGTAAAGATAGTCAAAATTTACCACTTATGAGAATTTCATAATAGATAGTTTGAGTCATACACAGATCTGATTCGGTTACTGACTTCTCTATAACAAAAACGCCCGGCTGAAAACTCAGTCGGGCGTCCGAAAAGCGGCAGCGGC
>JBJEBK010000013.1:49681-77259 GCA_051869975.1 Candidatus Cryptobacteroides sp. | reverse complement strand
TAACGTCCTTCTCAATGGCTGGAGAGACCAACGAGTCCTTTATATATTTCCGCCATCGGCGCTCGTCGCGTATCAGATGGGCAGAGCCGGGATAACCGCCATAATATATGTATTCGTCCAATGTGAAACCGAATGCATCTCGCATTTCGTCCAGACTCCAATGTGACATTCTGATAAGTTCGTATCGTCCAGCCAGAGACTCTGTAAGCCCTTTTTTCAGAAGCAGTCGGCTACTTCCAAGAAGTATTACTTTAAGGTTTATTCTGTTTCGTGTGTCAGAATCCCATTCCCGCTTTACAATCTCACTCCAGTTATCAATCTTTTGGACTTCGTCTATGACAAGCAGGTACTCATCGGCTCCTTGAAGTATCATTGTAGTACGGGCGGCTTCCCAAATGCGGTGAATCCAGTCTGTATCTTCAGGGTTTACTGCATCTGCGGCCAACATAGAATGTGGGATGCTCAATTCATTGAGCACCTGGAGGACCAATGTCGATTTACCCACCTGCCGCGGTCCTGCCACCACCTGCATAAATTTGCGTGGCTCAAGGATACGCTCTTTCAGTATCCCGAACTGTTTGCGAATATATTCCATAACGGACAATGATTTGAAAATTTACTCAATTCTATTCGCAAATTTACTCAATTCTTATGGAAATTTTACTCAAATCTCCGGGAAAATTTACTCAATTCTATTCGCAGATTTACTCAAATCACCCTTTACCTCTCCCCATACATCCCCTCGTAGTACCTCAAATACTCCCCGCTGGTGACATTGTCCACCCACTCCTGATTGTCCAGATACCAGCGGACGGTCTTTTCGATGCCTTCTTCGAACTGGAGGGAGGGTTCCCAGCCGAGTTCGCGCTGGAGTTTGGAGGAGTCGATAGCGTAGCGCTCATCGTGGCCGGGGCGGTCGGTAACAAAAGTGATAAGGTCGAGGTCAGCGCCTTCAGGGCGGCCGAGCAGACGGTCGGTGGTCTTTATGAGCAGCTTGATGAGGTCAATATTCTTCCACTCGTTGAAGCCGCCTATGTTGTAGGTCTCGGCGGCGCGTCCCTTATGGAAAATCATATCAATTGCCCTGGCGTGGTCCTCCACATAAAGCCAGTCGCGGACATTCTCTCCCTTGCCATAGACCGGCAGAGGTTTTCGCTGGCATATGTTGTTGATAAACAGCGGAATCAACTTTTCCGGAAACTGATATGGCCCGTAGTTGTTGGAGCAGTTGGTCACAATCGTCGGCATCCCGTAAGTATCGTGATATGCCCTCACGAAGTGGTCTGAGCTGGCCTTTGCAGCGCTGTACGGACTGTGAGGATTATATTTGCTGCTCTCGCAGAAGAACTCATCCCCGTAGGCGAGGTGGTGCTTCCCGGACGAAGCCTTGGTAGTGAAAGGCGGTTCAATGCCCTCCGGGTGATTCATCGCAAGAGCGCCATACACCTCATCCGTTGAGATATGATAAAACATCTTGCCCTCATAGCCTTCCGGCAGGCTTTCCCAATACAGCTTTGCTGCCTGAAGCAGACTCAAAGTTCCCATTACATTGGTACGGGCAAAGGTGAACGGGTCCTTGATGCTCCTGTCAACGTGGGACTCGGCTGCAAGGTGGATAATGCCGTCAACCTTTTCGTCCTGCAACAGATGGCAGACGCCTTCGAAGTCGCAGATGTCCATCTTGACGAACCTATAGTTCGGTTTGTCCTCTATGTCCTTGAGATTGGCCAGGTTGCCCGCGTAGGTGAGCTTGTCCAGATTGATAATCCTGTAATCCGGATATTTGTTTACAAAGAGCCGGACTACGTGGGAGCCGATGAAGCCGGCCCCGCCGGTGATTACTATGCTCCTACTCATAAGCCGTTTCCTTTGTTTCGAGGACCTTCAGAAGGTACTGGCCATACTGGTTGTGAATCATAGGCCGGGCGAGTTCGCGCATCCGTTCCTCCGAAATCCACCCTTGTCTGTAGGCTATTGCTTCAAGGCAGGCAATCTTGAGGCCCTGACGCTTTTCTATTACCTCCACGAAAGTTGAGGCCTCCGAGAGGCTGTCGTGGGTTCCTGTGTCCAGCCAGGCAAAGCCCAGCCCGAGAGGGTGAACCTTGAGCTCGTGCGCTGCAAGGAAAGCCCGGTTGACATCGGTGATTTCGTATTCGCCTCGGGCGGAAGGCTTGATGCTCCTTGCAATATCAACCACCTTGTAGGGGTAGAAGTACAGGCCGACAACGGCGTAGTTGCTCTTCGGCTGCGCAGGTTTCTCTTCTATGCTGAGGCAGTTGCCCTCTTTGTCGAATTCGGCGACGCCATAGCGCTGCGGGTCGTTTACCCAGTAGCCGAATACGGTGGCTTTGCCCTCCTGCTCGGCGCTTCTGACAGCTTCCCTAAGCATTCCGGTAAGTCCGGCTCCATAGAAGATATTGTCGCCCAAAACCAGGCAGACGCAGTCGTCACCGATGAAGTCGGCTCCAATGGTGAAGGCCTGTGCGAGGCCGTCAGGGGAGGGCTGCTCGGCGTATTCGAAGTGCACGCCGTAGTCCGAGCCGTCTCCCAGAAGCCGCTTGAAACCCGGCAGGTCGAAAGGGGTGGAGATAATCAGGATATCCCTTATCCCCGCCTGCATCAGAACTGAAATGGGATAGTACACCATAGGCTTATCATAAATAGGCATCAGCTGTTTGCTGATACCTTTTGTGATAGGGTAGAGGCGGGTTCCCGAACCTCCTGCGAGTACTATTCCTTTCATATTCTTTAATCCCTTCTGAAAATATCCCTTGTATAAACCTTGTCTGCAACATCATCCAGACAGGCATCATAGCGGTTGGCGATGATGGCCTGGGCCTGGGCTTTGAATTCGTCGAGATTGTTGACCACGCGGCTTCCGAAGAAATATACTCCGTCCTCGAGGGTAGGCTCATAGACTATGACCTCTGCGCCCTTGGCCTTGACGCGTTTCATAATGCCCTGGATGGCGCTCTGGCGGAAGTTGTCCGAGTTGGACTTCATCGTAAGGCGGTAAACTCCTATCACACAGCGTTTTTCCTGGGTGCTGTTCCACTGGCTGTTGCTGCTGTAGTAGCCCGCCTTGGTGAGCACCTGGTCGGCAATGAAGTCCTTGCGGGTACTGTTGGAGTCTACAATGGCGTGAATCAGGTTCTCCGGCACATCGTTGTAGTTGGCGAGCAGCTGCTTGGTGTCCTTAGGAAGGCAGTAGCCACCGTAACCGAAGGATGGGTTGTTGTAGTGTGAGCCGATACGCGGGTCAAGACAAACTCCGTCTATAATGGATTTTGTATCAAGACCTTTCATTTCGGCGTAGGTGTCCAGCTCGTTGAAATAGCTGACGCGAAGTGCAAGATAGGTATTGGCAAAGAGCTTTACAGCCTCCGCCTCGGTGCTTCCCATAAAGAGCACCGGTACATCTTCTTTCAAAGAACCCTCTTTGATGAGGCCTGCAAAGGTATGGGCTGCTGCTTCGAGCTCAGGGGACGATGAATCATAGCCCACAATAATGCGTGAAGGATAGAGATTGTCATACAGCGCCTTGCTCTCGCGAAGGAACTCCGGAGCGAAGATAATCTTAGGGGTAACGACCTTCATTGTGCCGTCGGCCTGACGCTCGCGGTAGGAGAATTTCTCGCGTACGGAAGCGGTGTAGCCCACCGGAATGGTGGATTTGATTACCATCACTGCCTCGGGATTGACCTTGAGTACCAGATCGATGACCTCCTCCACGTGGGAGGTGTCGAAGAAATTCTTCTTGCTGTCGTAGTTGGTAGGGGCTGCGATGACTACGAAGTCCGCATCCCTGTAGGCCGACTCTCCGTCAAGAGTGGCGGTGAGGTCAAGCTCCTTGGTTCTGAGATATTCCTCTATATATTCGTCCTGGATAGGGGAGAGCCTGTTGTTGATTTTCTCCACCTTCTCCGGAATTACGTCAACTGCCGTTACTTTGTGGCGCTGCGAAAGCAGGGTAGCGATTGAGAGTCCTACGTAGCCTGTTCCGGCTACAGCGATATTAATTCTTTCCATAATATGATGCATACCATTTTGCAAATCTTCTGAGTCCCTCGCGAAGGCTGGTGTTAGGGCGGAAGCCGAAGTCCTCCTCAAGAGGAGTGGTGTCGGCGAAGGTTACCGGCACATCGCCCGGCTGCATAGGCACGAGCTCCTTGTGCGCTTCGAAATCGTAGTCTGCAGGAAGTACGCCTGCAGCGATGAGCTCCTCCTGGAGTATGGTTACGAAGTCCAGCAGGTTCTCAGGGTTGCTGTTACCGATGTTATATACCTTATAAGGAGGCACCGGAAGGCCGTCCTCGCCTTTCTGGCGCTCCGGGGCGTGCTGCATTACCCTTACAACGCCCTCCACTATATCGTCCACATAGGTGAAGTCCCTCTTGCAGTTGCCGTAGTTGAAAATCTGTATGGTCTTGCCTTCGCGCAGCTTGTTGGTGAAGCCGAAATAGGCCATATCCGGGCGGCCTGCAGGGCCATAAACGGTGAAAAAGCGAAGGCCAGTGGAAGGGATGTCATAGAGCTTGCTGTAGGCGTGGGCCATCAGCTCGTTGCTCTTCTTGGTGGCGGCGTAGAGGCTGACCGGGTTGTCCACCTTGTCGTCAGTGGAGTATGGCACTTTCTTGTTGGAGCCATAGACGCTGGAGCTGCTGGCATAGACGAGATGCTCGACAGGGAAGTGCCTGCAGGCCTCGAGTATGTTGTAGAAACCAATCAGGTTGCTTTCCACATAGGCGCCCGGGTTGGTGATGGAGTAACGCACACCCGCCTGGGCTGCAAGGTTGACTACCACTGCCGGTCTGTATTCTTCGAAAAGCTTGTCAATCAGCGCCTTGTCTGCGATGTTGCCTTTGACGAAGGTCCAGTCTTTGCCGAGCGCTTCGATTTCGCTCAGGCGCTCGTATTTGATATTGACATCGTAATAGTCGGTGATGGAGTCTATGCCCACTACCTTTATGTTCTGTACATCGGCAAAAAGCCTTTTTACGAGGTTGGCGCCGATAAATCCGGCAGCTCCCGTGACGAGGACTGTCTTGCCCTCAAGTGTTACGTTGTACTTCAGCATATTATTGTTCAAATCGTGCGCCGTCGTCCGGCTTTACCCAATAGACCTTGAAGGTGTCGGTGTACTCCGGGAAATGCTCAAGGTACTGCTTGGTAAGGGTTTCTTCTATTTCCTGCTTGCAGGCAGGGTCCACAAGTGCAATTACCGCGCCTTTGAAGCCGGCTCCGGAGAACCTGCCCCCATAGACTCCCGGCAGAGGGCGCATTATGTTGTAAATCGAAATAAGCTCGGGGCTGCCGCATTCGTAGTTGTGGATGGAGCTCTCGCAGGAGTCGAAGGAGAGCTTGCCGAAGAGCTGGAGATTGCCCGTTTCCCAGGCGGTAACTCCCTGACGCACACGGCGGTACTCGCTGTAGAAGTGCTCGGCTCTTTTGGCGAAACGCAGAGGCATCAGGTCCCTTGTGCTGTCGAATACTGCCTTCGGCACATCCCTGAGGAAGGTCTTGTCGAAAGGCTTGAGCGGCTGGTTCTGGTAGGCGAGCATATTCCAAGCTGCGGTCTTGCATTCCTGCACCCTGAGGTTGTAGTCGCTGTTGACAAGAGACCTGGTGAGGCCGCTGAAGAATATGCCGATTTCGAACTCAGGCATATGCGGGTTGCGCTTTATGATGCGCCACTCGTTGGAGTCGCAGTCGAGGAAGAGCAGGCCGTCACGCTGCCCAAGGGCTATGCAGGCCTGGTCCAGAAGACCGTTGTTTAGCCCGATATACTCCCTTTCCGCTTCGGATGCGATTTGCGCCACTTCGAAGGGCTTCAGGGTGATGCCGTTGGCTTTGGCGAAGGCCATTACATAGGCGATGAGCACAGCTGCAGAAGAACTCAGGCCTCCCACCGGAAGGGAGCCCTGGATGACTCCGTCAATGCCGCGGGGGAGTTCGAACCTTTTTTTGAGGGCATATTTCGCGCCGCGCGCATAGTCGCCCCAATGCTTTTCGCGCACCTCTGAGCGGGTTGCAAGGTCGAGCTGCACTTCGCCTTCGAAACTGAGGGACTTCAGGCATACCTTGGAGTCTTCGCGCACATTGAACCACAGGTCCACGCCTTTATCTATGGCAAAACCTGTGACCAGACCGTGCTGGTGGTCAACGTGAGCTCCGAGAGGGCAAACGCGGTAGGGTGAGAAGATGTGATACTTATATCCTTCCATATTTTTCGCAAGCTTCTTTGTAAGTGTCGAGCGAGCCTATATCGAAACGCAGGTTCTCGCCGGTGCCTGCCATAGGCCAGGCGTGCATTGTGGTGTTTTCGCAAAGATAGTGTGCTAGGTTGCCGGGGGCGTCCTTGCCGCAACCGTTTTCTACAGAGTGCTTTACGAGTTCAAGGTCTTTGCGCAGATACACATAGAACGGCGGCACTGCCCAGGTGGTCTTGGGCTCCTGGGGCTTTTCGGCCATTTCTAGCACTTTCCAAGTGTCGTCAAGCACGACCACTCCGGTGCGCTGCAACTTTTCGACCGATGGCTGGCGGTGGCAGATGATGCAGCTGCTGTCCTTTTCGCGGGCGAAGCGCACGAAGCCTTCGAAGCTGAAGAAGAGCAGATTGTCTGCTGCGACCACCAGAAGGTCATCGTCAAGCTTGAGCTTGTCTATGGCGTAAAGCAGGTCGCATACGGCTCCGAGCCTGGTTTCGTTGGTCTCGGTCCCGTCGTCCACGATAGTAACAGGCTTGGTGTAATGCTGCTGCGCAGCCCAGTCCCCGAAGATTGGAGCGAATTTGTGATTGGTGACGATAATGTGTTCATCAATCTCCGCGATTCGGTCTATGTCGTCGAGAAGCCGGCCCAGGATGGTGTTGTCACCAATCTTGAGCAGGGGTTTCGGGAAATTTTTGGTGAGTTCTCCAAGCCGGGTTGCGTATCCGGCGGCAATTACTATTGTTTTCATCCGGGATCAGTGCATTCTTATCCTCACCCCGAACCTCCGTTCGGTGTGGCCGATAAACTTCTCCGCTCCTTGACTTAACAGCACCGGTGTGCGGAGTGTTGCCGTATGTTCCTCTTCAATTGCATAGTGCATAAATTTTTGATTTGAGAGGAAACAATGGGGGAGGAGGTCAGGTCCTTTTCGGGATGAGCTCCTCGTCGGTTACGACCTCAAGCATATCCGGGGAAACGAACTCCGTGGCGAGCCACAGCACGCCTCCGAGGTCCACCAGCACGCGCTTGGATTTGCGCATCCTGACCACATACCCCTCTGCGCCCTTCAGCGGCCCGTCCTTGACTCTGACATAGTCTCCGAGTTTGACTTTCGGCCTCTCTGTCAGCACTATAGGACACTCGCTGGCGCGGCAGATGCGCATAAATATCTCCATATCCCTGTCCCTTACCGTAAGCGGCTCCCAGGTCTTGCGGTCGCGCATGAAACCCATATGGCTGCCGTTGAGATTGAAGTTGCGGTATTCCCAGAGAGTCTTGTAGTCTGAGTAGATGAAAACCAGATTTGTGACTACAGGAGGAACGAAGCATCTGCCCACCTTTTCGGGCACCTGCGGGGCGAATTTCTCTGCCCTGATATACTTGAGACGGATGGCGAACCAACGCTTTTTGAGCCCGGCCTCAAGGGGAGGTCGGTGCAGGTTCATAGGTCTGATAACTGGCGTCAGATTACGGTTGGTTTCCATCGGTTCCAAAGATACGAATAATATCCGAATTATGTTCCTTTTGACTGCAAATGAACCTGCAAAAAGTCCCCAGCTGAAAAGCTTTGGCAGCGGGATGCGAAAAATTGCGGATATGGGAACAAGTTTGCAAGTTTTTTCGCATTTTGCGACAGGGTTTATGATTGCATCCGCTAGTTTTGCCTTCGGATAATACTTTGTGTTATGTTGCTGGGTTATTCAATATATCTTGTCAGGGCCGTTGTTTCGGCAATGGTCGCTGTGTTCCTTCTTTTCATCAGGAGAAAGTACTATATACACACCAAGTACAAGTATGCCCATATTGGTGTGGCCGTGTCAGCCATCCTGGACTGTCTTATGGACATCTGGGGTTGCTGGCTGATTGCCGGTGGCTACAACACCTTCGATTTTCATTGGGTTTGGGCTGTGGTTTACTACATCCAGTGGACAGTCCTTGGCTTCTGTGCTATGAAACTGGTAGAGAGTAAACACGGGTTTTTCTGGTTTCCGCCGCTGATGCTCTGGTATGTCATAGCGGACAGCATCCGGTACCGCAAGCGAATCGATGATGTGTATGCCGGTGACAGGAGCGAAAAGCTCCACGAACTGTCCCGCAAGACTCCATTCCTTCTGTGCTCCTATTTTGCCCTTACGCTGGTTGACCTGGCGATTACCGACAACTACAAGGCCGATCTTTTCGTGGTTTGTTTGGCAACGGTCGTGGTTGTGGTGATTACCGTGCTGATTTTCAATCTCCAGTCCCTGGGACCGTTGGACGGGAAGGTGATGGATCCTGCGCTCCTCGAGAAGAGCGGTGCATCTGAACTCGGAGGCATTGAGGCAAAGGTCCGCGAGTGGGAGAACCGTCCGGACCGACCATATTGTAAAGAGGATGTGTCCTTGTACAATGTGGCTGACCAGATGCGGGTGAGCACCCGTGTCCTGTCGTCCTACATAAACTCCGTGAAGATGATGAACTTCAATACCTGGATCAACGGCCTGCGCGTGGAGGAGATTAAGCGCCTCCTGGGCGACGACCCTGACATTGATTATTATGACCTTATGTGTGCAAGCGGCTTCCAGAGCCGTGCTTCCCTCTGCCGGGCAGTCAAAAACAACACGGGCAGGACTCTGTCCGAGCTCCGCAGGATATTGGCTAAGGGTTAGTGGCTATTTGATTCTGTACGGCTGCTCGTCGTAGAGGGTGTAGCGTTTGGCCTTGCGGATGAATTTCTGCTCTTCGGCCTTGACATGCTCCTGGACTATGTCGAAGGTGATTCCGCCCCTGAGGTATTCGGAGATGACCGGATCCGCTACCTTGACGTGAAGTTCCGGGAGCATTTCGAATTGTGAATAGCGCTCCGCGAACCAGCGCATCATCTCCAGGGTGTGCAGCAGGCTGTGGTATTGCGCGCCCGGGCGCAATATTATCTGATACCCAAGGCACCTCCGGTCTGCGTAGCGCCCGGCCGAAGGGGTGAAGCTGCAGGGGCGCATTATGACTCCTTCCGGATGCGGAGGCAGCGGCGTTGCGTCGGGCTTGAGCCAGGGGGCGCCGATGTATTCGTAAGGACGCGAAGTGCCGATGCCAGGGCTGATGGTTGTGTTGTTCCATAGGCCGCCGCCGCTGTACATCGCGCAGGAGAACATTCCCGGCAGGTCGGAGGAAGGGGCAATAGTCCACGGCATTATGTCGGCGTGCGAGCGTACTGCCCGCGCGGAAACGACGTGCAGCGGGAATTTGGCGTCCAGCTCGCCTACATAGAAGTTGCACAGTTCGCCTAGCGTGAGCCCGTGGCGGTGCGCTACCTTCGGGGTCCAGAGGTCTGCCTCGATGGCGGGCATAGTGCCTTCGACTATGCGGCCGAGCGGGTTGAAGTGGTCTATGACATATATCGCCGGCCCTTCGTCCATCCTGGCGCGGGTGGAGAGCAGGCGCATCACATCTCTTGTGAAGTTGAAATACCGCACGCCCGTGTCCTGAATCTCTACGACTACGGCATCGAGTTCCTGCAGCTCTTCCTGGCTGAATTCTATATGGTTGGTGCCGGGGGTGAGCTCTGTTTCGCGCGGGGCGAATACCTTGGCGAGCCTGCCCCTTTCTTTGAACAGCTCCCAGAGATAGCGCTCGGTGCCGGTGTCGAAGCAATTCTGCGTGCAGAAGCAGCCCACACGGCCCTGGAGCAGGCTCTTGTCGAGCTGCTCCGAGATGGGCGTTGTGCGGAAGCTGAACATTATGCCTGCTCTATTATGCTGTATGCGAGTGCTACCACTTCGTTGCCGAGCTTTACGGCCTGCTCTTCGGTAGGGGCTTCGCTATAGACGCGGATGATAGGTTCGGTGTTGGATTTGCGCAGGTGCACCCACTGCCTTGTGGCTTCGAAGTCGATTTTGACACCGTCGATGGTGTTGATTTTCTCGGAGGCGAAGTGGCGCTTCATCTCTTCGAGAATGCGGTCGATGGTGGAGGCGTCGGAGAGGTCGATGCGGTTTTTGGCTATATGGTACTGCGGCAGGGTGGCCTTGTACTCGCTGGCTTTCAGGCCCTTATGGGCGAGTTGGCTGAGGAATAGGGCTACGCCGACCATTGCGTCACGGCCGCAGTGCGAGGCAGGGTAGATGACTCCTCCGTTGCCTTCGCCGCCGATCAGTGCTCCCACTTCGTGCATCTTGGTGGTGACATTGACCTCGCCTACTGCGGCCGCGTAGTATGTGCCTCCGTGGGCTTCGGTGACATCGCGCAGGGCTCTGCTGGAGCTGAGGTTGGAGACGGTGTTGCGAGGGGTAACTCCCTGCTTTTCAGCTCTTTCGAGAAGATAGTCCGCTACCGCTACCAGGGTGTATTCTTCGACGAAAGGCTGACCGTTTTCGCAGATGAAGGCGAGACGGTCAACATCCGGATCGACACTGATTCCGAGGTCTGCACCTGTCTTGACTACGGTTTCGCTGAGCTCGACGAGGTTCTTCGGGAGCGGCTCTGGGTTGTGGGCGAAGTCGCCGGTCGGCTCTCCGTTGATGGTAATGCATTCTACTCCGAGGCGCTCGAGAAGGCGCGGCATTATGATGCCGCCGACGCTGTTGATGGAGTCGAGTACGACTTTGAAGCCGGCTTTGCGGATTACCCCGGCGTCAACTGCTTCGAGTGCGAGGACTGAGTCTATGTGTTCGTCCGTGAAGTCGTGTTCGGTGATTTTGCCGAGGGTATCGACAGGGGAGAAGTTGAAGTCTCCCTTTTCGGCGAGGTCGAGAATGGCCTGGCCTTCTGCTGCGGTGAGGAATTCTCCCTGATTGTTGAGGAGTTTGAGGGCGTTCCACTGGCGCGGGTTGTGGGATGCGGTGATGATGATGCCTCCGTCAGCGCCTGCCATCTTGACTGCGAGCTCGGTGGTCGGTGTGGATGCGAAGCCGCATTTGACTACGTCAATGCCGCAGCTGACTATGGTGCCGCACACCAGCTGCTCGACCATCTCTCCGGAAAGGCGCGCGTCCCTTCCCACCACGAGTTTGTAACGGCGGGTGCCGGCTGCTGTGCCTGCCTGGGATGTGGTGGTGCTGCCGGCTGCTTCTGCTGTGGCCGTTTGTGGCTCTGTGCCGTGGGCTGCTTCTGCTGCTTCTCCGGCCTGGGTGGCTGCGGCTGTCTGGTCTGCTGCCATTCCCAGACTATCCGCATTGTGTTGAATGTCTTCCCTGTGACTTTCTGCGTCTTTGTTCAGCCTTTCAGGGAGTGTTGCGCAGTATGCGTATGTAAATTTGACAATATCCATTGGTGTCAGACCTTCTCCTGCCGGTCCTCCAATCGTTCCGCGAATTCCTGAAATAGATTTGATAAGAGTCATATCTGGTAAAATTTTGTTAGTCTTATATCTTACAGCCTGTCCTTGCAGTCTCTCCTTGCAGTCTCTCCTTGCAATCTGTCCTTGCAATCTGTCCTTGCAGCTTGTCCTTGCAGCCTGTCCTTGCAGCCTGTCCTTGCCGGACTCCCTTCACTGCCAGCCTGCAAATTTACAAAAAAATCCGTTCTCTCTCCTCGTTTCCGTCATTCGCCGGCAGGCAGTGCCCTCCAGACCACATTGCCATTTTCCCGATGTGTCACATCAGGCGCGAAACCGGCCTCCTACACACTTTTCCTGCCTCATCCTACACATCAGGCGCGGAACCGCCCACCCACGCACATTTCCTTCCTCATCTGACAGATCAGGAAAACCGGACCATGCCCCACAGCCATCTCCATACCACATTGCCATTTTCCCGATGTGCCACATCAGGCGCGGAACCGGCCTCCTACACACTTTTCCTGCCTCATCCTACACTTCAGGCGCGAAATCGCCATCCTACGCACATTTATATTCTGATGTGTTACATCGGGAAGGATATAAGGCTGATTGTTCGATATGGATTAGTCATTGGTGCGCAGAAATGGCGTTTTTGCGCACGGACTGGGGAAATTTTGCAATCGGTGCGCAGAAATGGCGTTTTTGCGCACGGACTGCTGCTACAATAAGCTGGGGACTTCGACGGTGGGGCGATTCTTTGTCAGGGAGTGACAGGGAGCCTGGATTAGCAGAGTGGCGGCAGGGAGCGACAGGCGCAAGCCTGCGAAAAATTTTTTATCTTTGCGCCCTATGAGTACTGAAACCAACACCAAAGTTAAGGGCTACGGTGTGATATTGGGTATCGTAACCCTTGCACTGCAGCACGGCATATACCTACTGGCGCACCATATTTCCGTAAAGGTAGGCCTGGAACCGTTTTCGCCGAAGACCCCGCTCGATGACCTCATCCCGCTCGTGCCGGCATTCATCGTGCCCTATGTCTGGGCTTATGTCTATTGGGCTATGGCGCCTATGGCCGTCTCCAAATGCGAAAAGTCGCATTTCTTCAAATACCTTGCGGCCTATGTGCTTTCGATGCTGCTGGGAGCGGTGGTGCTCGTATTCGCGCCGACCTATATGGACCGTGTTGCTGAGGGGCTGCAGAATCCCGAGATGCACGGCTTCGGGGTGCGCCTGATGCAGTTTTGGTATTCGCTGGACGGTGGGGATATGGCCTATAACCTTCTGCCGAGCGTGCACTGTGTCAACTCTACGATTTCGTATTTGGGCGTAGCCCGCAGGCCGGAAATCCCGAAGTGGTACCGAGGATATTCGCTGGTTATGACACTCCTTATTTACGCGTCCACGCTCTTTGTCAAGCAACACTTTGTCCCTGATGTATTTGCCGGAGTCGGCGTCGCTCTCGTCAGCTGGGGCATTATCTCCCTCATCTGGCGCAAGTCGGGCCGCAGCTAATCTGCAGGGAGGTGCAATATTTCGCGGCAGCGGGAAGGGCAGCCATACTACCAAGAAGATGTCGATTACAGCAGCGGGAAGGGCGCAGGCTATTTGAGAAATACGAAGAATACTGCGAGTATGAGGCAGGCGAAGGCGGCGAGATGATTCCACTGAAGGCTTTCGCCCTTGAAGAATACGGTTACTATGACGCTGAATACTGTAAGGCTGATAACTTCCTGAATCACTTTGAGTTGCATCAGCGAGAAGGGACCGCCGTTAATGTTCGAGCCTATGCGGTTGGCGGGGACTTGGAGGCAATATTCGAAAAAGGCTATTCCCCAAGAAAACAGAATCACCAGGATGAGCGGCCAGCCGTCGGAGATATGCATCTCCTGCAGTTTCAGGTGGCCGTACCACGCAAAGGTCATACAAATATTGGAGCCTATCAGCAAAATGATGGTCCAAATGATACTCCAGTTCATTATCGTTAAAATTTGATGCAAAGATACTCCGATATTTGTTATTTTTGAGTGTTGAGATTATGAATATTTCCCCGGAAGGTTTCAATCTGTTTCTGGCCGTGATGGCGGCGGTGGCAGCGGTCGTGTTTGCCGCCCTGCATTTTGTGGATGCGGGTTACGGAAAGTTTTACAGCAAAGCTTGGGGCCCTGCAATAAGCAACAGGCTGGGCTGGGTGCTGATGGAGGCTCCGGTCTTCATTGCTATGATAGCACTATGGCTGCTGTGCGGCAGAAAAGACAGCATTTGCCGGCTCGTTTTCCTGATATTCTTCGAGCTGCACTATTTCCAGCGCTCATTCGTATTTCCTTTTCTGATAAAGGGATGCAGCCGGATGCCGCTGAGCATAGTGCTGATGGGAGCCGTGTTCAATACCCTCAATGCCCTGATGCAGGGAGGATGGCTCTTCTATGTGTCGCCTTCGCAGATGTATCCGACCGGATACCTTCTGGACCCGCGATTCATTGCAGGGACAGCGCTTTTCTTTGCTGGGATGTTCATTAACATACAATCAGACAGCATAATACGCCATCTTCGCAAACCGGGGGATACTGCGCATCATCTGCCGCAGAAGGGGCTGTTCCGCTATGTGAGCAGCGCGAATTACTTCGGTGAACTGATGGAGTGGATAGGGTTCGCGGTGCTGACCTGGTCTGCGGCCGGCGCGGTCTTCGCCCTCTGGACTTTTGCGAACCTTGCACCGCGCGCCGGCCGCATACACAAACGGTATCAACAGGAGTTTCCGGAGGACTTCAATCCCCGCAAAGTCAAAAGGCTGATTCCCTTTGTCTGGTGAGGGGGCAAGAACTTTGTTTTGGGATTGTCAGTTGTAGTCACTTCAGAGTCCGTGCGCAAAACCGCCCTTTCTGCGCACCGATTGCAAAATTTCCCCAGTCCGTGCGCAAAAACGCCCTTTCTGCGCACAGATGACTAATCCATATCGAACAATCAGCCTTATATCCTTCCCGATGTAACACATCAGAATATAAAAGTGTGTGAGAGGGCGGTTTCGTGCCTGATGTTACACATCGGGAAAATGGCAATGTGGTCTGGAGGCGGTGTGCGGCAGGGGGTGTTTTCCTGATCTGTCAGATGAGGAGGAAAAAGTGCGTGAGAGGGCGGTTTCGTGCCTGATGTTACACATCGGGAAAATGGGAATGTGGTCTGGAGGGCGGTGTGGGGCATGGTGGCGTTTTCCTGATGTGTAGGATGAGGCAGGAAAAGTGCGTGAGAGGGTGTTTTTGCTTCTGATGTGTCAGATGAGGAGGGAAAAGTGTGTGGGATAGTGATTTTATGCCTGATGTGATAGTTCAGGGAAACATCGGGAGAGCCGGCAGTCAGTCCGTACGGGAGAAGGCCCTGTGGTGTACGGGACAACCGGGGCTGACTACAATGATGCCCGGCAGGGGCCGGGCATTACATTGAAATCTTGTTCGACTTACGCCATCAGTGCGCCGACGAGGCCGAGAGCCCCGTGAACTGCGGGAGAGCGGCGTTGCTGTGGCTGTTTCGGTAGATTACGCCATCAGCGCGCCGACGAGACCGAGAATTGCGTAGAACTCAGGGAGAGCGGCGTAGATGAGGGTATTGGTGAAGACGTTGTGTCCCTGGCTGACACCCACGATACCGTTGGCGCAAACCTGACCCTGACGGATGGCTGAAAGCATACAAACAAGACCGACTGAAACACCGATACCGAAAACCAGGGCACCGGACTCAGCCACCTTGCCGAGCATCATAAAGAAAGCCACGAATCCGTAGATACCCTGGGTAGCAGGGAGTGCGGAAAGCACCATATAGCTTCCTGAAGCCTTAGGGTTCTTCTTGAGGGCACCCTCGGCGGCGTTGCCTGCTGTAGTGGTTCCGATTGCTGAGCCGATACCTGAAAGTGCGAGTACCAGACCAAGTCCGAGATAACCTAAAATCTGTTCAAACATAGTGAATTAATTTTTATTGATTTGTTTTATTATTTCTTTAAAGGATTGTATTTCTGTCCGTTGGCCTCATAGCCCGAATTCTTGAAGAACTCCAGGAAATTGAGTCGGAGCGGGTGGACAAATGCTCCGAGGGCGGCCATAGCGATATTGAGAGTGTGACCCACAATGAAAACCAGCACAGCAGGTATCCACATCAGGACGGAACTACCGTCGCCGACTATCATCATTCCGATGGAATTGAAAGCCAGACCGAGCATACTTCCGGCAAGTCCGAGAGCATAGAGACGAAGGTAACTCAATACATCTCCCAAAAGCCCGGTTGCCGTGTTGTAGGTCTCCCAAAGCCCGCTGCCGATATTGACAAGCGGATTGCGGTGAAGGTTGTTCAGCAGGAAGATGCCCAAAGCGGACAGCACTCCAAGCACGATAATCACCCACTTGGTAGCAGTGGCATTGAGCACTCCGATAAGCGAGAAGAGCCCGACCACCACTCCGCCCACAATCAGCAGGGTCCATCCCCAGGTGCTCAGGGAATTCAGGAAACCCTTGTTGCGGGTAGCCATCACGGTCTTCACTATCATCGCAAGGCTGATATGCACGATACCGACGATAATCGAGAGAACCATAGTCCCGTCGTAGCCCATAATCTTGGACGGCAGGAACACTTTCTTAACGGCATCAGGGATGCACGCCCAGCTTGCAATGTCGCAGCTGAAGAAAGTGTGGAACAGGAATCCGATCACCGTAGTGGCAATTCCCAGAGTCACCACAAGAGGAGAAAATGAAGCGAAACTCTTCACCTTCTTCAACATCAGTCCTATGACAATCAGAATAAGTCCATAGCCAGCATCGCCCATACAGAAGGCGAAGAAAAGCAGGAAGAATATGCTGATGAAAGGAGTAGGGTCGAAACCGTCATAAGCCGGCCGGCCATACATATCGGTGAGCATCTCGAACATGGAGACGAACTTGTTGTTGCGCAGTTTGATAGGAGGATTGTCCTCCACAACTGCGGCCGTCTCGAGCACCACCACATCCATCTTGGCTACAGCAGCGAGTATCTTCTCCCTGTCCTCCTGGGGAGCATAGCCCTCGAAACAGCACAGAAGGTTCTCTGCAGCACTCTGTCCGGCCTGGGATGCCAGATAGAGATTAAGCTCATCGGTGCGCTCCTTGAGAGCGGCCTGCAATGCAGGAATATCGCCCTTCCTCTCTTCGAGCACCTTGCGGTAATCCCCGATTTCGGCTTCGGTATCGCGTACTGCCTTCTGAGCCTCGCTCAGAGAGCATTTCGGCTCAGGAAGCCTCTTGAGAGGGAAGTCCTCCGGGTTGAAGACCACGAAATAAACCTTCGCATCAGCAGGGTCGCTGACTGTCTGCAGTGCGTAGTTCTCTTCCCATTCAGGCTTGAACTCCTTACGGGAAACACAGTAGAATCCACAATCCACTCCGAGGGAGCGGAGCTCCTCGAAGCGTGCAGGGTCGAAATCTCCCCAAGGCTCCACTGCAGCAGCAAGTTCCTGCTGAGAGGCGAGTCTGGTGAGCAGTTCTTCGAGATGGGCATCTGTGCCCGCCTCCACGAGTTCAATCTCTTTCCTGGCAAGACGTATGCCCTCGAGCATCTGCTCGGAGCGCTCGTCCACAGCCCTGTCGCTGCGTTTGATGTCCACAACGCCGAGCTCGCGAAGCTGCTCGAGGAAGCCTTCCTTGCCGCTGCTCAGCAGGACAAAGTCGTAGCGTGTCATTTTCTCAATCATACTGTCTGCTCCTCCTCTTCTTCGGCGTGACGGGTCTTGACAATCTTCGATGAAGCCTTGCTGAGATTCTCCTCGTCTTCCATATATCTCTTGATCTTTCGTATAGCCTCCTGATAGCCAGGTATCTGGACCTTCTCGTAGAGGTTCACCTTCTGGGTGGTCTTCTTGCGCTGGTAGTCCAGAATCCGGCGGCGCTGCTCAAAAATCTCCGACTCGATTCCTATGCGTGTGATGTCCTGGAGTATCCTCACTCCGTCCGCATACCACGCCGGCTTGGTGAAAGCGTTGAAAGGCCTGAGCTCGTAGTCGATGCCGTCAAGCTCCGGGATTTTGACGCCCGCCACCTTAACCGTGGAAAGATGGATGTCGGTGATGCGGATAAGGCCCGGTTCGAACTCGTTCCAAAGGGCTGCCAGGTAGTCGTACCTGTCGAGCGCCTCCGTCACGGCCTTTTCGAGTCTCTCCGCCTCAGCCTTCGCAGCGCTGACGCTGACACGCAGTGCCGACTCCTTGTTCTTCAGGGTAGGGAGGGCATTGCGTCTTACCTTCAGCTGCTTTTCGAGGTTGGTAAGAGATGTCTTGTTGTATTGAAATTTGATTGCCATCAGGCTTTCCAGTATTTATCGATAAGTGCCTTCTTGATACCTGTTTCTTCCGGCTTGAAGTAGGTGCCGAAGAGCTCCCAGGCTGTGTCGAGCATCTCCTCGATGGAGATGTTGACATCAATCGAGAGCAGACGGGTTGCGTATGCCTTGGCGTAGTCCAGACACCTGAGGTCGTAGTCGGACAGGTCGAAACCGTTCTCCAGCTTGGTTTTGGCGTTCTGGGCATCGGCGTACAGACGCACGCTCGCGTTCATCACCTGCGAGTGGTCCTCGCGGGTCTTCTTGCCCTGCACGAGCTGCTTCAGACGGGATAGTGAACGGAACGGGTCCACGATGACCTTGCCGGAATCGGTATCCGCACGCAGGAACAGCTGTCCCTCGGTGATGTAACCGGTGTTGTCCGGAATGGCGTGGGTGATGTCTCCGTCGTTGAGGGTGGTCACCGCAATGATGGTGATGGAACCTCCGTCAGGAAGCTGCACGGCCTTCTCGTAAATCTTTGCGAGGTCCGAATACAGGGAACCGGGCATCGAATCCTTGGATGGAATCTGGTCCATACGGTTGGACACGATGGAAAGGGTCTCGGCGTACAGGGTCATATCCGTAAGGAGCACGAGCACCTTCTGGTTCTTGTCCACGGCGAAATATTCCGCGGCAGCGAGGGCCATATCCGGAATCAGAAGACGCTCAACAGGCGGTTCTTCGGTAGTGTTGACGAAGGAAACGATTTTGTCCAGCGCGCCCGCATTCTCGAACTTGTGGCGGAAATACAGATAGTCGTCGTTGGAAAGACCCATTCCTCCGAGGATAATCTTGTCCACATCGGCACGCAGCGCAACATCTGCCATAACCTGGTTGTAAGGCTGGTCAGGGTCTGCGTAGAAAGGAATCTTCTGGCCGGACACGAGGGTGTTGTTGAGGTCGATGCCGGCGATACCGGTAGGAATCAGCTCGGAAGGCTGCTTGCGCTTGTAAGGGTTGACGGAAGGACCTCCTACTTCCCTTTCTTCTCCTTCGACCTCAGGGCCTCCGTCGATAGGATGTCCGTAGGCGTCGAAGAAGCGTCCTGCGAGCTGGTCGCTGACCTTCAGGGTAGGAGGAGCACCGAAGAAGCTCACCTCCGCATCGGTTGGGATGCCTTCGGTTCCTGCGAATACCTGAAGGGTAACGAGGTCGCCCTTGGTCTTCACAACCTGTGCGAGACGGCCTGCAACCGTAGCAAGCTCGTCATTGGATGCACCCGGAGCCTTCAGGGCGACAGTGGCCTTGGTGATGGCCTCCAGGTGGGTATAGATTTTCTGATATGCTTTACTTGCCATTGCTCTCGAGAAGTTTTGTGAGTTGGTTGTTGTACTCCTTGAAATCGTCGCTGCCGAACTCGCTGTAGTTCATCTGGCGCAGGGCGTTGATTACCTGCTTGAAATATTCGCGGCAACGCTCGTAGTCCTCGAAGTCGAAGTCGCGGTCGCAGATGGACAGTATCAGGTTCAGCATATATTTCTGCCTTTCAAGAGGGCAGAGGGCGTCAATAGGGTCGAAGGCATCCTGCTGGAGGAAGGCGAAATCGACCATCTCGCTCTTCCAGAAGGCAATATGGTAGCTCATAGGAACTCCGTCATCGCCAAGGATGTCGATCTGGTCCTTCATCTCGCGTCCGCGGCGCACTATGTTCTTGGCTTTTATGACCATATCCACCCATCCCTTCTGCACGGTCTGGTCGAGGTACTCCTGGATTTCAGGGTACTCGAGGTACTTGGAATATGAGTCGAGAGGGTTTACGGCAGGGTAGCGCTTCTGGTCGGCGCGGTTCTGCTCAAGGGCGTAGAAGCAGCGTGCCGCCTTCTTGGTGGACTCCGTTACAGGCTCCTTGAGGTTACCTCCGGCTGGGGATACGGTACCGATGAAGGTGATGGCTCCGGTCTGGCCGTTGCCCAGCACAACCATACCTGCGCGTGCGTAGAAGTTGGAGATGATGGAAGACAGGTCCACAGGGAATGCGTCGGCGCCCGGAAGTTCCTCCATACGGTTGGACATCTCACGCAGAGCCTGGGCCCAGCGGGAAGTGGAGTCCGCAAGCAGCAGGCAGCGCAGTCCCATAGCCCTGTAGTACTCGCAAATGGTCATAGCCGTGTAAACGGAGGCCTCGCGCGCTGCAACAGGCATATTGGAGGTGTTGCAGATGATGGTGGTACGCTCCATCAGGTGGCGTCCGGTGTGCGGGTCGATGAGTTCAGGGAATTCGGTAAATATTTCAACTACCTCGTTCGCACGCTCTCCGCAGGCTGCCATTACGATCACGTCGGCTTCGCCCTGCTTGGCAATAGCGTGCTGGAGTACCGTCTTGCCGCAGCCGAACGGCCCCGGGATGAAGCCCGTTCCGCCTTCGGCAATAGGGTTGAAGGTGTCGATGACGCGAACTCCCGTTTCCATAATCTTCTGCGGACGCGGTTTCTCGCGGTAGCCCTTCACGGCAACCTTCACCGGCCATTTCTGCACCATAGTCACCTTGACTTCGTTGCCTTCCCCGTCGGTCAGCACTGCGACCGCATCGTCAATGCGGTATTGTCCTGCCGGAGCTACAGACTTTACGGTATATTCGCCCTTGAAGCTGAAAGGGACCATAATCTTGTGGGGCAGCCATCCTTCCTTGACCTCTCCGAGCCAGCTTGCGGCCTGCACCTTGTCGCCTACGGAGGCGATAGGGGTGAAGTCCCAGAGCTTTTCGTGGTCGAGAGGGTCGGTGTATTCGCCTCGCTTGAGGAAGACGCCGGTCATTGTGGTCAGGTCGTTCTGGAGTCCGTCATAGACGCTGGACATAAGGCCCGGACCGAGAGATACTTCGAGCATCTTGCCGAGGAATTCGACCTTGTCGCCGCCCTTCAGGCCGCGGGTACTTTCGAATACCTGTACGGAAGCCTTGTCTCCGTTCACCTTGATGACCTCCGCAAGGAGCTTGGTGCCCTTGAGGTCGATGTAGCAGAGCTCATTCTCGGCTACAGGACCGTCTATCTGCACTGTCACCAGGTTGGATACGATGCCCGTTACTTTTCCTGTTGTATTCATTATTCTATTGATTTTTTATTGTTTCTGATTTCTTCGACCAGCTGACGGAAGAGCTCGCGTCCTTTCTGAGGGTCGAGCTTTAGCCACCTTGCCACTATCTGGAGCTTCGCCACGAAGCCGAGAATCTGGTCGAGGGTGAAAACCTCCATAAGGGTGAGCTCGTCGATGCGCTCCCACATAATGTCGTCAAGGCCGCGCTCGCGCTCGAGTATGTCGCTTCCTTCCAGTACGGCGTTCACCTTTTCGAGGTCTTCGAACTCGCGCGGCTCATCCTCGTCCAGGACCAGAATATCCTGCCCCTCGGGGCGTCCCAGGGCTTTGTTGAGATAGGCTACGCGGCAGTTGCGCACATCCAGGTCGTAGCCGAAAAAGCCTGCAATGAAGCGGTTTTTGGAGGCGAGGGCCGTGCGGTAGAACTCCGCATCCAGACTGTCCGAGTCGAAACCTTTCAGGAGAGTGTCCAGCACGGCTTCGTCCTTGGGGGAAAGCTGGGAGCGGATTTCGCTGATTATCGCGTCAGTATCCAGAGGTCCGCGGTAGTCGCTGGCGATGACCGGGAGGCTGGCCACTATGTATTCATAATTATTCACCGAAGAGAAGTTTTTGGGTTACAGGACGCAGGTATTCGCAAATCAGGGCGCTGAAAGCCTCGTCCGTAAGGCTTACGAACCAGCTTCCGTCAGCAGGTCCGATATTGAAGCCGCCCGCAATCTTTTTTGTGAATTCCGCTTTGACGCCACTTCCGAGCTGTTTGGAGAGTTCCTTTCCCAGCCAAGGCTCGATGTCGGCCTTGAGGCTTTCCGGAAGCACGAGTGCAAGGTCGCAGCTTTCCTGAGCGCTGAAGTTCTTTGCAACTGCGAGAATGATTTCCTTCAGCAGGTCAGCGGAGGCGAGTTCGCCCTTTACGCCTTCCTTTACTATTGAGTCAATAAGGATGTTCTCTATGTCTTTCTTTGTAGCCTGGAGAGCCTGCTCGGATGCCATCCTGACATCGGATGCGGCCTTGCTGCGGAGACTGTCTGCATCGGCCTGGGCTTTGGCGGTGATGCTTTCGGCTTGTGCCTTGGCATCGGCAATCAGCTTCTCTGCCTGAGCTTTGGCGTCGGCCAGAATCTGTGCGCCTTCTTCCTTCCCCTTGGACAAGCCTTCCTGATAGAGTTTGTCTGTGAGTTCCTGTAGTTTGTTCTGCATAATGTTATTAAGTGTTTTGTATTATTATCTGCAAAATAAATGCCGCGCAAATTTAGCAAATCTGCGCGGCATTTCAAAGCTACTGCATATGGGCGCTCTTCAGCAGGTCAAGCACTACCTTAACAGGGTTGAAAGTCTCGATAGGAACCTCTACGAAAGCGGTGAGCCAGTCGGACATTGCACCGTTCCAAAGGCCAGGCAGTTCGAGGGCCTTGAGCTCACGTCCCTGGTAGCTCTTCGAGCTGATGAAGCCGGTCTCGGGATCGACGTGCTGCAGGAGGTCGAACTTCCTGCCTTCGTGATTGCGCAGGCAGCATACGAGGTCAACAGGGTTGAAATGGGTCGCTGTCGCCATCATCTGAGGGTCTGCAATCTGCACGCTTTCCAGAATCTGGAGCGAGGTGCTGCCGTCAGCTGCGCGTACGATGAACGGGCCACCGCCCGGTTCGCCTTCGTTGCGCACCATTCCGCAGACGCGAAGAGGCCTGTCGAGCTTTGCTCGAAGTGCGAGCGCACGCTCCTTGCAGGACTTGAACTCAGGCAGTTCGATGCAGAATTCTGCGCTGAGGAACTCTTCGATTTCGTTGCACAGGGCCTGGCATTCCTCAGTTGCATAAGGGTCGTCTGACGGGATATAGCCCGGCAGCTCGATGCCGACCGGATTGCCTGCCACGCGGGCGGCCGTGAGCTGGTCGAACTCGGCAATCAGGCCGAATACCCGGTCGCGAAGCATAAGCGCCTTGCCTATAAGCACTTTCTTGTAGAGGGCCGTGGTCGGGAGCATGCGCTCAACGCAGACATTGTCTATGTTCTTGATGCTGACGAGCTCTTCATCTACCTTGTTGAGGTTGTAGATAAGGGCTCCGTGGCCTGCAGGTCTCTTGAGAACGGTGCCGTCCTCCTTGAGGAAAGGCTTGTTGTCCGGGGTTACGGCAATTGTGTCGGTAGCCTTGTCCTGATAGGTGAAACTGATGTTGTAGTGGACGTGATAGCGCTGCTCATAAGTATCCTTTACCTCCGCGAGAGCCTGCTCGAAGAGGGTGCGGTGCTCGGGAGATATGGTGAATATGAGGTTTACGCTGCCATCGTCGTTGCGCATATATTCTGCTCCCTCCACGAGGTGCTCGGCGAGTGCTGTGCGCTTCTCGTCAGGGTAGGAGTGGAATTTGAGCACGCCCTTTGGCTTGGTGCCGTAACCAAGGCCCGGGGTTCCGAGCAGGGTGTCGGCAGTCTTTACAGGGTCGTGAGGGGCCACGCCGAAGATGGCCTTGTCGTAGAAAGCGAATTTCTCAAGGTTGTCGGCAAGTGTGCCTATGGTCTCCGGTTTGTGGGCGAATACATCCTTGAACATTCGGGATGCTGCTCCTGATGCCGGGACAAATTTGGCTCTGCCTGCAACCTTGGCGCTTTGGCAGTAATCAACAGCTTCTTTGATGCCGTCCGCATCGAGGCGGGTGATGCCGCGCTCAGGGGTGGCTGCTGCAACAATGTCGAGGGCCGGAAAGCCTTCCTTGAATCTTGCGATTTGTTCTTCCTGTGTCATAATAATGTATGGTTAGTTAACATAAAATTCTCTTCTGTACCTGTATTCCTGCCTGAGCTTCGCAAAGTTGTCCGGGTCCATCCTCAGCATAAAGTCATCCGTAAAGATGGGATAGTTGTACTGGAAGGTGCTTGCAATCTGGCCTTGGGACATCCCGGCAACATCTACGTGGCAGGCTTCCATATTGTCTATGTCAGGCTTCGGAAAGAAATCATAAAGCTCCGTTATCCCGAAAAAACGGGCTACGGTGCGTACGGCAGCCCTGGTGCCGTTGAGTTTCCCCTGGTAGGAGAATCCGGCTATGTGAGGGGTGGCTATATCTACCTTTTCGAGCAGGGCCTGGTTGATGTAAGGCTCGTTGTTCCAGGTGTCTATGATGACGGGACCGAGTTTGGGGATAGCCTGGAGCAGGGCCTTCTCGTCCACCAGTTCGCCGCGGGCGGTGTTGATGAAGAAGGCGCCGAAGCGCATCTTGGCGAAGAAATCGGCGTTGCACATCCCTTTGGTGCCGTCGTTGAGCGGGCAGTGCAGGGTGACTATGTCCGAGTTTTCGAGAAGATAGTCCAGAGAGCAGAAATGTGTCGAGCCTTCAGCTGCTTCGCGCACCGGATCGCGCATCAGGATGTTGAACCCCAGGGTGCGGCCGGTCATTTCGACTCTCTGGCCGGCGGGGCCTCCGCCAATTATGCCTATGGTCTTGCCTTTGAGGTCTATGCTTTTGCGCGAGGCGCAGCCGTAAAGGGCCGAGAATACATAGTTGCACAGGGCACCGGAGTTGGAGGCGCTGGCATTCTGGACGAATATGCCCTTCTCGGCGCAGTAGGCCTGGTCCACGCGGTCCATACCGACGGTGTTGACAGCTATCATCTTGACGAGGGTGTTGTCCAGAAGCGTTTCGTTCACTCTGCACATATTGCTGATTATCAGGGCGTCGGCGTCAATGACGTCCAGATGGCATATCTCGTTCCCGGGCTTATATACTACCGTGGCCCAGGGCTCGAAAACGCCTTCGATGAAGGGTACTGTGCTGTCGATGACCAGTTTCATTTGAGTATTATCTCCTTTACGAAGCCTACCTTAGGGTCTTCCGGGGTGAAGAGTTCGTCCTGCTGGAGTATGGCGTTTATGCGTTTGACATAGATGTCGCGCTGCATATAGAGTATGCTGCGCATTACCGATGAGCCGAGGGTGATATACAGCTTGCCGTCCCTGAAGCTTCGCCTTATGGTGTGCTCCGCTGCCCCCGAGGCTTCGTCCCAGGCGGCATAGATGCGGCGGCGGTTGAGCGCTGAGCTGAGGTTCATAAGCCTGATATAGCCCTTCGTGAGGGCCTGCATATCGGTGGCATATCGCTTTTCAAACTTCATAGCTTGGTGAAGACGCCTCCTTTCGCCTGGTAGTAGCCGGATTCCTGGGTGATGCCGCTGATTATGCCTTTGAGCCTTGCGCTGTCGGTGTCGGAGATGAAGATCTGGCCGAATTCGTCGCTTGCGACCATTTTGAGAAGGTTGCCGGTGCGGTCCATGTCGAGCTTGTCGAAGAGGTCGTCCAGCAGCAGGGCGGGAGGGAAGCCGTAGGAGGCTTTCATTATCTCATATTGGGCGAATTTGAGGGCGACGAGGAAGGATTTCTGTTGACCCTGGGAGCCGACTTTGCGTATGGGGTCGCCGTTCATTGTAAATATGAAGTCGTCGCGCTGCACTCCGCAGGTGGTGAAACCGAGCTGGCGGTCTTTGGCGGCGGCGCCGCGCAGCAGGTCGAGAAGGGGAGCTTCTTCAAGCTCGGAACGGTAGCTGATGCCGACGCTCTCGGCGCCGCCGCTAAGCTGCGCGTAGAAACGTGCCACTACGGGTTCGAGCCTTTGGGCGAGCTCTGAGCGTTTGCCGTAGATTCTGCCCGCGAGGCTGTCCATCCGCAGGTCTATGGTTTCCATTACGCTTTCCTCGGTGCGGCCGCTCTTCAGAAGGGCGTTCCTGTTTGCCAGCAGGCGGGTGTAGCGCTGCACGTCGGAGAGGTATTCTTTATCCATTTGGGATAATACGGCGTTCACCAGGCGCCTGCGCTCTTCGCTGCCTTCGCTGACCAGGGCAGTGTCTCCCGGGGAAACCATTACGATAGGCAGCACGCCGATGTGGTCGCTGATGCGGGTATAGGCCTTGCCGTCGCGGGTGAGCTTTTTGTCTTCGCCGGCGCTGCTGCGAATGCTGAAGCGGGCCTGCTGGCCTTCGTGCATGAGATAGGTCCCCGAGATGGCATAGAAGTCGGTGCCGTGGCGGTAGTTCCAGCGGTCGGTGGAGCCAAATGCGCTCTTGCTCATAGAAAGGCAGTGGATGGCGTCGAGAAGGTTGGTCTTGCCCTCTCCGTTGTTACCGCTGATGCAGTTGATGTTGGGAGAGAACTCGAGTTCCTGGAGTTCTATGTTGCGCCAGTTCTGTATTACTGCTTTTTCGAGTATGGGCATTCAGTCTCTGTTTTTTGTTCTTCCGTTATTTCCCGTTTCTTTCCGTTGCCCGGCTTCATTTTTCCCTTTTTTTCGCCGTCCGGCTTCGTTCTTCTGTTTTGTCTGTTTTATCCGTTGTCCGGCTTCGTTCTTACGTTTTTTTCGCTGTCAGGCTTCTGGGGTGGGCCCGGTTATAAACTTTTTTCAATTTTTCTATCGAGTTGTGGGTATAGACCTGGGTGGCGGCGAGTGAGGAGTGGCCGAGCAGCTCTTTGATGCTGTTGATGTCGGTGCCTTCGTCGAGCAGCTCAGTGGCTATAGTGTGCCGCAGAACGTGGGGCGATTTCCTTCCGCTTATGCCCGGGACTGCCCCGAGTTCCTGCTTGACGGCTTTGTCCACGAATTGGGGATAGAGGCGCCTTCCCGTGGGAGTGAGGAGCAGGGGAGAGTCCTGTCGGTCTATGTCAAATCCGCATCTGCATAGGACCTTCAAATATAACAAAATCTCTTCACATAAGGAAGGGGTGAGAGGGATTTCGCGCATTTTGTCTCCTTTTCCCCGGACGTGAAGGACCCGTCTTGCCGGGTCGAAGTTGCTGCGGTCGAGGCTGATGAGTTCGCTTCGTCTGATGCCGGTGTTATATAGTATGCTGATTATCAGGCGCCTTAGGCACTTGGCGTACAACTCCCGTGTGGCGGGGTCGGCGACCGGGCCGAGGAGGTCCAGGATGGTGTCGGTGCCGTATGGGCGTGTTTGTTCGAAGTAGATGTCAATTGAGTCTTTGCGGTAGAATTCCGGAAGGCGCTTCGGCACCTTGGGACGGGCTACAGTGCGCACCGGGTTCGCACTCAGCCGGTCCTTTTTCATCAGATATTTCGCAAAGCTGCTCAGTACACTCAGATACAAGCCCACCGATCTCGCACTCAGTTTCCGCTCCTTCATCAGGTACACCTCATACCCCCGCAGCACCTGCGAAGTCATCCCCCTCAGAAGACATTCGT
This sequence comes from Candidatus Cryptobacteroides sp., assembly GCA_051869975.1. Classification (GTDB taxonomy): domain Bacteria; phylum Bacteroidota; class Bacteroidia; order Bacteroidales; family UBA932; genus Cryptobacteroides. The sequence continues at coordinate 50,239 of JBJEBK010000013.1, read as the reverse complement.
CCTCTTTACCCTCTCCCCGGCTCTGTCCCGTCTGCCAGTTATCTTTCCGGTCCGTCCGCCCGTTCTCTTCACGGTTGGCCTGGGTGCCGACTTCCCTCAGCAGATAGTCACGGAAATCTCCGAGCACATCCCTGTACCCCTGTTGCGTCCTCGCGGAATACCTTTTTACCCCGCTGATATACTCTATGTACCCGTCTATCAGATTCTCCATCGCAAATACCTTAAGCCCGTCTGCCGTGACACAAGCTCTTGCTGTCACACAAGCTCCTGCCATCACACACATAACAGCCATCACATACAAATATAGCAAAAATCCTGACACAACTCAGGCATCACCTGTACAGCCTGCCTGCCTCCTAGAATGCTCTGTGCCACCTTCCAGTTTTCCCCATCTAACACATCAGGAGCAAAATCGCCCTTCCATACACTTTTCCCTCCCGATGTGTCACATCAGGAAAATCACACTCCGCAAAAGCAAAGCGCGGAGCGAGCCTTTCCTTAGAGCTCAACGCAGCGCTTTGCTTTAGCCACCGGAGGTCGTTTGTTTAGGGAATCGGT
>JBJEBK010000013.1:0-49581 GCA_051869975.1 Candidatus Cryptobacteroides sp. | reverse complement strand
GCGCAGAAAGGGCGGTTTTGCGCACGGACTGGGGAAAAATTGCAATCGGTGCGCAGAAAGGGCGGTTTTGCGCACGGACTGGGGAAAAATTGCAATCGGTGCGCAAATCAAGCCATTTTGCGCACCGATTACAACTCCCAAAACGATAAGGAACAACTCCTTTCCGACACGTAAGTATTTAACGCGAGTCAACCGATATCGGCAAAAGTCACTCAACGACACCCGACACAGCCCGCAGCGGGTCATCTTCCAGTCGTGTTCCGGGGTACCCCCGGTCACTCAACGACACCCGCCACACTCCAGAACGGGTCATCTTTCCAGTCGGGAGGGAAGCCCATAAGCGAGGTGTCGACGATAGGGTAGTTGTCGATGAGGGTACGGAGGCGCTGAGCAAAAGTGTTTTCCGGTTTGACTGTGTTCTGGAGATACTTCAGCACGCAAAGTGTCATATAGACGTGTTTTTTCGAGAACTCGGTCTGGGCCGGGAAAGGGAAGGCCGGACGCAGCGGCACTGAAGCCTCGGTGGTCAAGGTCTTGTTCCACAATCTGTTGTGGTGGGCGCAGCGGTTGCGTACATACACCAGATGCTCAAGCCAGGAACTGAAATCCTCGACCCCAAGTCCGTAGTAGTCGGCAATACCCTTCTTAAGCGGACTGTATTTCATCTGGTCGTAAATAGTGGACAGGGTACCCATTGAGGTTGCTTCAAGGGTGAGCCAGCACGGAGGAAGCGGGTTGGAGTACTTCAAACGGAAACGCTTGATGGCATCGTTGTCGGCACGTTCCACTTCGGAAGTGAGACGGCGGATAATCTCCCTGTGCTCCCTCTCGTCCCGGAACCAGTCCGGGTTCAGGAACCAGTATCCTGCCTCGGACCCCGCCGAGGCATAGCCTATACGGGTCCTGACACTGATTTCCACTTTTTCCATTTCGTGGAAAACGAGTTCCCGAAGGCGGCGGTCGAAACCATAGAGTGCATAGGCGTCATCGAAACTGGCACCTTCACGGAAACGGTGCGCCTTGCGGTCCTCCATCAACGGGACTATGTAGGTTTTCAGCCTGGCATAAGACACATTGTTGAGTATCCTGATCGCTTTCTTCTCATCTTCAATGATGAGCCCCTGGCTTCGGAGCAGGGCAATCTGCTCCTCAAAATCAATAGCCCTTCCTCGAAATTCCGGTTTATTTTCCATCTGTCGAAGCCTTTTTTTCTTGAGGTATTTTGAATCCTATGAGTGCGATGAGTATGGACATCAGCGGTGAAATCAGATTGAAAAAGCAGTAAGGGAGGTAGTCAACGGTAGGTATTTTCAGCACCGTGGACTGGGTCATACCGCAGGAGTTCCATGGAATGAGCACGGAAGTGACGGTGGCGGAGTCCTCCGTACTTCGGCTCAGCAGCCGGGGCTCCAGTCCGTTTTTGCGGTAAAGGTCTTTGTAGAGGCTCCCGGTCAGGATGATGGAGAGATATTGGTCTCCGGTCATCATATTGCAGAAAATACCGCTGACCACCGTGGCTGCCACGCTTCCGAAACGGGTCTTTACCTTGCGTATAAGCAATTCTGTCAGGGTGCGTATCATTCCGCTCCCCGCCATCACGCCGCCGAAGGTGGCAGCTGCGAATACCAGGATAATGGTGGAAACCATCCCGTTCATTCCTCCGGTCTGCAGCAGCGAATCAAGTTCCGGCAGACCCGTAGCAATTGCAGTTCCGTCGCAGTAGCACCGGGCAAGGCCCATAAACCCGCTCTTGAATGAAAAACCTGACAATCCCGACATCCCGGCCACAAGCTCCGGCTGGAAAATCAGCGCAGCAATGCCTGCAAGCAGGGCTGAGCAGAGCAGGGTGATGATGGCAGGCAGGCGCAGAAGTATCATCACAACGGTCAGGACCGGGACCAGCACAAGCCACGGGCTGAAATTGAAAGCATTGTGAAGCGCATCGACAATGTGCTGAGACTCCGCCACTCCCGTGTCTGTATGCAGCAGGCTCACTATCGTGAATATGCAGCAGGCTGCCAGAAAGGAAGGTACGGTAGTGATAAGCATATAGCGTATGTGGCTGAACAGTGATGCCCCGGCGGTCGAAGAAGCAAGCACAGTGGTGTCCGAGAGGGGAGAGACCTTGTCTCCGAAATATGCCCCGGAGATTATGGCTCCTGCTGTCCATCCCGGCGAATAGCCGAGTGCCATTCCGATTCCCACAAAGGCTACTCCAATGGTAGCAATGGTGGTCCAGCTGCTTCCTGTCATCACTGAAACGAGTGCGCAGATAACGCAGACTGCAAGAAGGAACAGCTTGGGAGTCAGTACCTTGAGTCCGCCGCTAATCATCATCGGCACTATCCCGCTAATCATCCAGCTTCCCGAAATCATTCCTATCAGCAGGAGAATCAGCACCGCGCTTCCTATGGAACGGATGTTGTCAAGTATGGCCGTCTCAAGATTGTGCCATGAGTTTTTGCATACGAGCATGGACACCGCAATGCCCAGCCCTGCGGCAAGAATCAGCGCAAGCTGGCTGGCTCCGTCCATCGCGTCAGCACCGAAGAAGCGCACCACGAAGAACAGTTCCACAATCAGGAATACTATTGGAGCCAGTGCGGCCCAGACATACGGTTGCTTCATCTTATGCGCTCCAGTTCAATCACCCTCGAGTGGCACTGCGCGCCGGTGAAGGCATCGAGGCCGACTTTCATAAGATAGTCCCCCGAAAGCACCATTCCGTCCTGGGCTAAGCCCGAATGTTCACCGGGCATCAGATTTATTTCCTTTACCAGATATTGCGCCTGAGGATCAAGCCCGCGCAGCTTCACGCGCAGAAGCGGCTCGCTGTAGCGCGGGTGCAGGTCGTAGGCAAACAACACCGCAGAAGCGCCGTCTGCACTGACATAGTTCAGCGCCATATGGTTGGTCTCATAAGGGGAAACCAGCCTGTACTGCTCTCCTTCGAGAATGGCAGGAGCCAGCCTCTTCCAGTTGGCAACCGCTTCGCGGCAATATTGCAGCTCATCTGCGCTCAGGTCCGCAAGACCTATATCGAAGCCCAGCTTGCACATCGAGGCCACATCCGTGCGGAACTTAACGGAAGCAGCTCTGTTCCAGGAGGTAACGTGCGCGCACATAGCCTTGGCCGGGAAGAACTGGGAGAAACCCCATTGGATATAGAGCCTTTCGAGCGGGTCGGTGTTGTCCGAGCACCAGAACTCGGTGAAATATTGGAGCGAAGCGTAATCGCACCTTCCGCCTCCGCCCGAGCAGAGCATCATAGGCACTGAAGGCCAGGACTCGGCACAACGCCGCATCACGGCAAGCACTCCGCGGGCGTGGTCTATGTACATATTGCCCTGCAGCGGCCCTTCGTAAGGAGAATAGATATTGGTAATGGGGGAGTTGCAGTCCCATTTGAAGAAGGCAATAGACGGGTTTCCGTCCATAATGCCCTTCACCACCCCATAGACATAGTCCTGCACCTGCGGGTTCGCAAGGTCAAGAACGAGCTGGTTGCGGTAATAGTATGGCTCGCGGTCCGGCTGCATTATGACCCAGTCAGGATGCTCGCGGAAGAGCTTGGACTGAGGGTTGACCATCTCCGGCTCTATCCATATTCCGAACTTCACACCGGCCTTCTGAGCCTCTGCGCACAAGCCCTGTATGCCCTTCGGCAGCTTCTGGCGGTTCACCTCCCAATCTCCTAGGCCCGCCTTGTCGGAGCTACGCGCATCCTCTCCGTTGCCGAACCATCCGTCATCCAGCAGGAAAAGGTCCACGCCGAGGTTCCGGGCTTCGCGCATGCACTGGGCGAGCTTCTTCTGGTCGAAGTTGAAATAGGTGTTCTCCCAGTTGTTGAGAAGGCTCAGACGCGGCCCGTGACCGTCCTTGATTTCATAGTCCCGCGCCCAGCGGTGCAACTTGCGCGAGCCTTCCCCTAAGCCCTCGAATGAGAGGGTGAAGACGAACTCCGGCGTTGCGAAGACCTGCCCCGGGCCGAGGGTGTAGTCAGAGGCGTCCGGGTTGAGGCCCGGCAGCACGCAGAGCACATTGCTGTTGTCCACCTCAAGGGTATAGCGCCAGTTGCCCGGCCAGCTGATTTCGCCGAGCAGCACCGTGCCCGCATCCTCGCAAGGCTCTCGGTCGAAGCCTATTTCGAAGAATGGCTCGCGGAAGAGGTTTGCGCGCGACCCGAGCTTGGTGTCAACGACCTTCTTGCCGTAGCTCAACTCGGTAGTGCTCATCCTTGCTTCTGCAGCCCAGTCGCTGGAGAATTGGGTGAGATAATACTTCGCCGCGTCGAAATAGAGCATAGTGGAGTTGAAGCAGTTGAGCACTATAGGCTCCTGCGCTCCGTTGCGCAGTTCTGACCATACCTTGAAGACATCTTCCTCCTCCCAGCACTGGTAGTGCAGGGTGAGCTCGACGGGGTAGAGGCGGTCTGCGAGCAGGATGTCTGTCTGCTCACCGCAGCGGCGGCCCTGCGCATCGAGCAGAGGGCGGCGCTCTATCTTCTGAAAATAAAAATAAGTCGTGCGGTTGCCGTCAGGATGCACAATGCCCCAGGCCGGCTCGAAATAGTCTTCGCTGCCGGAGCAGGCTGCGACCTCGCGCGAACGCTTGAGGTAGGTGCCGTTGCTTGAACGGTAGCCCGGCCGCTTGACCAGCTCCAGATCCTGCTCGCGGGCGAGCTTGGGACCCAGCCAGTTCTGGTAGAGGCGTCCGTCCTCGACCGACAGAATCAGGTCGGTGGACCTGGTGCCTATGCGGATGGTCTGAGGATCGGCAGTGCAGCAATCGGAACACGTGGCACTGCACGAAGGCTCGGCGGCTCCGCATTGGAAAAGCGAGACTGCGATGCCGCAAAGCACCGCAGTCAGTAAGTTATTGATACTCATTGTCATATTAGAACAGATATCCAAGTCCGATATACATTCCGCCGTCGCCGTCCTGACCCTTGAGAGGGTTGCCGTCCTTGTAGAACTTGCTGACAGGCATACCATAGTCCAGAGCGATGATGAAGTTCTCGTTCATAATGAAGCGGAAACCTGCACCCACTGATATATGAGGAGTGTCCTTCTTTCCGGTCACGAGCACATCGTACAGAGCCTTGCTTGCAACGCCTTCGGCATTGACCGGATTATAGGCGGTATTCACGCCCCTGAATGCCATAGCACCGTCGCTGAAGAGGTTCAGGCCGAGGGCTATGTTCTGGTTGAACATCTGCTTTTGGAAGAAGCGCCAGCGCAGCTCGGCGGTGTAGAGTCCGGTGTCGAGGCCGAGCACACGTCCGCGCACGATACCGCGGCAGGTCTTGGAGCCTCCCATTCCGTCCACATCATTGTCACAGCCCACCACGGTAAGGTAAGGGAGAATGTAGTAAGGAACTTTATTGCCGAAGGTTCCTTCCCAGTTGAGGCGGTAGGCGAAGGTCAGCACATCGTTGCCGATAAGAGGGAAATACTGCCTCCATGTGAGCGAGTAACGGTAGCTGTCAGAAGAGCTTCCGAGCCACTTCGGAGCAATATTGACGTGGGCATCGGCCCATATTCCGCGCGTAGGCGCGCCTTCCTTGTCTCGGGTGTCGTACTCGATGCCGGCGCGAAGGCAGCTGTAAACGCCGCCGTCCTTCTCATCTTGCGGGATGATGCCCCAGTCGGTGTAGTAGTCGAGCAGGGTCTTGGTGTAGTAGTACTTGGACTCGTCTTTCTTGCCCTTGTTGAGGTTGTCGAAATCGACTGTGCCCTGCCTGAAGAAGTGCAGGTGATAGCCCGCCATCCAGTGCAGATGAGGGGTGATTTCTCCGATGAAGTCGGCGCGTGTGAAGAACATATTCCTCTTGAGCTTGTAGAACGGGGAGAAATACGGAAGGTTCTCGCCGCTGAAGCCCATACCGATAATATTAGGATTGTTGGCAATTCCCCAAGGGCTGAAATAGAACGCTCCCGTGCGGTCCACATTGGAATTGTAGCCGTTGAAGCCGTAGAAATCATAGGCCGAATCCTTCATATACTTGGCTGTTGCGCAGAAACGCACTCCGGGGAAGAGCTCGATTTTGTCATACATTATGGTGTACATCTGTGATCCCTTGGTGAAGGCTGAAATCTCGAAGTACCACTTGGATTTGTACATAGGATAGGAGCTGCCGTCACCGTAGTTGTACAGCTGCAGGAGGGCTCCGTACTGGAATCCCTTGTCGGAATCGAAAGAAATGGCTGGAAGAGGGCCGTAGCTGTAGCCGGTCTTCACGATTTGTCCGTTGTCATCTGCCGAGGCATTGAATGCGCAGCAGAGGGCCGCAAGGGCGGCGAGGAGAATGGATTTTTTCATATTGTTACTGGTTTTGTACCTTGTTGAGGAAGGCCCTGACGCGGGCGGTGTATTCAGCCGGATGGTCGCGGAAGGCGCGGGCGTGGGCAGAGCCCGGAGCTATCCACAGCTCCTTGTAGCCCTGAGTGGCCTCATAGTTCTGATATACGTGAGGGGTAGGGACGAAGTCGTCGTTCTCGCCGTGGATGAAGAGCATAGGCTTGGTGTTCTTTGCAAGCTGGTCCACAGAGGAAGCTTCCTTGAAGTTCCATCCGTACCTTTTGTCGCAGACATAGCTGGCGCTGTTGAGCACAGGGAATGTCGGCAGATGGAAGTCCGTCTTGAGGTTGTTTGCGAACTGGTTCCACACTGAGGAGTAGCCGCAGTCCTCGACGAAGGCTTTGACATAATCCGGGGTAGGGTCACCGGAAACCATCATAGTGGTGGCTGCACCCATCGAGACGCCGTGGAGCACCATAAAGTCGTCTCCGAAGATTTCGTGTGCCATAGGTATCATATTTTCCACATCGAGGCGGTCGAACCATCCCATCTGGGTGTGGTCGCCTTCGCTCAGGCCGTGGTAGAAAAGGTCAGGCACGAAGACATTGTAGTTGAGCGAATCGCGGTACATCCTCGCAAGGCACATAAAGCTGAGGTGGTTGTCGGTCCAGCCGTGGATGACAATGGCTGTGCCCTGTGCTGTCTGAGGGTCTGCCGCCGGGGCATAGACCGCGTGCAGTCTGCCCCCTCTTGAGACGAAGCTTGTGTCCTTGAACACTCCTGCCTCGTGCAGGGAGTCATACCACTCCTGAAGGCCCGGATAGCGTTCGGCATTGAGCTCCCTTGCCCTTTCTATGGACTTGGGCTCGGGTTTGAGTGCATAATTGCACATGTATTTGCCTACAAAACAGCTGTTCAGCGAAAGCGCCGCGAGCACAAGTGCTGCGATGCGTAAGGTTAGTCGGATGGTTTTCATTTGCCAAATGTAGAAATTTTTTCTGATTATTTGCTATTTCCAGCACTCGGTCTCGTCCGCTATCTCAGGGCAGGTCGCTGCCCTATAGACCGGATCAAGCCCTGCTTTGCGCTGGGCACGGTAGTCGTCAAGCAGGCGCAGGGCCCATTTGCCCAGAATCAGGATGGCAATCAGGTTGCAGACGGTCATTATGACCATAAAGAAGTCCACAAGGGCCCATACCAGGTCTATGGTCATCAGCGAGCCGAGGAAGATGAGGGCTCCGAGCAACAGCCTGTAGCCGAGCATCACGGGCTTGGTCCAGCGTCCGCCGCGAGTCAGGAAGGCGAGGTTGCATTCGCCGTAATAGTAGTTGCCTATGATGCTGGAGAAGGCGAAGAAGAGTATTGCTATCGCAATAATGCTGCGCCCCGCGGGCCCGATGTGGTGCGAGAGGGCGAGCTGGGTGAGTTCGATGCCGTTGGCCCCGCCCTCGTACAGGCCTGAGCACAAGATGATTATGGCGGTGCAGGTGCATACGACGAGAGTGTCGGTAAATACGCCGAGCGTCTGGATGAGGCCCTGCTTGACAGGGTGGCTGACCTCTGCGGTGGCGGCTGCGTTGGGTGCGCTTCCTTCGCCTGCTTCGTTGGAGAATATGCCGCGTTTGAAGCCCATAAGAATCGCAGTACCGACCATTCCTCCTGCGGCCTGCTCGAAGCCGAAGGCGCTTTTGACTATCAGCGAGAGCACGGCCGGGATGCTGCTGATGTTGGTGATGAGCACATAGAGCGCAATTCCGAGGTACCCGAGGGCCATAAACGGTACGATGACGGAGCATACGCGGGCTATGCGGGTGATGCCGCCGAACACGACCGCGAGGCTGAGCAGTGTCAGCGCCGCCGCCATTGCCACAGGCGGTATGCTGAAGGCGTCTGTGAAGGCGGCTGAGATGGTGTTGGCCTGTACCATATTGTTGGTGAGGCCGAACTGGCAGATTATGGCTATCGCGAATATGACGGCGAACCAGCGTTTGTGCAGTCCTTTGGTGATATAGTACGCCGGGCCGCCGATGTATGAGTCCTTGCCCCTGATTTTAAACAGCTGGGCGAGGGTACATTCGATAAAGGTGTTGATGGAGCCGAGCAGGGCCATTACCCACATCCAGAATATGGCTCCCGGCCCGCCGATGACGATGGCGGTGGCTACTCCGGCGAGGTTGCCGGTGCCCACGCGCGATGCGAGCGAGACGAAGAAGGCCTGAAGGCTGGAGACTTTTTTGTGGGCTGCGGTTTCACGGCTGGTTTTCGGCTTTCCCAGCAGGCGGAACATTTCGCCCACCATCGTGAATTGGGCACCCTTTGTCCTTATTGTAAAATACAAACCGGTGACGCTGAGCAGCACCACCAGTATTGTAGCCATTGGATCATTGATCCTGTTGAGAATATCCGCTAGCATTCGACAGCCATCAATGCGACCACTTTGCCGGGGTCTTTGAGGTTCGGATGTGCGTAGAGGTATGCTGTGCGGGCCTCATCGGCGTCGATTTCCTCCTTATATACTATAGGTGAGAGGTTGCCTTCTGCCCAAAGCACTGCATATCCGTCAACCGAACTGCTGTGCTTGCTGTGAATTTCGTAAACTTTTCCGGCCTGGGGATCTGAACCCAGAACCTTGAGAGCATCTGCAACTGTGTGATATACGTGGGGGTCGAGTGTGTTCTGATGTGCGTGGAATACCTCCACCACATAGCCTTTTGCTTTCTTTGTCTGGTTCATAATACTGAAGTTTTAGTAATTAAACTTTTGTAAATGTACGAATATTTCTTTTTCTGCGTATGCTTTTGCGAGATTTTTTTATTTGCTATCTATCACACTATCTGCTATGGATTTTCTTTTTACTATATCCATAAAATCACTCGGGGTCGGATATTTTTTTGCTTCGGCTCCTGAAATGATGCGATTGATTCCCTCTATGCTGGTACTTAAGATTCTATCAAATTTAAGATGCCACCCTTCGGTTTCTGTCCAATCCATTTTAAATGTGCAAAAATCAACAGGTGAATTAGGGCTTGGCTCTCCAAGTAACGAACAATCTGAAGTCCTTTGCAAATATGCAATAGCGATATCCTGCACAACAAAGATTATCTTTCTTCCCCATTGCTCAACAATTTTACCTTTCTTATAGGCTTGTTGCATCATGGTCTTGGTAAATTCATTTGCCCAATTGATTCCAAATGTAATCTTTTTTCCGGATGTGTCTTTCAGATTATCAGTGGACTCGCCTTTAGCCAAGGCTAAGGCATATGGATACGGCGTTCCTGTCGTTCCGGCTGCTTGTAACTCCACACACTGGAAATTCTTAACGTTTCCGTTGTCGTCAAGTTCAAAAGCGACATAATCTACATTTCCTCCTACTCCCATATCAACTTCTTGTACCCAATGTACATTATTCCATGATGAGAGATATTTCTCCTCAATGGTTTTGAACATAATAGCCTCTTTTAGTCGTTGTGGACAGATTATCACAGGATATACTACGTCTCCAGATGCCACAGTAGAACCTAGGCTACAAATACCTACCTTAATTAGTGGTTGACTCTTTCTGGGTTTGTTGCAGGTTGCTCGTAAATAGCGGCAATACTGCTGGTCAATGTATGAACGGTCAGTCTCTGAAAGATTCTCCAATTCGGCGCAAAAATATTCGATAGGTAGCCGTTTTACAATTTTGGACATAATTATCTGAGGAGCTGGTAATTTGTTAGTGCTGCAATTCTTTTCTCGGCAATAGCATTATACTCTTGACTTAGGTCAATGCCAATTCCTTTTCTCTCAAGCTTAAGTGCCGCAGATACGGTACTTCCTGAACCACTGAATGGATCTAACACCCATCCTCCTTTTGGACAAGTTGCAAGTATTGGTATCCTCAGAAGTTCCTCAGGAAATACAGCAAAATGGCTATCTTTTCGCCATGTGTCTTCAGGAACGATGTTCCAAATATCAGTTGGTAGTGCACCCTTTGCGCCAATATTCATAATGTAGAAACCTTTCTCCTCAAGTTCTTTTGCCCTTCCACTGACTTTAGTGTTATCACTGTGCCATGGACGCTGACAACCTCGGATAGTCATTCTAAAATCATTGACTTCTCCACGTCTGATTTTATCAAGAGTTTCTTCTAATGCGTCCAACGCATTCTGTTTTTCTTCTTCGGATAATACGGTACTATTAACAATTTGGCTTCTGTATTTCTTTCCGCTGACACCAGTAGCAGATATTGTTGTATTTTCATTAACTATTGGCTTCAACGTTGGTTTTATACGAATAGCCTCGTCATCGTAGTAATATTTTTTACTCTTAACAAAGTGAAAGACATGCTCATAGCTATCTCGCAAACGATCTTTGCAGCTCTGAGTTCCTTTCATTTGGCTCCATATGACATCATTTCGAAGAATCCAACCATCATCCATAAGAGAAAGCGCAACTCGCCATGGTATTCCCATTAGCGCTTTGTCGTTGTACTTATCACCCAGGTTAAGCCATAATGAGCCCGATTTCTTCAGCACCCGCTTAACCTCACGAAAGACCTCCGTAAGCTTTTTGACATAGTCACGATAATCATCCTCATTGCCGACCTCATTCACGTTCTCTGCATTATCATAGATACGCATCGCCCAATAAGGAGGCGATGTGATAACACAATCTATACTTTCGCTATCTATATCTCGGAGGACCGTTAGGCAATCTCCAAGCAAAAAAACATAATCAGTATTTAACAGGTCGGGATTCATCTCAAATAAATTTGAGCGAATATAATCATTTTTCTCCGTTCCTGGGGTATTATTGCCAGCAAATAGTTCTCCGGTATTCATTGTCGCGTATAATACTAAGCACATTAATAAAAACAGCTTGGTAATTCGGTCACTAATTGTACAATGAAAAAATTCTAGAGGAATATTCTTCTTCCGTACAGTTCTTTTCTACAATTTCATCGATAGCCTGGATTAGCTTGTCCAGAGGGACATCTACATGTTCCTTAATAGTTAAGCTCGTATCAATGACTTGTCGCACAATGAAGGTCTCATGATTGCCCGATTCAACAATTTGGATAGTGCCTGAAAATAAGAGCCCATTCACTTGAAATTCAATGCCACCATCAATGGGTTCATAGTTTTTTGATCCCCAACTGCCAATGATTGGAAGGTTGGAATTAAAGATGTCGATAATTCGATCAGTAATAGTTGTATTCATCGTAAATCAGTTATAGGTATGTAATATTATGTATCAATAATGATTAAACATTCAATTCGATATAGTATTGTCACAATACTTCACTATTTCAGTATTTCTTTATTGCTAGATACAAATATAGCACATTTGTAGAGTATGGCAAAATGTTATCTTCTTTTTTGCATATTTGTGCAAAGGGGTGTACATTTGCCTTCTGCAAGAGCAATGTTAAAACAAGACCGAACAATTATCCACGTCGAGGTAAAAGAGACTCACGAGCACTTTTATTTTGGCTCAGCGGCAGCAATGTACGAGGATTCTCGAGTGAAGAATCTTCTGGGTATTGCATATCAGACCTTCAGAACAAAGAGGGTTAGTGAGGACCATCCCTACGAGAATGAGTTTGTAATCGTAAGGAAAGGTTGCCTCAATACCATTCTCCATGATTAAGACATAAAAGATTACCTGTAATCGCCCGAAGCGACCTACGAAGCACCGCATCCAGTCTGCTTTGCATCATTCTTGATTGATTTTATAGAACACATATACTACATGTCCTGAAATTTTCGACACTCATCCCGATTTTGCTTTGGGAGGTGATGCTATTCACGGACCATACGCCAGTATTCGTCTCCGAAGTAGAGTTTGCTGCTTTCGACGGCAAAGCCCAGACGGGTGTAGTATTGCACGAGATGGGTGCTGCTCTTTTCGGCGAGCAGGGAGAATCGGGTGTAGCCGGCTTTGCGGCCGCGCTCTATTGCGTCCATTACCAGACACTTGCCTATGCCGCCCTTGCGGAATTCAGGCAGCACTGCCAGCGAGTCGAGGTACCATTCGCCGGGGAAGGTCTCGATGTCGGTGGCGTCAAGTTCGGCCCGGGTGAGTCCCGGGAACAGAGGAAAAGTTATGCTGCGCGCTTCGGCGTAGCTTTCACCGGCGTAGCTGACCATTGCTCCGGCCCTGCTGCCGCCCACGCAGGCGATGCGGGCGTTGCGCCAGGAGTAGAGGGTGTCGGTGCGGCGGCATATTGCCGTCAGGGCCGCTTCGCGGATTTCTCCGCCAGCCTGCATTTCTGCCAGATGAGCGGCGGCGAGAATGACCTTCCCGAGGAACTCTGCGTCCTCTTCGCGCGCCTCACGTATGGTAATAGTTTGTATCATATTTTTACAAATATCGCAAATTCATCGCTATTATCCGAATATCCGGCAAGCAGGCAGCAGCCCTCCAAACCGTCTCGCTTCGCTCGACCCCACCGCTGACGCGGTCCCCCCTCTTATGGTGCCGAGGGTGGCACAGGTTCTGGAGGGCTGCTGCCTGCTTGCGGGGGCTGTTTTGCAAGTTATTCAAGAAAGTGTTACATTTGTAACCCAAATTAATGTGTAATTTAAAACTGAAACCGACATCCTAATGGGAACCAAAAACATGCTGGTAGCCAATTTCCTGCTATCGTGTGCAGGCAGCATCCAGCTCGCAAAACTCAATCAGGCAAGCCGCAATCCACAGGCCGCTGCCGCCAAAACACTCAGAAACATAATCACTTACGCCAAAGATACCGTCTATGGCAAAGAGCACAACTTCGCTCAAATCCTTGAAGCAGAAACCGACGAAGAACTCTACAGACGCTGGCAGCAGAATGTCCCTGTCAACGAATACGAAGACCTCCGCCCCTATGTCGAAAGGCACAAAAACGGTGAGTCGGATATACTCTTCCCTGGCAAACCCGTAATGTACGCCACCACCTCCGGCTCCACCGCAGAGCCGAAATGGATTCCGATGACCCAGGAATATATGAAGATGGTGTACAGCAAAATGACCCATCTCTGGCTCTACAACTTCATACGCAACCGTCCGAAAGTCTATTCCGGCAAAGCCCTCAGCATAGTGGGAAAGGTAGTTGAAGGCTATGCACCTGACGGCACCGTACACGGCTCCGTATCCGGAGTAACCCAGAGGGACTGCCCGAACTTCATGAAGGTGCTCTACAGCAACCCTCAGTGCGTATATTCCATAACTGACTACAACTCAAGGTACTACGTGCTGATGCGTATGGGCATAGAGCAGGATATCACCATCATCATCACTGCCAACCCTTCAACCATCGTAGAGCTCCAGAACAATGTTAACGAGTATTTTGACGAATATGTCACCGACATCGAGAACGGCACCATATCGCAGAAGCTCAACATAGCCCCTGAAATCCGCGCCGAACTCGAAGCCTGCGTCCACCCCAACCCGAAGAGGGCTCAGGAACTTCGTGAGCTCAAGGCCAAATACGGCACCGTCCTGCCTAAGCACTATTGGCCAAACCTCCAGATACTCAACACCTGGAAATGCGGCAATACCGATAAATATATAGAGAAGTTCCAGGGCTCCCTGCCGGAGCACACTCTCCATATGGAGTTCGGCTACTTCGCCTCAGAATGCCGCTTCGGCCTTGTGATGGACGACACTCTCAACACCGTTCTCTTCCCTCACTTCCACTATTACGAATTCGTACGCGAAGAGGACCTCGACAAGGAGAATCCGGAGTTTCTGCAGCTCTCCCAGCTCGAGGAAGGCAAGCGCTACTGCCCGTTCATCACCACCTGGGCAGGCCTCTACCGCTACAATATGACCGACCTTCTCGAAGTCGGCCCGAAGTACAAGAACTCCCCGACCGTGCACCTCATCCAGAAGACAAAGGGAATCGTCTCTATGACAGGCGAAAAGCTCTATGAGAAGCAGTTCTGCGACGCAGTGCATCAGGTGGAGCAGGAAAGCGGAATGCTTACCCGCTTCTTCGTAGGCTTTGCAGACCAGGAGCGCTCCTCCTATGATTTCTACTGGGAATTCAGCGACAGGAGCACCACTCAGGCCCAGGCCGAAGAGTTTACCCGCAAGGTGGATGAAAAGTTGAAGACCATCAACTGCGAATACGGCGCAAAGCGCGACAGCCTGCGCATCAAGGATCCTGCAACCTACCGACTTGTCAAGGACTCCTTCGAAACCTTCAAGCAGAGGTGCATAGACGAGGGCGCACGCGACGGACAGTTCAAGCTCACCCTGCTGCTTCTCGACGAAGGCCGCCACGCCAAATTCAAGGATTTGGTGGTGAAGGACAATTGACTTTGACAAACAAGTGGTTATCTTTGTGAAAAATTTTACCAAAAGATGACCACTTGCAACAAATTTCACCTCGTACTTCCGTTGATGGCTCTTTGCTTTTTTGCCGCCTGTGCGCAAAAAGAGCCTGCGAATGACAACTCCAACAAAACTCTCTCTGCCCCGCGCGACTTGAAAGTGGAGCAGGCAGGTGATTACACCCTGCAGTTGGATTGGACAGATGCCAGTGAAGGCGAAAGCTGCTTCAAAGTATATCTCATCCTGCCCTCCGACATAGACCATCCTGTACTCAAGGCGAAGGTGGAAGCGGACTGCACGTCCTATGAGCTTACCGACAGGACCCTGGAGCCTTCCAAATCATATTATATGGGTGTGCAGGCCTCAGCGGATGACTCCAAATATGACTCCTCCATCACGAAAGTACTCTTCACTATGGCTGAAAGGGAGGATCCGAATGCTCCGAAACTCAGCCTCACGGCCGAATCCCACGATGTCTGCGTAAGGGCCAAGCTCGCTATGGAGAATGTCAGTACTTCCGCAGTCTGCGGAGTTTGCTGGTCTGAAGACGGGACACCGACCATCGAGGATACCCGTCAGGATGCAGCTCCTTTGACCAATATGGACAAGGCAAGCCGGACGGTCACCATTTCCAACGCCCTTCTCGATTACGGGAAGACCTACCGGTTCAGGGCTTATGCAAGCCAGGGCCAGAAGGTTTATTACAGCGAGACTGTGGAATGTGCCCTCGGCAATGATATCGAAGCAATTGAGCTTGATTGGAAGAAACTCTCATATTCCGGCCTCCCTTCAAGCGTAGAAGTCTATAGCTATGACGGCACTATGAACGGCAGGACCTGCCGTGCCTGGTATGCAATTGCCGACCCTTCCAAGGGGGATGTGGAATTCAGGGTAAGGGTTCCTGCCTCAGCAACCACAGTGGATGACCAGTTCAAGAGCGCGGGAGACTGCCTTGTGATGGTGAACGGAGGCTATTTCTACAACGGCAGGAATCTAGGCATAGCCTATGTCAATTCATCCCTTTCAGGTTCCATTTCCGCAGTCAGGGGCTCGCTCAAGGCCGAGGATGCGGAGTATAACGAGATGTACAATATAACCCGCGGCATATTCGGTGTTGACGACAAGGGAACGCCGCGTGCCCTGTGGGCTTCGAGCAACGCTTCCGGAGAGCCACTCTTCTTCGACAGGCCTCTGCCTTCAGTCAAGGGCGAAGCCAAATATGCAGTCCCGAGCAGCACCAATCCTTGCGAAAACCTGAAGGTCAATTTCAAATACGCACAGAGCGCAGGACCGCTGCTCCTCAAGGACGGCAAGTGCCCGTTCGATTTCGAAACAAGTGAGCTCGGATCGGACTATTTCATAAGCAATTATGAGATAATGCCTTACGATATCTACGGGGCGGATGTGATTCCTGACCGCACTGCAGCGGGCTATACTGCTGACGGCAAAATCATTCTCTTCGTCATCGACGGCCGCATCACGGAGAGCCGCGGAGCGAACCTCGTGGAACTGGCCCGGATAATGAAGGGCCTCGGCTGCGTCGGAGCGGTGAATTTCGACGGCGGCGGTTCGACGGGAATGGTCGTTGCGGGAGAGCATCTCAATGACACAAGCAGCGGCGGCAACCGCGCAGTCCTCTCCACTCTCGGCATATACAGGAAATGATCAAGGTTATCCTGATGACCGACTATTCCAGCGAGTACGACAGAAGTCTGCTTCGCGGGATAATGCGGTATTCCAAGGAATACGGCCCCTGGTCCTTTTACCGCCTGCCCGGCGAATACCGCAGCGGAGAAGAGAATCTCAAGGAACTTGCCCAAATCGCAAGGGAGTGGAAGGCGGACGCCATCATAGGAAGGTGGTCGGACGAAGACCTCAAGAGCATTGAGGACCTGCATATCCCCATAGTCCTGCTCAACTACAGGAAGCGTTCGACCGTCCACTCCAACATTACCGGTGATTACATAGGCACTGGAGTGATGGCGGCAAGATATTTCTACGCAAGGCGTTTCTCCTCTTTTGCTTTTGTCGGCATCGCCGGCGTGCTCTGGTCGGATGAGCGCTATGCGGGCTTCAGCGGGGAAGTCAGGCGCCTGGGCGGCACATTGCAGCGCTATGATATCAAAGAGTCGGGAAAGAAGGATATGCAGAGCCTATATGAATGGCTCAAGGGGCTGCCTCCACGCACTGCGGTGTTCTGCTGCGATGACGAGAGGGCACTCATCGTAACGGAGGTGTGCCGGTCCTACGGAATCGAAATTCCCCAACAGCTTGCAGTCCTGGGCGTGGACAACGACGACCTTGTATGCTGCATTTCGGACCCGCCCATTTCCTCCATACAGCTGGATGTGGAGCAGGGAGGCTATAGACTATGCCAAAGACTGCACCGGGAAATACTGAATCCCGACTCCAACCCGTTCAGTCTGGTCATCAAGCCGGTACAGATAATCGAAAGGCAGTCTTCAGCCACGGTCATTTCGGATGCAATGGTAGGAAAGCTTGTGGATTTCATCGAGCACAATTATATGCGGAAGATTTCCGTCGGACAGATGCTGGAAGATATTCCTCTTTCCCGAAGGAGCATAGAGAACCGCTTCCGCAAGGAGACGGGGCGCAGCATCTACGGCTATGTGCTGGATTGCCGTATCAACAGGGTGGCCCAACTCCTGATTACCACGGACAAAACCATACCTCAGATTTGCGAGGAGGCAGGAGTCCAGGACCCCGATTCGCTGACCAAGCTTTTTAGACAGAGATTCTCCTGCAGCCCTAGCGAATACAGGGAAAGTTTTTGCGTATTTTCAAGGAATAGCCTATAGTTTTTGCGCTTTTTCCGGTAAGTATTGCGTTTTTAGTAGTGTTATTTGGAATATTATGGTCTATTTTTGTGTTTGAAAGATAACACACTAATTAATCAATAATATTTAACCAAATGAACTCCAAGACACAAAAGCTTTTGCTTTCACTTCTTTGTGTTTGTGTTGGTGCCGTCCAAGGCTTTGCCCAAGTCACCGTGACCGGAAAGGTAACGGACGAGAACGGGGAAGCGCTGCCGGGAGTCGGCATCCTCATCAAAAACACGGACAAGGGAGTTGTCAGCGAACTTGATGGTACTTATTCCATTTATGTTTCCCCTAACGATGTCCTTACGTTCAGCTGTATGGGCTACGTCGGGCAGGATCGCAAAGTCAATGGAAACAAGACAATCAATGTAGTCCTCCGTGAAGACTATACTTCTCTGGAGGAGTCCGTGGTAGTAGGTTACGGTACTCAGAAGAAAGCCCATCTTACGGGAGCGGTCGCTGCCGTAGGCCAGGAAGAAATTCTGAAAACCACTTCCAGCAATGTATCCCAGGCCCTTGTGGGAAAGCTCCCGGGAATTGTCTCACAGCAGTCGGTTGGAACTCCGGGTTCCGATGACGTGACAATGCTCGTCAGAGGTTATTCTTCCTATCAGGGCACATCCCCATTGGTGCTTGTAGATGGAGTAAAGCGTCCTATGCGCAGCGTGGATGCCCACGACATCGCCTCGATTTCGGTCCTCAAGGATGCCGCATCCTGCGCCGTTTACGGTATGGACGGCGGCTCCGGAGTAATCCTCATTACCACCAAGAGCGGTTCTGAAGGCCGGGCTTCCATCAATTACAGCGGAAGCATGACCTTCTCCAACGCCACCGCACTTCCGAAGATGATGAACGGAACCCAGTATATGCAATACTACAATCTGGGACGCGTGCTGGATGGAAATGAGCCGTATTTCACCCAGGAGCAAATCGATATGTGCTCCAACGGAGATGTTTCCGACGGTCTTGAGAATACGGACTGGACATCCACACTCTACAAGACCACCACTATGCATCAGCACAACCTTTCCGTGAACGGCGGCAATTCGAAGGTGAAATACTTCGTCAGCGGCTCCTATCTGAGCCAGAACGGTATCATCGAAGACCACAAGTACCAGAAGGGAGGCCTGCGTTCCAACATCGAGGCCAGGCCGGTGGAGAACTTCCGCATCAATATGAATATCGGCGGATACATCACCGACACCTATGTCCCGGGAGGATATTCTTACGAGAACCAGAAGTCATACAGCATTTTCCACCAGCTGCTCTACTCCCTGCCTTTCGTGCCTAAGGAAATAGACGGCAATCCTGTATCAGGCTACCGCAATGCATCCAATGCTGCAAATCCGATTTACGGTTCTGCCAATTCCGGTTTCCAGGATACCAAAAAGCTCAAAATCGAGACTTCCGCATCGGCGGAGTATTCGTTCCGCTATCTGAAGGGCCTCAAGGCTTCCTTCTTCTTCAGCTGGGACTGGACTGATATGGAAAGCAAGACTTTCGCCTACGCCTACAAAGTGCTTGCGCCCGATACTTTCGGCGGCACAAGCTATTCGTGGTACAAGTCCGCCAACCTTCTTGAAGGAGGCAATATGTACAAGGGCCAGACCAAAATCCAGCAGCTCGTGCTCCGCCCTCAGCTGTCCTACAACAACACTTTCGGCAAGCATACCGTGGGAGTGCTCTTCCTGTATGAGCAGATGACGGGCTACAGCTCGCTCTTCGAGGGGGCAAGGAAGGATTTCGCCCTCTACGACCTGCCTTATCTGAACTTCGGTGCGAGCAGCACTTCCACCAACTCCGAGTCCTACGGACATTCCGCACAGGCCGGCTATGTGGGAAGGCTCAATTATGTATATGACAACAGATATCTCTTTGAGGCATCTGCCCGTTACGACGGCTCCTACCTCTTCCACAAGGACCACAGATGGGGCTTCTTCCCTTCAGTATCAGTGGGTTGGGTAATGTCTGAGGAGGATTTCTTCAAGAACGCCTTCCCTGAGGTTGACCGCTTCAAGCTCCGCGCTTCAATCGGAACCCTCGGTTCGAAGAATGTCAGCGCATACCAGTACCGCAAGAGCTACAGCTGGTCTGCCAACAGCGTTGCCTTCGGCAACAATCCTACTGCACAGAACACCCTTTACAACGCGGTAGCCTATCCTTTCGAAGACCTTACCTGGGAGCGTCTCCGCTCATCCGATGTGGGCTTCGAGTTCAGCGCCTGGAACGGCAAGCTCTCCCTTGAGGCGGATTATTTCTACAAATACACTTACAATATCCTCAATACCATCAGCAGCGTCTTCCCATCATCTCTGGGAGGCCACTATCCTACGCAGGAGAACTCCGGAGCCTTCGACAATCAGGGCGTGGACCTCATCATCAAGCACCGCAACCGCGTAGGCAAGCTCAATTACGGCCTTACCGGCACCTTTACCTATGCCCACAACAGAATCCTCAGCAAGAAGCAGAGCGACAATGTGCTGCCTTGGCAGAGTGTGCTCGGTTCTTCCGTAGGTTCCATCTGGGGCTACAAGTCCGATGGCCTGTACCAGAGCCAGGAAGAAATCGACAATGCTCCGAAGCCGGCCAATGTCACCCCGCGCGTCGGAGATATCAAGTATGTGGACTACAACGGGGACGGCCAGATCAACACCGAGGATATGGTGAAGATTTCCCGCGGTACTATGCCTGAAATGATGTTCTCCTTCCAGGTGGACGCAGACTACAGGGGCCTGGACCTTTCCCTGCAGTTCCAGGGTGCAGCCCTTTGTGATAAAATGCTTATGGGAAGCTGGTACAACTACAGCGGTTATACGGACCTTACCCCTCTGACCGTGCCTTGGTACGCCGGATACGACAACGCACCTCTCTACCTGGTTGAGGGCAGCTGGACTCCGGACAACACCGATGCCGAGTATCCGCGCCTTTCGGTGGACAAGTCTTCATACTCCAACAATGCCCTGCTTTCCGATTTCTGGAAGAGGGACGGGTCCTATCTGCGTCTGAAGAACGCCACCTTGGGTTATACCTTCCCTTCCAAGCTTCTCAACAAGGTCAACATCGACAGGCTGAGGATTTATCTTACCGGTACCAACCTCTTCACCATCACGGAGTTCAAATACATCGACCCTGAGAGTGCCAATGTGGTCACCGGATACTATCCTCAGCAGCGTACAGTAAGTTTCGGTATCGACTTATCATTCTAATGCACAAGTACTATGAACAAGATATTTAGAAAAGGAATATTGGTTCTGGCGCTGAGCAGCTTCGCTCTCAGTTCCTGCGATGTGATGGATCTCGACCCGACCGGATGGTACGGCGAGGATGTGGCTTACTCGTCCATAGACATTATGGACTACTATGTCACCGGCTTCTACTCCGTTCTCTATGCCAATTCCGACATAGCCAACGGCTACATTATGGACGACGGCGTTTCCGAGCTGGTCAAATACTCCTGGTTCGGAGACAAGGGACAGGTCAACCAGATGTTCTACCGCCCGAACTACATTACTCCTGAAGGCAATTTCCGCAGCAACTGGTCTTCCATGTACACCTATATCCGCCGTCTGAACGAATACTTCTATGACCTGAGTCAGGGACGCGCTGACGGTCTTGACCCCGAGCAGGTCGCCGTGAGGACTGCGGAAGTGCGTTTTCTCAGGGCTTTTGCCTACCAGGAGCTGGTAATACGCCACGGCGGCGTGGTACTTCGTGTTGACGAAGACTATGTTGACGGTCCTGAAGACAGGGCAAAGGCCCGTTCCAGCAAGGAAGAGTGCTATGATTTCATCATCAGCGAATACGAAAAGGCCGCTGCCGACCTGCCTCAGGCCTGGGATTCCAATTGGACAGGCCGCGTCACCAAGGGTGCCGCCCTCGGAATGAAAGCAAGGGCCTGCCTCTATGCGGAGCGCTGGGACGAGGCAATTGCAGCCTGCGACGAGGTGTTCGGGCTGGGTTATTCCCTCATCAAGCCGAACACTACGCTTACCCCTCAGCAGATAGCAACCGAGTACAACAGGATATACAACACTGTGGGCAACTCTGAAATTCTCCTTGCGACTTATTTCCAGCAGGGTACAGGCGGCTCCACAGCCAAGCAGCACAGTTTCAACAACTATTTCTGCGCTCCTGGAGATGATGCGGTTCTGGGTTATCCTAACTCCGGAGTCGGTGCCTGCGCCACCCCGAGCGACGAGTATGCCTGCTATTTCGACATCAAGGTTGGGGAGCAGTGGGAGAGTTTCGACTGGGACAATCTCGAGAGTTACTCCAACGAGCCTTATCAGAACCGCGACCCGCGTTTCTACTCATCCATCCTTTACAACGGAGCCGACTGGCTGGGAAGAAAGCTCGACCTTACCAAGGACAGCGGCAACTATATGTCCTTCTCTACCAGCGGTCAGGACAATGTCCACAAGACCACTACCGGTTATGCTTTCCGCAAATATCTCAGCGACTCCCGAAAAATCAACTTCACCAGCATACTCAGCGGACAATACTGGATTGAGATGCGACTTGCGGAAATCTATCTTATCCGCAGCGAGGCCTATGCCCGCAAGGGACAATATGACCTTGCATACGCAGACCTGAATGCCATCCGCGAACGTGTCGGCCTTCCAGCAAGGGAGCAGCAGGGCACTTGGGATGCCTATCTGCAGGACCTGAATCAGGAAAGGGTATGCGAACTCGGACTTGAGGGACACCGCTACTTCGACCTGTGCCGCTGGGGCATTGCAACGGAGGTTCTGGACGGCAAACGCCTGCACGCTATCGAAATTACCAAGGCGGCAGACGGTACACTTTCTTACGAGAGGGTTGAATGCGACTCCCAGGAGCGCTTGTTCCCTCAGAGAATGAGCATCTTCCCTATACCTAAGGAGGAATTGAGAAACAACAGCCTCTGTCTCCAGAATGAGGAATGGGAATAAAATGAAAACGATTATGAATACAAACAAATCAATACTCGCAACTCTCGCTCTTGTTGCCCTGCTGGGTTCCTGCCACAAGCCGGATGAACTGGTCAGGGAAAACAACGAGAATGTTATGACACTGTCAGTCAAAGCCACTTTGCTGCAGAACAGTGTGGAGTACGACGCCGAAATCGATGATGAGTTTGGTTTCGTGAATATTTATCTTCCGTATTATGTGAGTGATACTGAAGAGATTATGTCCGACCTTAGCCAGATCAAGATAAGGGCCACTATGCCTCTCGGCGCCAGGTTTGAACCGGGCCTCAGCGGCATTCACGACCTGTCCGGCGGCAAGGTGCTCACAAGAACCCTCGTTTCGGAAAACGGGGACAGGAAGAGCTACACTTTCAGGGCAATAAGGAAGAAATCCGACAATTCCCGCCTTGCTTCCATAGCGCTCAGCGATGAGGATATACGTATGGTGTACAGCATCACAGAGCCTGCAGAGGAAGGTGGCAAGGGAAAACTCACAGTTCTCAAGACTTCGGGTGCGCTGGAAGCTGCCCTCGAGTCCGTCAAACTAGTGCCTGCACCTTGGGCTACCGTCTATGCTGCAGGACTTGACGAGGAGACAGGAACGGTGAATCTCAATGCCATTAAGGAAGTAATAGTTATCTCCCAGGACGGCGTGGGTAAAACTGTCTATGAGGTAGTGATAGATACCCCGTCTCTGGTTCCTGCGGGACAGATAGGCTATATCTCCAACCTTTTCGGCGTGCAGTGTACTGCTGTCAACCCTATGGGCTTCGAGGCGGATGCCAACTGTTCTATGGCTGCTGTTGACAACTATCTCATTATCAGTAATAAAAATGATTTCAACAGGATGTCGGTCTATAGCCGCTTCTCCGGAAGGCAACTTACCGATGTGACCATCAACACCAGCGGAATAGACGCCGGACGCGAGCTCAGGGCAATAGGCAGCGACGACGACGGACATCTCGTTGCTGCAACCTATACCTGCACCAAGGAGCCGACCGATGCTACGGTCGAGAACGGCTGGGACTATGCCCTGACCGATACCGCCATCAAGATTTACTGCTGGAGAAACGGTCTGCAGGCAGCTCCTGACTGTATTATGGACCTCGATATCAAGTCCGACAAGATGATGGCTCTGCCATCCAAGGCTTCCGAACTCTTCAATATGCTTGCAGTGAAGGGGTCTCTGAGCCGCGGTACGGCCGTCATTACTTCCACCGAGGCCGGTGTGGCGAGAGTCTTCGCCTTCTATTTCGTAAACGGAGA
Source organism: Candidatus Cryptobacteroides sp. (assembly GCA_051869975.1). Lineage (GTDB taxonomy): Bacteria > Bacteroidota > Bacteroidia > Bacteroidales > UBA932 > Cryptobacteroides. The sequence continues at coordinate 25,922 of JBJEBK010000013.1, read as the reverse complement.
CTTTGACCGCGTGGAGCAGTTCTGCCCTTATGACAATGGCGGAGCAGTTTGGATTTCCACCAAGAATGCTTCCAAGGCAGTTCCTATGAACACAGAGTCCCCGCTCGCTTATGTCATCAACGGAGACTTCAGGCCTCAAATCGGCTGGAATACAGGCACCGCTTCAGGTTCCCTCATCTTTGACCAGCCTACCACCCACTGGTGGATGTCCAGCGGCAACTATGATTACGCCAAGAACCTGCGCGGAGTTGATGTGACCGAGTTCAACGGCACTTATCTCATAGCAACTTCCAACGGAAATCTGTCCAACGGAATCTGGGCCCACAGGCTCTATGTTTCCAATGTGGGAACGACTCCGACCAAGTCTTCACTCGAAAGCGGACTCGTATTCGATTCCCGCGAGGGAATTCCGGATACTTCCGACGGCGGCATTGACGGAGTGGGATTCAGCGCAAGCGGAATGACCTCTACCTATCCGTTCAACTCTTCTGACGGAGTGTTCGGAGGCACCAACGCTACCAAGAGGGGAGATGTGATTTTCGTGGAGAGTGCCGACGGCAATGCAGTTCAGGTCTATATGTTTACGGCCAATGCCGGTATCCTGGGCTACGAAATCACCAGATATGATATGTAATTTACACTAAAACAGTATTATATGAAAAAGATCTTTTATTCTCTCGCCGCTGCTCTGTGCCTGTTTTCCTGCACACAGTACGACGATACCGCTTTGAGAGACCGGATGGACAATCTGGAAAGCCGCGTTGCTGCTCTCGAGCAATTGCAGTCCCAGATGGATGAGCTGAAGATTCTGGTTCAGGCCATCCAGAACAAGGACTACGTTACTGCAGTTACACCTATTCTTGAAAATGGTGTACAGGTTGGCTATGCCATAGTATTCTCCCAGAGCGGAACTGTTGAAATCCGCAACGGTGCCGACGGTCTTGACGGAAAGGACGGAAAAGACGGTGCAACCGGTGCCGACGGTGCCGACGGCAGCGTAATCAGCATCAAGCAGGATGAGGACGGCATCTTCTACTGGACCATTGACGGTGAGTTCACAGACCCTAAACTCAGGGTTGACGGTGTTACCCCTCAGTTCAAGATTGACGAGGAGGCTTACCTCTGCGTATCCTATGACGGACAGAACTGGGAGCGCCTCGGCAAGACCGGAGCTACCGTTTCATCCAACTACAAAATCGAGTACGACGAGAACAATGTCTATATCACCTTCCTCGATGAGGACGGCTACAAGATTACCCTCCCTCGCGAGAAGGAATTCTCTCTGGGCATTGCAAAGAGTGCGGGCATAGGTATCAAGGCCGGTGCTGCAGTATCCATTCCTTATGTGCTCAATCAGGCAGACGAGAGCGTCGTAATTGAGACCATCTCCGAGAATGGCTACAGGGCAGAAGTGGTTAAGACTGACCTCAGCAACGGAACCATCAAGGTTACCGCTCCGGACCCGTTCGTGGACGGCAAGGTGCTCGTTTTCGCCAACAAGGGCGACAAGACCTGTATGAAGGCCCTGCATTTCGAAGCTGAAACCTTCACTATGTCCACCACTGCCTATGAGGCAGACCAGTACGGCGGTCTCGTTGAGGTCAATCTTCTGAGCAATATTGACTTTACCGTGGAAATCCCTGCATCCGACACTTGGGTGCGCCTTGTCTCAACCAAGGCCGAGGCCCTCAAGCTCGTCTTCGAGGTTGATGCCAACGACGGTGCCACCAGAACTTCCACCATTGTCCTGAGGGGCACTGCCGGTGAGGAACTCCTCAAGTTCACCATCGCACAGGCAAAATACGAAGAGGAGTTCATCGAGGCTCTCTTCGGCTTCCAGGTTTATGAGGAGGAAACTCACGGTTTCACCAAGGACGCCAACTTCACTATGGCTGTAGTAGGTGATTACCTCATCCTATCCAATGCCAAGAACATTGACGATATGCCTGTTTACAACCGTATGACTGGTGAACTCCTGCCGGATGTCAAGGTCAATACCGAAGGAATAGACTGCAAGGACAGGGAATTCAGGGCAATATGCACAGACGATGCGGGCCACCTCTTCGCCGTTACCTATGTGACCACCCTTGACGAAGACACCGCCAACGATGTGGTACGCGCCTATGTATGGAAGAACGGTATCGACCAGAAGCCTACACCATTCATCTATGCTGATGTGAAGGGCGGTATGTATGCCAACGCTCCATACGGAGTCAACGGAGTGAAGACCATAGAGATGTTCAACACCGTGCGTGTGCACGGAGACCTCACCAAGGACGCTGTCATCGCAACTTCTTCCTGGAAGAATCTGAGACCGGTGTTCCAGTTCGTGAAGGATGGTGCACTCCAGTCAAAGGCTTATGTTTACTGGCCTGGCAGCGGTGCAACCCCATCCTTGGCTGCAATGACCACAGTCATTCCGTTCTCGTTCCCTGATGATTTGAATGCCCCTACCAACCTCGAGTATTTCTGGAACACAGGAAATTATTCGCAGAAGCAGGTTTATGTGACAAATTCCACAACCGCAATTACCTTCAACCTGCCTCAGACCCACGTTTGGAAATACGATGAATCAGTCAAGTACCAGAGACCGTCCCTCGGCTACGATGTCATCAAGATCAACGGCACTTACCTGGCTGCTATGCACAATGGCCAGTATTCGGCTACGTCAGAAGGCGGACAGTTCAAGTACTTCTCAAGAATGTATGTGGCCAATCTCGGCGCAACTCCTGGTCTGAATTCTATGGTTGACGGATTCCTCTTCGATACCCGTGAGGGAGACAAGAACGGAGTCGAGTCCAACGGCGGTCCTAAGGGTACGGGCTTCGCTCCTACAGGAATGCTCTACTGCGCGCCTTTCGACACCGGAAAGACCATACTTGGAGACAACGACTACTGCGCATTCTATGTGCTGCTTGCTCCGGGAGCTGACGGACACAGCGTTCAGGCATATATGATGGGACTCAACCAGGGAATTTTGGCCTACAACATTCCTTTCAGCAAGTTCTAATGCTTATCTTTGCCATAAGGGAGGTGATACTCCCTTATGGTCCGAATCAATTGCACAATTATGAGAAAAACACTATTGCTAACCCTTGTTTCCGCTATCTTCGTTTGCTGTGCCCCGAAGGCAACACAGGACTTGGAGGTCATTCCTCAGCCCAACGGCATCGAGCTTGAGGGCGACTCCGTAAGTTTTGAAAAATTCGGCAGAATCGTAGCCGATGAGCAGCTGCAGGCGGAAGCTCAGCTTCTGCAGGAAAGTCTTTCGCGTATGGGCTATAATCTCACGATAGGCAAAGGCAGAGGCAAAAGCATAGAACTCATCTATGACAAGACCCTTGGAGAAGAGGCCTACGAGCTTTGCGCAAGTTCCTCAAGGATACGGATAAAAGGAGATGAGGCCGGAGTGTTTTACGGCTGCCAGACCCTTCTGCAGGAGCTGTACGCAAGCGGACAGGTCAGTCTTGGAGACATAGAGGATGCCCCGAGGTACGGCTGGCGCGGCTTTATGCTCGATGAGGCAAGGCATTTCTTCGGAAAGCAGGAAGTGATGAAGCTGCTGGATATGATGGCATATCTGAAACTCAACAAGTTCCATTGGCACCTGACTGACGCCCAGGGCTGGAGAATAGAAATCAAGGCATATCCTCAGCTTGCGCTTACAGGAGGCATAGGTACCCACAGTGACCCTTACACCGTGGCACAGTACTATACCCAGGACGAAATCCGTGAAATTGTGGAGTACGCTGCTGCAAGGCATATAGAAATCATTCCTGAAATAGATATGCCCGGTCACGCAAGTGCCGCCAACAGGGCCTACCCTGAGTTCAACGGCGGAGGCAGCGGGCAGTTCCCTGACTTTACCTTCAATGTGGGAAAGGAGGGAACCTATTCCTACCTCACCACCATTCTCAAGGAAGTAGCCTCCCTTTTCCCTTCCCGGTACATTCACATTGGCGGGGACGAGGTGTTCTATGGCTCCGAAGCCTGGAAGAAAGACCCTGATGTTAAGGCTCTTATGCGCAGGGAAGGACTCCCGGACATAAAGGCCGCTGAAGGCTATTTCATCCACCGCATCTGCGATTCGCTCAAGACTATGGGCAAGCAGATGATTGCCTGGGATGATGTGCTGGGGTTCGAACCTGACCGGGAGCAGAGCGTCATCTGCTGGTGGCGACACGATAGGCCTCAGACCCTCGTGCAGAGCCTTGACAAGGGGTACAGGACCATACTCTGCCCGAGAAAGCCTATGTATTATGATTTCATACAGCACTCTTCGCACAGCTGCGGGCGCACCTGGGACGGCTTCTGCCCTCTGGAGGATGTCTATGCCTTCCCTGACGCCTGGTACGAAGGCTGGGGCCTTGAGGAGGACGATATGGACACCGTGCTCGGCATACAGTCCAATCTATGGACCGAGCTGGTGCACAACACCGACAGGCTTTATTTTATGATTTATCCGCGCCTGTTCGCCCTCGCGGAGGCAGCCTGGACAGAAGCCGAAAACAAGGATTACGGCAGCTTTACCCAAAGGATGGAAAAGAACTATGCTCTGATGGACAAGCTCGGAATTTATTATTTCGATGCCCGCGAGCCGTCCGCCCACAGCGAACCTGCAGGACCTGTCATCATCAAGCGCTGATATGAAGTTCAGAAGCTCCATAGTACTCGCCCTTCTGCTCGTTTGCAGCAGACTCTGCGCACAGATAGTGCTGGAAAACGAAGCCTGCATCCTCGTTCTCAGCGAGGAAGGCTATGCCCTCAGCCTCTATGACAAGGCCGCGGGCAGGGAGTGTCTGGACACGCAGCAGGGGACCTTGCCTTTCTGCACCATTACCCAGAACAGGCCATACGACAACGAGAATTTCCTGATGTACCCGGCTAAGCCAATGGTTTTCCCTTCAAACAGAATCGCTTATGAAGAAGGGAAACTATATGTATCCTTCGACCGGACAGCGGACATCTTCGTGATAGACTGCAATATCTCCCCAAGGAGCCTGGTCTTCACCCTCGAGAGGATTGACTACAGGCTGGAAAAAATGGGGGTCAAAAGGCGCACGGAAATCGACGGACTGCGCTTCGTGCAGCTGCCGGTAAAGGAGCTCGGCAATTTCGGAGAATGGCTCAATGTGAGCTGGGATGAGCAAGGGGGAGTATGCCTGATGGGCCTTGACCCCCGCACCCGCATCGACTCCTTCAGGGACCGCGCAGGGCTGGTGCTTTGGGCAGGTGCCCAGGAGAATGTGGCGCTTACGGGAGTGAATGCAGCTCTGACAGTGGGTACAAAAGATAGGCTTCTGGACGAAATCGACTGTCTGGAAAGGACTTACGGCCTGCCGCTTGGAGTGCAGAGCCGAAGAAGGGAGGACTACAGCTGGTCCTACTATGAGCTCAGGAATGTCACTCCTGCCAACATTGACGAGCACATAGCGTTCGCCAAGGAGGCGGGGATGAAGAATATGGTAGTGTATTACCCTGATTTCGCCTATACCTGCGGGCATTTCCTCTGGAACAGATACTACCCCAACGGAATCGAAGACCTAAAGACCATCACCGGCAAAATCAGGGATGCCGGGATGAAGGCAGGCTTCCATATACATTATTCAAAGGCTTCAATAGATGACCCTTATGTCTGCGGCGGAGTGCCCGACAGCCGTCTCAATACCGTGCTTGACCTGATTCTGACAGAAGAAATCGGGCCTGACCGGGTGGATATCCCCGTGGAGGGGCAGGTCCACAGGCTGGTGCAGGAGGCAGGACGCAGAATCGTCAGAATTGATGACGAGCTTGTGGAGTATGCCTATGTGGAAGGCGATGTGCTGAAAGGCTGCCGCAGGGGAGTGCTTTCGACTACTGCCTGCGCGCACGCCCGCAATGCCCTTGTAAGGCTTATGGATGTGGATTCCTGGCCGCGCTTTATCCGCCTGGACCAGACTGCTGACATCCAGGATGAAATAGCCCGCAATCTGGCAGCCATATACAGCGAAGCCGGCTTCGAATTCCTGTATTTCGACGGGGCGGAGGATGTGCCTGAGCCTTATTGGTACAATGTCTCGCTTGCCCAGCAGAGGGTATATGACGCTCTGCCGGAAAAACCCATATACTCCGAAGGAGCGCTCAAGTCGCATTACGGCTGGCATATCCTTACAAGGGGCAACGCCTTCGACTATTTCAGGCCGGAGGATACGAGAAAGGCTATGAAACGCTATGTCCTTCCTTGCGCAGAGAGGATTTCGAAGGACTTCAGCTCAATCGATTTCGGTTGGGTGAACTATGTGGACAGCGACAGCACCACCATAGGTATGCAGCCGGATATGCTCGAATACATCTGCAGCAAGGCTCTTGCCTACGACTCGCCAATCTCACTGATGGGCAATCTGGAGGTACTCAAAAGGCATCCTCTAACCAAAGACAACCTCGCTGTGGTAAGGGCTTGGGAGGAGGCCAAACGCTCCGGTGCTTTCACTCAGGAGCAGAAGGACCTTCTCAAAGACCCTGACAGGGAATTCCTGCTGCTCAAGGACAAGGACGGCACCCCGCGCTTCTACGAGTGCATTATGACAACCCCGGAGGGCGACAGGACCCGCCGCGCCTTTGCTTTCATAAAGGACGGAAAGAACTATGTAGTCACCTGGGACCCTCTTAAGGGAGGAAGGAAAATAATACGGAAAACGGTTAAGGAACACGAAATATTGAACAGACAATGAAGAAGAGATTGTTGCTTATAGCTTTGGCAGTGCTGAGCCCGCTCCTGGGCCACGCGCAGCATCTGGAAGACGATTTTGTCCTGAAGAACGACAAGGTGGAGCTCCGTTTCGGAGGTTCCGACAAGAATTACTTTTTCAGGTATTTCTATTTTGACGGGGTCAATATACTCCCGTCCAGCGGAAGCAATACCCATCCTTGGGAAATCACCCTGCTCGGACCTCGCGGAGAGAACCCTACTCTCCAACCCCGATACACCTATTATCAGGGAGGAAAATACGAAGAGAAGGACGGAGTACAGACCGTAAGATTCACCTGGAATCTGGTAATAGAAGCAGGCGAGTGGCCGCTTACCATTAGCGTGAGCCTCGGCCCGCAGGACAAGACTCCGCGCTGGGATATCGAAGCAAGCCTTCCGGAAGGCTGGGTTGTCACCAAGGCGGATTATCCCCGCATCAGCGTAAAGCGTCTGGAAGGGGATGTCAAGGGCATATTGCCTTTCGGCTACGGAGCGGAGTACAATATGCCTACAGGCGGACAGCTGCAGATGCGTTACCCTTCCTGCACGGGCGTGCTCCAGCTTGTGATGATGCACAACGGCAAACAGACTGTAGCCCTTACTGCAACTGACAGGGACGGCTGCAACAAGAACCTCGGAATGAAGGGCGAAGGCCAGAGCGTGGTCTTCTATCAGTCTGTCACAACTTCCTATGCCTGGAGCGATGAAGGACATTTCTCACTTCCGTGGTCAGCTCAGCTCTACTACGAGCCTCAGTGCTGGGAGGAAACCGCCCGTATGGTGTACAGGCCATTCATCGAGCAGACCAAGTGGGGCGCCAAAACTCTGAAGGACAGACAGATTGCCTCCTGGGTAAAGAATGCCGACCTCTGGCTCAGGCCTATTGATGTGGACGAAAAAATGACCGGGTCTCTTTACAAGGCTCTTGACTATTACGGAAAGGGCGTGGGACTGCACTGGTATTTCTGGCAGCATCTGCCTTACGATACTAATTATCCGGATTATCTTCCGGCAAAACCGGGCTTTGAGGAGGCGGTGGGGAAGGCCCAGAAGATGGGTGCCTATGTCACCCCGTATATCAACGGAAGGCTTTGGGACCCGGCAAACCATACTTACGAAGAGCTCAACGGCTCGCAGGCATCCTGCCGCAAGCCTGACGGAAGCCTCTATACCGAGGTTTACAGCTCCAAGGTTATCAATACCGTGACCTGCCCTTCTTCTCCAATATGGCAGGATGTGCAATATGAGCTCAACCGCAGGATACTCTCCGAGCTCGGAACCGACGGCATCTATATCGACCAGATAGGCTGCGCCGCAAGCGAGCCTTGCTATGCGGAGCATCACAGCCATCCGAAGGGCGGCGGTGCCTGGTGGCCTGAGTCCTACAGGGAGATGCTAACGAAGATAAGGACCGAACTCTATGACAACAGGCACATTATGACTACCGAAGAGTGCGTCGAATGCTATATCGACCTCTTCGATATGATGCTGGTGGTCAATTCCCCTCACAGCCCGGGCATAAAGATGGTTCCTCTCTTCCCTGTGCTTTACTCCGACAGGTGCATCTACAGCGGCTTCACCTATGTGCCTTGGAAACTCAACGACGGCTCATTCAACTACATCACTATGAAGAGCCTGCTCTGGGGCTCGCAGCTCGGCTGGGTAAGCCCTGAACTGCTGATGCGCGACGAAAACAAGGTGGAGCAGGAGTTCCTCAAAACACTTGCCGAGTTCCGCAAGGGTCAGCACGACCTAGTGCTTGGGGGTCAGTTCATAAGGGAGTTTGTTCCTGCAGGCGACAATCCTGTGGTTGACATCCCTAACTACCAGAAAACCAATGTAGTAATGGGAGCCGAATGGCTGAGCACCAAGGGTCGCAGAGCCTATATGCTGGTCAATATGAGTGCCGAGGATCACACCGTAGAACTTCCTGACGGAAAGGAAGTTACCGTAAAAGCTTATTCCGCACAGAGAGTAAATCTTCCGAAATGACAAAAAAGATAATGAACATTTTGCTTGCCTGCCTTTCGCTTGGCCTGCTCCTCAGCTGTGAGGACAAGGCCAAGGAGGTGCCCGATTGGAAGGATTATATCAAGCCGGGCGAGGAGGAGCAGATTGCTGTGGCGAAAGAAAAAATACCTTCCGATATGGTGCTTCTCTACGGAGGAAGCCATCACCGCAGCCCGTACAAATGGAGCGGGAACTATCTGCAGGACTATGTAATGGGTGAGGATGGTCAGGGTGGTAAGGATTGGCTATTCGACGGCTTCCTGCTGCTCGAATTTATGGATGTGGCGGGCTCCAGAGGCAACAGTACCTTCGTGACCGGCTACAAATACAACGGAGTTGCCCTCCCGTCTGCCAAAAAGGAAAACTGGCAGGGCCTGATCGATTACTATTTCGATCTGGACGGAGGCGTGAATGCGCTGGAGCAGGCCGTGGCCCTTGCCTGCAAGGAGATGGGTGAGGCTCCGAAGACCAAACGCAAAATAGTAATAGGCATTCCGGAGCCTATCACTCACTCCGAATATGCCGACGCATCATCTCCAACACAGTACTGGGGGGCTCTGGACGGGCGTGAACTCGACTTCGCACTTACTGCCGACAGGCTGAAGGCCTGCTGTTGGTATATCGACGAAATCATCAGCAGATTCGAAAAGGGAAACTACAAATACCTCGAACTGGCCGGCTTTTATTGGGTTGCCGAAAAGGCTACCCAGACACGCGAGGTGATGAGCAAGATAGGGGATTATCTGCTGGAAAAGGAACTGAGTTTCAACTGGATACCATATTATTCGGCTGACGGGTTTTCCGAATGGAAATCTTTCGGTTTCACCTGCGCCTACCTGCAGCCGAACTATTTCTTCAGCGACAGTGTGCCTGAAAGCCGTCTGGACAGCGCCTGCGAGCAGGCCCTGCGCTTCAATATGGGTATGGAAATAGAGTTCGACGGCAATGCAATGACAAGCAACGGACGCGGCTACAAGCTGCGCAACTATATGGCCTATTTCAAGAAGCACGGCGTATGGGAGCAATGCCCGCTGGCATACTATCAGGGCAGCTGGGCCCTCAAATGGCTCAAGAATTCCTCCAACGAAGAGGACAGGGCCCTTTACCACGAGTTTTTTGATTTTGTGACAAGCAGACCTTACAGAACACGCGATGAACAGGAATAGAACCAATATTGGGGCGATGATTATCCTCGCCATAATGTTTTTCATCTTCGGCTTTGTGTCCTGGGTGAATTCGATTCTGATTCCGTATTTCAGAATCTCCTGCGAACTGACCCATTTCCAGTCCTATTTCGTAACCTTCGCCTTCTACATTGCGTATTTCGTGATGGCGATTCCGTCCAGCATACTGCTCAAGAAGACGGGCTTCAAGAACGGCATTATGATAGGCTTCCTGATAATGGCTGCTGGTATGTTCGTTTTCGTTCCAGCCGCCCTGGTAAGGCAATTCGGACTCTTCCTTCTGGGCCTCTTTATGATAGGAACCGGACTTGCCATACTCCAGACAGCCGCCAACCCTTATGTCACCATCATAGGCCCTATCGAGAGTGCGGCCCGAAGGATGAGCATTATGGGAATATGCAACAAAATCGCCGGAATCATTTCTCCTCTGGTGTTTGCCGCAGTGATTCTCGACCCGGGCGACAGCGAGCTCTTTGCCCTCATCGAGTCCGGAACTCTGGGAGAGGTGGAGAAGAACCTCATTCTCGACGACCTTATCAGAAGGGTAATCGTGCCTTATTCAATACTTGGTGCCGCACTTGTGATTTTCTCTCTTATCGTGAAGAAATCATCCCTTCCGGAAATCGATACCGAGTCCGAGAACGCCTCCGGGGAGCTCAGCGGAGAGCCTGGCCGCAAAAGCGTATTCTCCTATCCCTATCTGGTGCTCGGAGCCATTGCCATCTTCTTCCACGTGGGAAGTCAGGTGGTGGCGATAGACACGGTCATCAACTACGCCGGCTCTATGGGAGTGGATATGCTTGAAGCCAAGGTGTTCCCGTCCTACACGCTGGCCTGTACGATGATTGGCTATATCATAGGTATCTTCCTGATACCAAAGGTAATATCCCAAAAGCAGGCGCTCGTAATCTGCTCTTTCCTGGGTCTGGTGCTCTCGCTTTGCGCAGTGCTGGTCGACTGTCCTGTGGTCTTTATGGGCCATCACATCAACCTCTCGCTGCTCTTCCTCTGCGCACTGGGCTTCCCGAACTCTCTGATTTACGCCTCCATCTGGCCTCTGTCCATACACAATTTGGGCAAATTCACCAAAATCGGCTCTTCGCTGCTTATTATGGGACTGTGCGGCAACGCCATAATGCCTCAGATTTACGGGCTCATCGCACAGAACTGCAGCCTTAGGGCGGGGTATTGGGTGCTGATTCCTTGCTTCCTTTACCTAATATTCTTCGCTTTGAAAGGACACAAAATCAATTATTGGCGCAAACAGGCTTAATATGGACAAACTGATAATCAAAGGCGCAAAGCTTATCTTCGAAAAGGGAATTTGCGAGGGGTTGGACCTCGTATGCGACAAACTCAGCGGCAAGATAGTGCAGATCTGCCCGGACGCGCAGGTGCAGGAAGGCGATGAACTGCTGGATGTTGGGGGAGCCTATCTTAGCGCGGGCTTTATAGATATACACCTGCACGGAGGCGGCGGCCACGACTTTATGGACGGTACCGTGGAGGCCTTTATTGGCGCCGCGCGCATCCACGCTACCCACGGCACTACCGCTATGGTGCCGACCACCCTCACCTGCACGGACGGGGAGCTGCTGCGCAGCTTCGAAGTATTCCGGCAGGCCAAGGCAGATAATGCAGACGGGGCAAGGCTGCTCGGCCTGCATCTGGAAGGGCCGTATTTTTCGCCTGCCCAGAGCGGCGCCCAGGACCCGTCGTACCTGAAAACGCCGACGCCGGAGTCCTATCTTCCCATACTTGAGGCTTCGCAGGACATATTGCGCTGGAGCGTGGCTCCAGAGCTTGAGGGCGCGCTCGAATTCGGGGATGAACTCGCAAAGCGGGGGATACTCGCTTCCATCGCCCATACCGATGCCGTCTATGAGCAGGTCGTCGAGGCTTCACGGCACGGCTACAGCCATTTCACCCACCTGTACTGCGCTATGTCTTCGGTGACCCGCAGAAACGCCTTCCGAAGGGCAGGCGCGGTGGAGGCTGCCTATCTTCTGGACGATACGACGGTGGAAATCATTGCCGACGGGGTGCATCTTCCGGCTCCGCTGCTGCAGTTTGTCTATAGATTCAAGGGTCCGGACAAGATTGCCCTCTGCACCGATTCCATGAGGGCGGCCGGTATGCCTGACGGGGAGTATCTGCTCGGAAGCCTGGAGAAGGGACAGACTGTAATCGTGGAGGACGGAGTAGCCAAACTCCCGGACCGCAGCGCCTTCGCAGGCAGCGTGGCTACCGCAGACCGGCTTGTGCGCACTATGGTCAGGATGGCCGGAGTTCCGCTCGAGGACGCTGTCAAGATGATGACACTCACGCCTGCCCGCATTATGCATCTCGACTCGCAGATGGGTTCCCTTGAAGCGGGCAAGAATGCCGATCTGGTCATTTTCGACAAGGACATCAATGTGCTTTATACTATAATTGCTGCAAAAACTATTTATCAATCTAACCGACAAGCCTGAAATGAAAACATTTGAAAAAGACTGCCTGAAAGTAAAGGTATTCGACACTACCGCTCAGATGGGGCAATGCGCAGCGGACGAACTTGCAGAACGCATCAAATGGCTTCTCGCCAGTAAGGAAGAAATCAATATGATTTTTGCCGCGGCTCCTTCCCAGAGTGCTTTTCTGAACAGCTTGATTGCTGAAGAAGGGATTGACTGGGGCCGAATCAATGTGTTCCATATGGACGAGTACATCGGAGTGGACGCCTCCAGGCCGCAGAGCTTTGCCAATTTCCTGAGCCGTTCGATTTTCTCGCTGCTGCCTTTCAGGAGCGTGAACTATATTAACGGAGTAGCCCCCGATGTGCCTCAGGAATGCGCGAGGTATGCCCGTCTTCTGGAAGAGCATCCGGTGGACATAGTATGCCTCGGAGTGGGGGAGAACGGCCATATTGCCTTCAACGACCCGGCCTTTGCCGATTTCAATGACCCGAAGCTGGTCAAGGTGGTGGAACTGGACCCTGTGTGCAGGGGACAGCAGGTCCGGGAAAAATGCTTCGATACTCTGGATGAAGTGCCGCGCGAGGCCATTACCCTTACGGTTCCCGCCCTGCTCAGAGCCGACTGGATGTTCTGCATCGTGCCTTTCACCAACAAGGCTGAGGCGGTGCGCCGTATGCTCGAAGAGGAAATTTGTGAAGCTTGTCCTGCAAGTATTCTGCGCAACAAACGGAATTCTTGCTTATATTTGAATAACGATAGTGCTTCTTTATTGAATATTGCATAATGAAAAGACCGCTGACACTGCTGCTTGCCCTTTTGTGCACCGCCTTCGCTTCCTATGCTCAGGAAGATGTTATCAGGCTGGGTATCATAGGTTTGGATACCTCCCATTCCACTGCGTTCGCCCAACTTCTCAACACCTCTGGCGACGACCCTTATGTGCAGCGCTTCGAGGTGGTGGCTGCCTATCCTTACGGCTCCTCCACCATAGAATCCAGCTACCGCAGGATACCGGCCTACATCGAAGAGGTAAAGAAATACGGAGTGCAGATCTGCTCTTCCATTCCTCAGATGCTGGACTTGGTGGACTGCGTGCTGCTCGAAACCAATGACGGAAGGCTGCACGTGGAGCAGGCTGTCGAGGTGTTCAAGGCAGGCAAGCTCTGTTATGTGGACAAGCCGGCGGGAGCAACCCTCGGTGAGACCATAGCCCTTTACCGCCTCGCCGAGGAGTACGGGATTCAGATATTCTCATCTTCGGCGCTGCGCTATTCGACCGAAAATGTCAAGCTCAGGGAAGGCGCCTACGGCAAGGTGCTAGGGGCTGACTGCTATTCTCCCCATCACCCGGAGCCTACCCATCCGGACTTCGGCTTCTACGGCATCCACGGAGTCGAGACCCTCTACACCGTTATGGGCCCGGGCTGCAAGAGCGTAAGCAGGGTGCATTCGGACTATGGTGATATAGTATCCGGCGTATGGGAAGACGGCAGGCTCGGCACCTTCAGGGCTGTAAGCAAGGGCCCGAATATCTACGGAGGCACAGCCATTACCGAGACCGGCACCGTTGCGGCAGGAGGCTATATGGGCTATAAGGTGCTGCTGGACAAGATTCTGGATTATTTCCTTACCGGGCAGGCTCCCATAGACCCGAAGGAAACCATAGAGATTTTCGCTTTTATGAAGGCATCCAATATGAGCCTAGAAAGGGGAGGCGCTGCCGTAAGCATTGAGGAGGCAATGGAGCTTGGACGCAAGGATGCAGCGCAGATTCTCAAGGACTATCTCCCCGTGAAGCTGTCCGTGGTGGACCCGGGGCATTTCCACGCCTCCCTGGTCTTCAAGAATATGCAGAAGGGCATTGACCCTGTTGTGAAGGTTTATTCTCCGGCAGATGTCACTGACCTGTTTGATTTCAAGATTGCGATTGGCGAATATAACGGCAGAGCCGACAACCCTTGCGGCTGGCAGCTGCAGGAAGTCGTATCGCGGAATTATATGGACAGCATACCGCAGGCTTCCGGGCTTGAGGCTGTGATTCTGTCCGGCAGGAACGACCGTAAGGCCGATTACATACTCGCGGCAGTCGAGAAAGGCTACAATGTGCTTGCCGACAAGCCTATGGCAATAGATGAAGAGGGCTGGCGCACCCTTCAGAAGGCCTACGCTCTTGCGGAGCAGAAGGGTCTGGTGATTATGGATATGATGACCGAAAGGTACGATATAGTCAATATCCTGAGCCGTGACATACTTGCCGACAAGACTCTCTTCGGAGAGTTCGACTGCAGCAACGGCCCTGCGGTGAAGATGCGCAGCGTGCATCATTTCTTCAAAAAGGTTGACGGCAAGACTCTGCACCGCCCTCGTTGGTACTACGACACCTCCGTGCAGGGAGAGGGAATAGCCGATGTCACCACCCACCTTGTGGACCTGCTGATGTGGCAGTGCTTCCCGGGGCAGAGTATAGGCAGCAACGACCTTGTCCTGCTTGCAGCAGACCATTATCCTACCAAGGTCACTTACAATCAGTATGTCGAATCCACCTGTGTCTGCCCGATTGAGAGGAAGGACCTTCAGGTGATGTCCAACGGAAGCATAGACTTTTCGCTTGCAGGCATTCCCGCCCGCATCGAGGTGCTTTGGAACTGGGAGGCGAAGAAGGGCCGCGGGGATTCTTTTGAGGCTCTTTACAAAGGAACGGGCTGCGATTTGATTGTAAGGCAGAACCCGGGAGACTCCCGCAAGGAACTCTATCTGAAGGGAGATATTGACCTGTGCGCACTTCAGGCCCTGTGCAGCGCCTGCGAAGGCGTGACGGTCGAAAAGTCAGGAAAGGACGAGTGGCATCTGGTGATACCCCAGAGCCTGAGGATAAGCCACGAAGACCATTTCAATCTCGTAGCCGGCCAGTTTTTCGACTACCTCAGGGGAGTAAAATTCCCGGACTGGGAAGCAGACAATACTTTGAGCAAATACTATCTTACAACATCTGCTGTCAAGCTCGCAAACGGACAATGACGAATCCCCAGTTTACATATTACCCGGGACAGGTGTTTTTCCACGGCTCGATAGGACGGGCTATGGGAACAAAGTTCGATATCCTGGCAAGGGGACTCTCGGAAAGCGTATCCTCCCGGATATGGGATGAAATCTGCTCTCTGGTGAGCGGGGATGAGGCTGTCTTCGACAGGTTTTCGCCGGAAAGCGAAGTATTTGCCGTCAACAAGGCACTGAAAGCCGGCACGACGGTGCGCCTTAGCGAAGAACTGGAGCAGGCTCTCGTGCAGTGCGCCCTCTATCGGGAGCTCACGGGTGGCCTTTTCGATATTACCCGAAGGGACTTCTCAGCCATCAAGCTCGAAGAGCATTGCCTGAGCAGCGCTGATACGGGGACGGAGCTTGATTTCGGCGGCTTTGCCAAGGGTTGGACTCTCGGACGCATTGTCGGACTGCTCCGAAAGGAGGGCGTGGTCAGCGCCTTTCTGGATTTCGGTATGAGCAGCATATATGCTATGGGTCAGCACCCTGCGGGGGCGCCCTGGCAGGTGGAGCTGCACTCTCCCTATGACGGAAGGCTGCTCGAAGTTTTCAGCCTGCAGGACAGGGCCTTGTCCATATCGGGCAACAGCCCATCCTACAGCGCCCACATAGTCAATCCCCGAAGCGGGGAGCCGGTCACCGGCAGAAGGCTGTGCAGCGTGCAATGCGCTGACCCGCTCGAAGCGGAGGTGCTGAGCACTGCGGCTATGGTCTGCGGCGGGAAACTCGAAATTGAAGATACTGTGATTAAAAGCTACGAAATATAGATGGAAGACAGAAGAGAATTTTTGAGGCAGCTGGGTTGTGTGGCCGGCGGGGCGGCGCTTCTTGCAGGCGCTCCTTGGCTGAGTTCCTGCACTCCGGAAAGAATCAGGGAAATAAGCGGGGAGAAGGCCCGCATTGCCCTCATAGGCACAGGCTCCAGGGGGCAGTACCATATCCACAATCTGCTGCTCATCCCTCACGCCAGCATAGTTGCCCTTTGTGACTGCTACGAACCTAACCTTCAGGCAGCGGCCGCACTGTGTCCCGGAGCAAAGCTCTACCGGGACTACCGCAAGCTGCTGGAAGATAAGGATATAGACGGAGTCATCATCTCCACCCCTCTTGGATCCCACGCCGCCATCACCCTCGACGCCCTGAGCGCCGGGAAACACGTTTTCTGCGAGAAGGCTATGGCCCGCACCCTGGATGAGTGCAAGGCGGTGTATGACGCCTACCAGCGGACCGGCAAGGTGCTCTATTTCTGTATGCAGAGGATGTTCGACGAGAAGTATCTGCAGGGGATGAAACTCCTGCACGAGGGTCTTATAGGGGAAATCGTCGGGATGCGCTGCCATTGGTTCAGGAATGCCGACTGGAGAAGGGAAGTGCCTTCGCCTGAACTGGAAAGGCAAATCAACTGGAGGCTCTACAAAGAGTACTCGGGCGGCCTGATGACCGAGCTTGCCTGCCACCAGATAGAGGTGTGCAATCTGGCTGTCGGACATATTCCGCAGAGCATCACGGGTGTGGGAGACATAGTCTATTGGAAGGACGGGCGTGAGGTCTATGATTCGGTCAATGTGATTTACCGCTATGCCGACGGGCGCAAAATCAACTACGAGTCCCTGATTTCCAACAAGTTCAACGGTATGGAAGACCAGATTCTCGGCAAGAAGGGTACTATGGAGTTGGCAAAGGGCGTGTATTATCTGGAAGAGGACAATTCCCGCTCCGGCATAGAATGCCTTATAGACAGTATGAAGGAGAAAGTCCTGACTTCGGTGCCGCTCGCAGGTCCGAGCTGGAGACCCGAGGTCAAGGGACAGTATATTCCCCACAACATAATCGAGGGGAAAATCAGCGTCAACGGAGGTCAGAATATGATTGGTGTGGACAATGACGGGTCCGATGTCATCCTTTCGGCTTTCTGTTCCGCCTGCATTACGGGCGAAAAGGCCGAAAATGTGGTGGAGGAAGCCTATTGCGCCACCGTGCTCTGTCTTCTTGGCAACAAGGCTATGGAGGAGCAGAGGACGATACTGTTCCCTGAGTATTACAAGATTCCTTATATGAAGTTCTGAGATGAAAGATATAGTAATCAAAGGCTCGCACATCAAGCGGGAACTGTGGGTGGCGCTGGGCTGCTTCCTGGCCTCCTTTGCCATCAATGCGGGGGCGGTGATTGCCTATGCCAAGCCCTGGTATGAGCTTTTTACCCAAATAGGCTATGTGTGCATCATAGCGCTGGCAATTTGGCTTGTATTGCTGGTGCTGCGGGTTTTGTATTTTATAATCAAGAAAATAATTAAAAGAGTATGAGTTCCAGAAGAGAATTTCTAAAGACAGCCGCCTTGGCTACGGCTTCTTTGTCGCTAGCTAATGCTATCCCGGGTTTTGCCGTTTCCTCCAAGGGGTCCATCCTGGGTGCCAACGACCGCATCCGTCTGGGTGTGATAGGAGTAAATTCCCGCGGCAGCGCCCTTGCCCAGAGCTTTGCCAAGATGCCGGGCTGCGAGGTGGTGTATGTGTGCGACTGCGACCGCAATGCCCTCGAAAGGTGCTGCGAGCAGGTGAAGGCCATTACAGGCAAGAGGCCGAAGGCCGAGACCGATATACGCAAACTCCTGGAGCACAAGGATTTCGATGCTGCGGTTATCGCTATGCCTGACCATTGGCACGCCAAGGCTGCAATTATGGCTATGAAGGCCGGCAAGCACGTTTATCTGGAGAAACCTACCAGCCACAATCCGGCCGAAAACGAACTTCTCGTAAGGGCTGCGCTCAAATACGGCAAGGTCGTGCAGGTGGGCAACCAGAGGCGCTCCTGGCCCAATATCCAGGCTGCCATTGCGGAAATCAAGGCGGGCAACATAGGCCGCGTGCAGTACGGCAAGTCCTGGTATGTCAACAACAGGCCTAGCATAGGCACAGGCAAGGTAGTTCCTGTCCCGGAGAATCTGGACTGGAACCTCTGGCAGGGTCCGGCACCGAGGGAAGAGTACAGGGACAACATTGTGCATTACAACTGGCACTGGTTCCGCAACTGGGGAACAGGCGAGGCCCTTAACAACGGTACCCATTTTGTGGACCTTCTGCGTTGGGGACTGGATGTGGAATATCCTACTCTGGTGAGCTCCATCGGCGGCAGATACCGCTATCAGGACGATTGGCAGTTCCCTGATACACAGCTGATTACCTATCAGTTCGGAGACAAGGCATCAGGCTCCTGGGAGGGCCGCAGCTGCAACAATTCCCCTGTGGACGGCAACGGTGTGGGAGTGGCCTTCTACGGCGAGGCCGGCACTCTCTACCTGAACGGAGGCAACGAGTACAAGATTGTGGACCTGGGCGGCAAGGTGGTGAAGGATGTCAAGAGCGAGCTGAAGTTCGAAACCGGCAACCTTCTGAATCCGAGCGAGCAGCTCGACGCCTTCCATTTCCAGAACTGGTTCGATGCCATACGCAAGGGCGAGAAGCTCAATTCCGATATCAACGAGGCCTGCATCAGCACCCAGCTCGTGCAGCTCGGCAATATAGCCCAGACAGTGGGAAGGTCCCTGCGAATAGAGCCCGTCAGCGGACGCATTCTCGACGATGCCGAGGCTATGAAGTACTGGGGAAGGGAATATGAACCCGGTTGGGGAATAGAATTGTAGGAGCCTTATGTACAGAATGACTGAAAGCTGGCGCTGGTACGGTCCTTCCGACCCGGTGAGTCTGGCTTACATCAGGCAGGCGGGAGTGACGGATATAGTCACCGCGCTGCACCATATCCCCAATGGGGAAATATGGCCCGTTGAAGAAATAAAGAAGAGGCAGCAGGAGGTTGCTGCCCACGGCCTTCGCTGGTCTGTGGTGGAGAGCGTGCCTGTGCACGAGCATATCAAAACGGAGGAAGGGGAGTATCTGCGCTACATAGAGAACTACAAGCAGACCATACGCAACCTTGCCTCCTGCGGTATCCATTACATCACCTACAACTTTATGCCGGTGATTGACTGGACCAGGACCGACCTGCAGTACACTATGCCGGACGGCTCCAGGGCCCTATGTTTCGAAAAGGCTGCCTTTATGGCATTCGACCTCTTCATACTCGGAAGGCCTGAGGCTTTCGATGAATATTCTCCGCAGGAGATAGAGAGGGCCCGGCTTCGCTATGAGGCTATGGACGAAGATGAGAAGTCCTTGATAGTAAGGAATATGATTGCGGGCCTTCCGGGAAGCGAGGAGAGCTTTACCCTGGAGCAGTTCCGCCAGGCGCTGGAGCGCTACCGTGGGGTGAGCGCGGAGCAGCTGCGCTCCAATCTGGTGTTTTTCCTTCGGGAAATATGTCCCGTTGCGGACGAATGCGGGAGCGTTATGGTTATCCATCCGGACGACCCTCCTTATCCGCTGCTCGGTCTTCCTCGCGTCCTTTCTACGGCTGAGGATTTCAGGGCCCTGATTGAGGCTGTGCCGAATCCTTCCAACGGGCTTTGCCTCTGCACGGGCTCCTTCGGAGTGAGGGCGGACAACGACTGCCCGGCAATGCTTCGCGAGTTCGGCGACAGGGTGGGCTTTGTGCATCTTCGCACCACCAGGCGCAGCCCGGAAGGGGATTTCTATGAGGCTAACCTGCTTGAGGGGGATGTGGATATGTATGCTATGATGAAGGCCCTGCTGGAGGTGGAGCAGAAGCGGGGTGTGAGCATCCCTGTGCGTCCGGACCACGGACATCAGATGTGCGATGACCTCAATCGCAAGTCCAACCCGGGCTATTCGTGCTATGGTCGTATGCGCAGTCTTGCGGAGCTTCGTGGACTGCAGGAAGGAATTATAAGAACAATGGAATTATGAGAAATCTGTTTGATATCAAAGATAAGGTGATAGTTATCACAGGTGCCTGCGGCATTCTGGGCAGTGCTGCGGTAGAGTATTTTGCGCAGCAGGGAGCCAAGGTTGTGCTCCTGGGAAGGCAGAGTTCTGCTCAGAAAGGGGCGGCTCTGGTCGAGTCTGTGAAGGCTCAGGGCGGGGAGGCGGTTTTCCTGCTTTCCGATGTGATGGATAAGGCTCTGCTGGAGAAGAATTATGAGGAGGTGCTTCGGCTGTACGGCAGGGTGGATGTGCTGCTGAATGCCGCCGGAGGCAATATGCCGGCCGCTACCGTGCCGCCGGACAAGACTATTTTCGACCTGGATATCGATGCTGTGCGCAAGGTGACGGACCTGAATCTTTTCGGTACTGTTATCCCTACTATGGTTTTTGCGAGGTCTATGGCCGAGAGGGGAGAGGGTTCTATTATCAATTTTGCTTCGGAGTCTGCTCTGAGGCCTCTTACGAGGGTTGCTGGTTATGGTGTTGCGAAGGCTGCGGTGGTGAATTGGACGAAGTATCTGTGTGCTGAGATGGCGATTAAGTTCGGAGAGGGAATCAGGGTGAACGCTATAGCTCCGGGATTCCTTCTGACCAATCAGAACCGCACTCTGCTGACCAATCCTGACGGGTCTTTGACTGACAGGTCACACTCCATTCTCGGGCACACTCCTTTCGGACGCTTCCTGGAGCCTGACGAAATCCTCGGCACCCTGCATTACCTCGCCTCTGACGCCTCCAAGGCTGTCACCGGCACCGTCTGCGTCGTCGACGGCGGCTTTGACGCGTTTACGATCTAGCCTGCCTGCCGATTCCGCTACGCTTCATCCCGGCCTCCGCCGTCGCGCTGAGGCGCGATTGTCCCACATTCCCGCCCTGTTTTGTACACCTGAAGGGCTTTTCCTGTACGGACTGGCAGGAATTTTGCATTAACAACCCTGTTAAACATTTATGTTAATCATTGAGAGACTATTTATGAATAAGGTTTTCAAAACATTTTGCATAGCTGCATTGGCAATGGGGCTATGCTCAGTCGAGCTTAAGGCTCAGGAGAACGGGATTGAAAATGCAGATTACTGGCTTCCGCGAAAAGAAATCGGCGTAAGGTACACCTTCGGCAATGACAGAAACGGCCACGAGATTACCCTGGGCTACAGAATTGACGACAACTGGACCGCCGGCATTTCCATCAGCGACCCGAAATACAGGCTCGGTTCCGCAGCAGAATCGGCAGAACAGCGATTTGACAGAACCGGTTTCGGTGCCAGTCTTTATGGCAGACGCTATTTCCATATGGGAACGAAGGACAAATGGGCATTTTACATTGACGGCTACATCGGAGCGGACTTCCTGAAGGACAACAGCGGAAACCCATCTTCAGTATTCACTGCAAAACTGGAACCCGGTATCCGCTACCGCTTCTTCAACAATCATCAGATATTCCTCGGGCCAAGCATAGGAACTCACTGTCTGGGCTTCCACCTCGGCCTCGCAATTTGATGCAAATATCCGGATAAGTAATTGCAAGTGAGCGAAATAATGATTACTTTCGCGTTATGTCCAGCAATAAGAAATATTCAGCCCAAATTGATTATGTCACCCCGGAGGTGGAGGTGATTGAAATTGCCTTAAAGAACAGTATCCTTGTCATGTCAAACGAAGAAACATCAGAGGAGGACCTGTTCTGATGAAAAAGTCCATTGTTTTTTCGGCAATCTTTGCGCTTGTATGCTCCTGCAGTCAGCTTGGACTCAATGAAATCGAGTCTTTCCGAGCCCCGGACATCAAGGCAATTGCCGAAAGCGATGGTGATACCAAGACCACGCTTTCGGTAAATCTTGAGGGTGTGGGAACCATCTTGTGGATACCAAAGGACGAAATCAATATCTTCTACGGCAGCACCGGCACCCGCTATGTCTCACAAAACACTGAGAATGCAGAAATTGCCGAATTCACTACTTCAGACAAAATCGGCAGTGCGGAACTTGCTTCGACCAACCGCTGGGGCCTGTATCCGTATAACTCCTCTGCTACCTGTGACGGAAGCTATGTAACCACCACCCTTCCGGCAGAGCAGAAGGGGGTGAAAGGGACCTTCGATGACCATCTCTTCATCACTCTTGCCCATTCTGCAAATAATGACTACGCTTTCAAAAATGTCTGCGGCGGCATCAAGTTGAGTCTTTCGAGAGGTGATATCCAAAAGATTACTTTCAAGGGCAATAACAACGAAAATCTTGCCGGCCAAGTGAAACTGAGCATGGGCTCTGACGGCAAGCCGACTGTCTCGGCAGTTGTTTCAGGTGAAAAAGAGATAACCCTGACACCAAAGAGCGGAACCACTTTCGCCAGTGGCTCCAATTACTATATTATCTCCCTTCCTGTTTCGCTGTCCAAGGGATTTACAATGACCTTAGAGACTGAAACACATATAGGCACCTTTAAGCACACCGGCACCTCTGTCAAAATCAAGCGCGGAGTGTTCGGGGTAAAAGCAAATATTGACAAATATGCCACTTTCGTTGCAAAATATGATGGAGAGGCTGTGGATTTGGGCTTGAGCGTCAAATGGGGCAGCTGTAATGTCAGGGCAAAGAATCCGGAAGACTATGGGGAACGCTATTCGTGGGGAGAGACAGCAGCAAAGAGTAATTACAGTTGGAAAACATATGAGTTGTGCGAGGGAACAGAATTTACTCTTACCAAATATGTCCCTGTCCCGACAGAGATTGATTATGGAACAATTGACCATACAGCCGAGCTTGATCCTGAAGATGACGTGGCGCATATTATATGCGGCGGGAAGTGGCGTATGCCTAAGGCTGCTGAGTGGCAAGAATTAATGGATAAATGTACCTGGACCTGGACACAACAGAATGGAGTTAACGGATATCTTGTTTCTTGCTGGAAAGGTTGTCCACTGCCATCCAAATTTGAACAGTGATTGCCATCGAAAATTGAACAGTTGAAGATCATTTGCAAGGGCACACCTGCGGCCGTCCACCCCCAACATTATTACTAACTTTCGGGTCTATAAAACCCGAGCAAATGATTGATTACGTGAAACGAAATGACATCTTTGGAGACTTTCGTCGCAATCTGAGCAATAGCGAGATTGCCCGAATCCGAGGCGTAAGCCGAACTACAGTCGTTGGGCTACGCAAACTTTACGATGCAACCATAGCCGACAAGGAACATCCCGAAGGCTATGAAGACCTACTCCAGGCTACGCCCAAGTACAAGGTCCGCGAAGTGGACAGCCCGGTTCTTACTGCAGACATCAAGGCTCTGATTGACAAAGAGCTTGAACAGAACGCCGTCAAACTGGCTACCGGTCTCAAAAAGCAGCGGAAGAGAGCCGCTGACATCCACGAAGCACTTCTTAGGCAGGGCCATGAGGTATCCTATCGCACAGTAGTGAGATATATCCGTAATAAAACAGCCCAGACATCGGCATCTGTTCAGGACTGCTTCATCAAACAGAAGTATGTTCCAGGAGAACTCATGGAGTTCGACTGGGGCGAGGTGAAGATCTATATCAAAGGTTCTCTCACTGTGTTCAATATGGGCGCTGTGGCATTGTGCAGCAATGGCAGGTGGGGCAGGTTGTTTACCCATCAGGACAAGCAGGCGATGATGGAAGCCCACGTCCGGGCCTTTTCCTTCTGGGGACATGTACCGCAAACGATGGTATATGACAATATGCGTACTGCTGTCAAGAGCTTCACAGGTGGAGAGAAGAAGCCAACTATAGAGCTATCCCAACTTGAAGGCTACTATGGCTTCGCTCACCGCTTTTGCAATGTGCGTTCCGGCAATGAAAAAGGCCATGTTGAGAGGGCTGTAGAAGTACTCCGGCGCAGGGCCTTCAGTCATAGAGACCACTTCGACAGTCTCGATGAAGCCAACGAGTATCTGCTTGGGGTCTGTCGTGAAGACAATGCCAAGGTAGATGTGCTCATCCAAGAGGAGCTTGCGGCAATGTTGCCTGTCTATAGCGAGATGGCCTGCTTTGAAGCAGACTTCAGACAGGTGGATAAGTTGTCCACCATACATATAGATACTGTCAGTTACTCAGTACCGTTTGAGTACGTCAACCATAAAGTCTGGTTCAAGAAATATAGCGATGACATCGTTATCTACGACACCGATGGGGCTTCCAAGAACGAGATAGCTCGTCATAAGCGCAGCTTCATTGCCAATGACAACCGCATTGACATCCAGCATTACCTGAAAGTCCTGAAGGTCAAGCCCGGGGCATTACGCAACTCATATGCATTGCGTCAAACGCCTCCCGGCGTCCAGAATCTTTTCGATACTTACTTCGCGGACAAACCTCGTGACTTCGTGGAGTTGCTGATATGGGGCAAAGACAACAACTATGACTATCAGGAACTCTGTTCGGCAGTCAATGTAGCCAAGATGAAAGGTATCCATACCATTACTCTGGATCGTCTCAAAACTGTTCTCTCGGATAATCGCTCCTCAGAACAGGTGCTGGACTTGCCTTGGAGCCAAACAATTGAAGACGGGGCTGCCATAAACTTTAAAATGCTCGATGGTATGTTCAAATCAAACTCAAAAGGTGTACAATCATGATGGAGGGCTCATACTTACAATCCATAAATGACAAGTGCCGGATGCTCAAGCTCGGGGCGTCAAAGGCAGTCTGGACGTCCTCTTGAAGGATGCTACAACCCAAAAGTGGTCGTACGACCGCTTCCTGGCAGAGCTCTTGAACAGGGAGTCGGAATATCGTGACAAGGTGCGTAGAAAGGCTATGATAAACAAGGCTCACTTCCCGCAGCTCAAATACCTTGAAGACCTTGACAGGGCTGAACTGCCAAAAGATATGGCAATCGCTCTGCCGGAACTCGAAACGCTTGACTTTATACGCGATAACCAGAACATCATTATGTATGGCAATCCTGGTACAGGAAAGACTCATACGGCCATAGGCTTGGGGATAAAGGCCTGCCTTGCCGGCTACAATGTCCTCTATGCTTCAGTACCGCGACTGCTCGTGGAAATCAAAGAGTCGGAATCGCAGAGGAAGCTGTCCAGACTCCAGAAACGCTTTGAGAAATACGACCTTACGATACTTGATGAATGTGGCTACAAGTCTTTTGACAAGGAAGGTGCCGAGGCCCTTTTCAACCTTATATCTCTCCGTGCCGGACTGAAATCCATTATCATAACGACAAACCTCGGCTTCGACAAGTGGGACCAGATCTTTACGGACAAGGTCATTGCAGCGGCAATTGTAGACCGCTTGACCTTCAAGGCTTACATCGTTGATATGAATGGCCCATCGTTCAGAATCAAGGCCACTGAAAAATGGATGAAAGAACGAAAACAGAAACAAAAACCAGAAAAATGAATACCTTTGCAATCGGGTCTTTACCTGTTCACTTTTCAGTGGCAAAACTGTTCAATTTTCGGTGGCAATATACAAAAGGTACCAGCATTTTCCTTCCTGCTGCCGGTTACCAGCAATATAACACTGTTAATGTTGCCGGCGAGTGGGGTTACTATTGGTCCTCATCAGTCGTTATGTCAACTCCGAACTATGCTTATAGATTGTTCTTCAAGTCTGACTCTATTGAAAAGAGGAAAGCGTCCGGCCCAGCACATATAGCATAGTGTGAAACACCTGCGTACTTTTGC
>JBJEBK010000012.1:0-15278 GCA_051869975.1 Candidatus Cryptobacteroides sp. | reverse complement strand
GTCTGACTCGTGGACAATGTGACTCTCCGGGTCCCTCGACGGCCCTTGTTCCAAAACGATTTGGAACAACGCAAACCGCGTTCTCAACAACTCAATCCCGCTATTTCTCCTTGGCTCACGCCAACTGCTAGGTACGGAAAAACGCCCCATCCCCGTACGGCATCAATCGGCACAGATTCTCGCCCACGTGATGAAACTTTTCCGTCAACTCCGCGTATAATAATAGCCCCATCCGTGGGCAAACCGACAATCCGTGGGCAAACCGACAATATCGTAAACAAACCAAACACCACCTATATGCAACAGAAAGCCTATATCAAAGAGCCTTACGAGCGGGATGTCGAAGGCGCAATTGCTGAAATAGAGGAAATGAGCAAGCATCCCCTGACTTTCGAAGAAGCACAGCGGCAGGCTATGGCCCTGCACGCCCGCAGCAGTTTCAGAGGTGAGAAACACCCCTACCGCAAGCACTCCGGGCAGATGCCGGATATCACATAATTCACCGAGTGCGCGCGGAAGCCTTCCGGCAGGGTCGGGACAGGCACGGGAACGTCCTTCAGGCAGAAGGTGCGTCCGCAGCACTCGCAGTGGAAATGCGTATGCAGGTCCCCGTCATCCCCCGCGTGCGCGCAGTGGCACAACTCATACCTCACGCTCTCCGACCCGTCCTGGATGACGTGAATCAGGCCGCCTTCCCTGAACAGTGCCAGCGTGCGGGATATCACCGACTTATCTACCGTCTCCAGCGCATCCCCGATTTCCGCCATAGAAAGGGGATGGTCCGCCGCGCCCATAGCGCGCATAATCAGGATTCTGGCGGCAGTGGGTTTGATGCCCGCTTCCCGAAGTAATTCTTCTTCCATAGTGCTGCGATTTTGTACGCTGCAAATTTACTCAATTTGCAATTCAGTTGCACGAAAAGCCACCTACCTTTGCATCCGGACAAAACGATACAATATGGCACACGAACATCACGTACACAACCGGCAGCTCAGCAAGATGCTGATAGTCTGCTCAGTCATAAATCTTCTCTATGTAGTTATCGAAGCCGGCGTCGGAATGGCCGTTTCTTCCGCGGGTCTTGTGAGCGATGCGGGGCATAACCTCAGCGATGTGGCGACCCTTCTCATCTCTCTTGTTGCGGTCAATATTGCGGCGTCGAAGCCGAAAACGGCGAAGGGCCTGACGATAGCGAATGCGGTGCTGCTGATTGCAGCGGTTGCCCTCATCGCAGTGGAGGGGATAAGCAAGCTCATAAGCCCGGAGCCGGTGCAGGGGACAATAGTTTCCCTTACCGCGGGTATCGGGATAATAATAAACGGTGTGACGGCCTACCTTCTGATGCGCGAGCAGGACAGGGATATCAATATCAAGGCGTCTTTCCTGCATATGCTTTCAGACACTCTGGTTTCCGTGGGGGTGCTGGTTTCCGGCATTGTCATCGCCAAAACCGGTCTTTATATCATCGACCCTGTTGTCAGCCTTGTGATTGCAGCCATCATCCTGGTCCCGGCCCTCAAGCTTTTCGTTCAGGCAGTCAAAAGCTAGGGTCTCGAGGCCTACAGACAATATTCCCTGTGGAACCAATAAGCGAATACGGGATCAGCGAAATATATGCCATCCAACCTTTTGTCTATCAGTTCCTTGTTTAGAAGAATATTCTCTATTCGTGTGATATTTGATTTGCTGCCCATGCGGTATTCCTCCAGAATGTTTGACGACTGAAAGCCCGTGTGGACACCTGCGTCCAAAGCTTTCAAATAGTTCATCTGATATACGGTCAGGTTCTCCAGTTGGCGCATAAACAAAGCTGAGGTCTGTCGCAATAGGAGTTCATAGCCACTCTCCAGCGTCTCCTCCGTAACATCACTTTCAGTCTCTATCATTACATTCCAAGCAAGTTGTTGAACATAGGATGAATGCAACTGGACTCTGTCGCACAGGCGACCTGCCATTTCTTCTGAAATTGTCATCCCCTTTGTAGCAAAGCGCTGAACTATGTAATTAACCCAGGCGTCCTTGGATATAGGTCCCAGGAAAAAAGAATCTCCGAATTGATAGAACGGCATTGATTTGTCCTGAAACAGTTTCTCCATCATGTGTTTCTTACTTCCAAACAAGCAATAAGACACATTTTTCTGCAATTGCCAAACGCCCCTCGCTTTCTTTTGGAACCAGATAGAGTCTTGAAATTCACCAACTTGCTGAAATTCATCAATACAAACAACTATATTGATATTTCTTTTTTGTGCGATTATTTCGGGAAGGTTAAGGATTTCCTCCGGCTTCTCTGTTTTTGGACCTATTCCCAGAGATAGTGAATACTCCTGAGACGTGTCGGGTGAGATTGATATCTTTGGAGAAAGACGAGACAGGAAGCTTTTAGCGAGTGCTATTGCCTGTTCCGCCTTTGAGGCCAAGCCTTTGATTATCGCTGAGGCAAACCGTTCGTAGAATTCATATTCGTCACGGCAATCATAGATATCCATCATCACCACCTTGATTGATGGGTCTTCAATTTGTTCGACGGCTTTATAGACAAGAGAGGTTTTTCCTGTCCTGCGAGGAGAAATCAAAATAGTATTCACCCCCGCCTCAAAGTTCAATTTGAGGCGTCTGGTCTCTTCTTTCCTATCAGTAAAGTTCTCTCCAAAGACGGCTGTTCCGTATACAAAGGGCTTACTCATAAATCTTTATTTTTGCAAATATAACATTTTGCATTCAGTCCACAAAATTGTGGACCACAAAGTTGTAGACCGGAATAAACCCCTCACAGACAAGTATAAAGGCAGGTCATCAGAGTTGATGCCTGCCTTTTTCAGACGCTTGCGGTCATAGACCTTCTTTGATTTCTGTTTGATTGTACGGAACAGAATCTGTTTGCCGTACTGTGCAATCTCCTCCTCTCTCGAGGCCTTCCGGTTGGCAAGGAGGAAGTCTTTCTCGGTAATCCGGAACTTTTTCTTTGCCATAGTCTTTCAGTTGACTGTTCTATTTCGTATAGTGATACCGCATTGCAAGAACGAAAACCGTTACAACATCTCCGTCAACCTGATATACGAGCCTGTCCTTGTGATTTATTCTTCTGGACCACGCTCCGCTGAACTGATATTTCAACGCCTCCGGTTTTCCTGTTCCAGTAAAGGGATGCTCCCTCAATTCGCGAAGAAGATTCTTAATTTTTTCCGCAGTCTTTGGGTTCGTGGACTTCCAGTAATTGAAGTCTTCCATAGCTTGAGGGGTGAACGCAATCTTATAGCTCATCGACATTTACCTCTACGAAGTTGCCTTTCTTTACATCTTCCATACCTGTCAGAATAGCCTTCTCCATCTCCTTGGAAGACATCAGGTACTCTGTTTCCTTCATGGCATTGTACTGATCCATTGGGATAAGGACAGCGGCTTCATTGCCCCTGTTGATTATGACCTCCTGACTATCTTTAATAACGAGGTCCATGTAATGCTTGATATTGGCTCTGAAGCCTGTTGCTGTAACTGATGTCATAAGTATTCTTCTTGTGACTGCAAATATACGTACATTATTCCGTACATACAAATTATCATACACTTTTTTACGGCGTGTGCAGATGCCGGGCTGGGACTAGGCATGATCTAGTGATAACGCTGGAATAATACACACAAAACAGCGACCGGCCGGTCGCTGTTTGTGCCTCGGACGGGACTCGAACCCGTACAGCCCCTTCGGGCCAAGGGATTTTAAGTCCCTCGTGTCTACCATTCCACCACCAAGGCGGGTGTGTCAGTGTTGCTGACAGTTTCAGGACTGCAAATATACAAATAATTTCAGAAGTAGTCGTTGTTTCGCCGCCCCAGTGGCCCCGGTGGCGCCCGCAAAACCCGCGCAAAGCCCTTGCTGCCTAGAGCCTCACCACCCCTTCGAGGCGGATGTCCTCGGAGGAGGCCCCGACCATAATCCGGAAGTCTCCCGGCTCGATAACCCGGTTCCAGTCGCGGTCAATCAGCTCGAAAGCATCCCGGCGAAGCTCAAACTCCACCATCTTGCTCTCACCGGCCTTCAGACTCACCCTCTCGAAACCCGCCAGGCGCTTCTCGTAGGTAGTCACACTGCTCAGCACATCCCTGACATAAACCTGCACAATCTCATCTCCGTCCCGATCCCCGGTATTGGTTACCTGCACAGATACCCTCACCGGAAAATCTCCGGCCTCAACGGCAGCAATTTCCAGCCCCGAATACTCAAAAGTTGTATAGCTCAATCCGTAACCGAAGTGGTACAGTGCGGTATTGATTCTGCTCTGTCCTCCATCAGGTCCCCGCTTGCTGTCCCCACCGATTTGGGAATTAGGCTTGCAAGGGAAGTTGAATGGAATCTGTCCGACCGTCCTCGGGAAGGTGCAAGTCAGTTTGCCGGATGGGTTGTATTCTCCGAAAAGAATCTCCGTCAGCGCCTGTCCTCCGTAGGACCCCGGATACCACGCCTCAAGAATTGCGGGGACATTGGCATCCGCCCAATTGATGGAAAGCGGCCTTCCGTTGATGAGTATCAGCACTACCGGCTTACCCACAGCGCATACCGCCTTGAGCAAAGCCTCCTGCCGTCCCGGCAAATCCAGACTGGTCCTCGACTTGTTTTCCCCGCAGGTTCTGATGCCGCCGCCGAGCACAACCACTGACAAATCCGCCTTGCGGGCATTTGCCACAGCCTCATCAATCATAGCCTGCTCCTTCTCCGTCATAGGGAAATCCATAATCTCCGACTCCGGCCAGTTCTCATCCACCAGCTCGCAGCCCTTGGCATAGAGAATCTCCGCCCCGCTTCCCGCCTGCAGGCCTTCAAGAACGGAAATCACATCGGCATCAAGAGGCCCGTAATGCGTTTTGGCAAAGCCTTCCTCTGCGGCATTAGGTCCGCAAAGAGCTATGGTCCCGATGCTCTCTTTCTGAAGCGGAAGCAGGCTGCCCTCATTTTTGAGAAGCACTATGGACTCGCGGCTCGCCCTCAGCGCAAGTTCCTGATGCTCCCTGCAGCCAACAAGAGCATCGCTCGCGGCAAGGTCGCTCACATAGGGCGAATCAAACAAACCCAGCTCGAATTTCACCCTGAGCACATCGGCCACCCGGCTGTCAATGACCTCCATAGGGATGCGTCCCTCCCCGACAAGCTCGCGTAGCGGAAGCACATACGAATCCGGGGAACGGAAGGTGCAACGCACATTGAGCCCGGCCATAACGCTCTGGAACACAGCCTCCTTCATATCGGCAGCCGTGTCGTGCTTGGAATAGAGATATTCCACCGCGTCCGAGTCCGAAACCACATAGCCCCTGAAGCCCATTTCCCCGCGCAGCCTCTCTCCGAGCCAATAGGAGCTGCCCTCGATAGGGATGCCGTCGTAGTCGTTGTATGCGCACATTATGCCCATCAGCCCTGCTTCCTGAATAACCCTTCTGAAAGGGTAGGCGTGAATCATCTCCACTTCCCGCGGAGGAATCTGCGGGTCGGTGCGGGCAAGCCCCTCGCGCGCGCCCTTGTTGGCGCTGTAGGCAAGGAAATGCTTCGCTGTGGCCGCAGCTCCGCCATCTTGCTGTATGCCTCTTGCCATCTGGATGCCGAGCTCGGCAACAAGATAAGGGGACTCGCCATAGGACTCCTCGAAGCGGCCCCATCGCTGGTCTCTTGCCACATCCAGAATCGGGGCATAGACATTGGTGTAGCCCAAAGCCCTTGCTTCCTTGCCGGTCACCGCTCCCACCTGGCGTATCAGTTCCCTGTCCCAGCTATGCCCGAGCCCGAGCTGGGTAGGGAAGTCTGTGGAACGCAGGCTTTCCACACCTCGGATTCCCTCATTTGTAAAATCCGCAGGAATGCCAAGCCTGGTCTGTTCGATAAAGAAGCGCTGCACTTCGTTCATTGCCCAGCTGTGCCTGGAAGCCGGCCAGACATATTGGTTGTCCGAAGGGGAAAGCCTCCAGTTGCGGAATCCGTTGAGGTGCTCGTCAATGGCTCCTATTCCGTCCTTCCACAGCCTTTCTTTCCACTCTTCGGTCGGGAGGTCGTCTTGGAGAATGCGCCCGTAGCCGTAGAGAGTGACCATCTGGCAGGTCTTCTCCTCAAGGGTCATACGGGACAGCAAATCCGAAATCCTCTCGTCAACCGTCCGGGCAGGGTCTTCGTAGATGTCCTTCTTCCCGTTTTTGTTCAGGTCAATCCATCCTTTGTGGTAGATGCTGCCGGAAGGTTTGTATTTTTTGCAATTCTGAGCAGAAGCAGAAAGGCAGGCAAGCCCTGCAAGCAGGGCGGAAAGTAAAATGTGCTTATTCATAAATCGGCATTTCAAATGTTGAGGCCGGAAGGCCTTCGGAGTTTACAAGATTGGCGTCTGTATATGGTTTCCAGGCATAGCGCAGTCTGACCGCTGTGCCTGGGACATCGCAGAGCACGGTGACCGTGCTGTCCCCGCTCAGGAAAGCCTGCGCTTCGGCTGTACTTCCGTCATCAAAGCATACGGTGAATCCCCTGAGGTCCCCTCCGTCAGAGGTTTTGAGATTGCAATCGAACTCCACACACAGCGACCCGTCGGCATTTTTCCTGCACCCGGTGGCGCAAGGCCCCTCACAAACAAGGTCAAAGCCGTAGTCATTGTGTAGAGCGAGCCTTGCAAGTCTTTGTCCTACAGGCTTTTTGTTGGTAGGGTGGACATCGGTCGGATGCCCCAGGTCCGAGGAAACAGCCATCCCGCAGAGCTCCAGTTGCTCGGCAAGCAGCCTCTGGCTGTTGCGGAACTCGGGCCAGGTCGGCCTTTCTATGCTTGAAAGCTGGACAAAATACAAAGGCATAGAGCCGTTGTGCCAGAACTCGCTCCAGCACTGTACCATAGTCTTGAACAGGACTTCGTGCTGGGGGATATTCTCTGCGTTTGATTCTCCCTGATACCAGATTGCGCCCTTAATGGGGAAGTCTTGCAGAGGCCTGATTCCGCAATCGAAAAGGTAGCCCGGCATAAAGGGATGCCTTATGAAGCCTCCTTTGAAATTGGCCATATTCTCTTTCGCTCTCTCGTGCGCCCAAGCCATCACGCCCGGGTCTTCGAACCATCCTTCGCAGAAGCCCGGCATCACCTTCTCCAGGCAATCCCGGCTTACGAAAGACTCAGTGGTTGTTCCGTCCACGGCATTCAGAATCAGCCCGACAGGCACATCGAGGCTGTCCCGGAGCATCTTTCCGAAATGGTAGCCAACAGCGGAGAAGAGGGGAGCCGTCGCATCATCGGAAACCCTCCAGCCGGTTTTGAGAAAGAAATCCCCAAGCGCAACCCTCGCTGCACTTTCTTCATCCCAGCTGAGTCCCCAGGTCTTCAGACCGCTGTCCATTCTGTAGAAACGGAGCAGGGGATCGTTGAGCTGCTCGTCCCTCCATCCGTCGGTGCCGCGGAGTTCGTAAGCCATATTGGACTGCCCTGAGCACAGCCATACTTCTCCGGCTGCAACATTGGCATACGAAATGGTGTTCACTCCGTCGCTGATTCGGAACGGGATATCCACTCCTGCTTTCAGGGCAGGCATCGCGACTTCCCAGCGGCCGTTGCGGTCTGCTTTAGTCCTGACACTGGATGCCCCAAGCATTACTCTAACCGTCCTTCCCGGAAGGGCCCGCCCTTTGATGAGAAGGGGCACCCCTTGCTGGAAGACCATATTGTCCGAATAAATCGCATCCGCCGAGAGTTCCGCAGGCTCCGGGATGCTGTGCACTATGTCGCTGAGCTTTATCTGCTGGAACACAAGATGGGCGGTGCTGCCTTCATAGAGTATCCCAACCTTGTCGTGTCCAATCGGACTGAGGCAGGAATAGCCCCACCCTTCCTCCTGGTCGAGCAGCAGGCAATCCTCGCTCTTCCAGCTGAGGCCTCCGTCGAGACTTGCCTTGATGCATATATGGTTGCGTCCCTGCTCGCGCGAAGCCGTTGCCGGGTTGGAGAATAGAAGTATGTCCCTGCCGTAAATATTTTCGGAAGCCGGGATATTGAGAAGTCCCGCCATACA
The DNA here is from genome assembly GCA_051869975.1 of Candidatus Cryptobacteroides sp. Lineage (GTDB taxonomy): Bacteria > Bacteroidota > Bacteroidia > Bacteroidales > UBA932 > Cryptobacteroides. The sequence goes on along the minus strand of JBJEBK010000012.1, from coordinate 7,259 downwards.
GACCGGCTCCTTCAGGCTGCCGGAAGAAGGATGGGTGGTCCAGGTCCTTCCCAGATCTTCGGTGATGCATACCACCCGGCCCTGGCGGCGGTCATTGCGGCAGTTGAGCATAAGCACGCCCGGGGCTATTTCGGACACCTGTGCCTCGGTAGTGCGCGGGCAGGCCCTTTCGTGGCTGTGCCAGGTCTCTCCCCCGTCCTTGCTGTACATAATCAGAGAGCTCGGCACACCGTTAGGGTCAAGGCACTGCAGAGGAAAGACCAGAGTGCCGTCCTGCATTGTGATGCCTCTTCCCGGACCCTGGAGGGTCATCCGCCATTCCGGCCTTTTGACCTGCCTGGTGATATTTACCGGCCGGCTCCAGCTCTTGCCGTCGTCGGTGCTCTTCACCATCAGCAGCTGCCCCGAAGAAATAGGGTCATAGCCGTCTCCCACGGTGTAGAAGGCGTGCCGGTTGCCCAGGCCGTGGGTCCAAAGTGCGCATACGAAAATATTGCCCGTCTTCCCGTCCACAAGCATTGAGGCGTCGCCGCACCCGTTCTGCCCTTCGGGAAGTCCTCCCCATTCGCCCATATCGACGACCGTGCGCGTTTTCTCCCAGGTCCGGCCACCGTCCGTGCTCCGGCTTATGCCCACGTCTATGTTGTCCTGCAGGTCGTTGGCGGAGGTGTGTCGTATGTCATATGACGCAATCAAAGTGCCTTTGGGCGTAGTGACCAGCCCGGGGATGCGGTAGGAAAATACTCCGTCGTCTATATGGTTCTTCAAGGCAATGCCGTAGCGATGGCTGGATGTACTGTTGCCTATCAGCTTGGCATTCAGCCCGTTATCCGCCGCTTTGCTGATGCTTGCGTCCCTGATGTCGAGGGTGAAAGAAGAGCTGAGGTCCACTTTGCCGCCCACCGGGGAGAAACTCAGATAGAAGTAGTTCCTGCCTTTGACAAGGGGCTTGGCGGGTTTCAGAATGAAGCTTCCGTCCCCTGCGCAGCGGGCCTCTGCGCATTGAACCGCAAAGGCGGGATGCCTCCAGGTATCCTGGCCGGAGCCGATTCTGTTGAACTGGTCCTGAAGTATGTAGGAACTGGTCCTTGACATTAGGGCAGAAGCAGTGCCGGTATATATCAGGCAGAGATTCTTCACGGCGGCAGGGTCTATTCCGCTGAGCTTTGCACTCACGCTCTGCAGCACATCGGTCCCCTCAGCGCTGTCTATGCATATTTCACAAATGATATTGCGTTCCCTGTCCACAATGGCAGGAATCACGGGATTGCAGATTTCGACGGAAGGCCCGCTGCGGCCAAGGGTGAAGGTGCTGAGCACTGCCTTATGGTCGCTCGGCCAAATACGCCCTTGCGGAAGATCCCTGCACGGTGTACTGTCTTCCGTCCGCTCACCTTTGACTATGTAGCCTTTCGGGCCCCAGATTTCGCTCTCCACTGGTTCAATTCCTCCGCCCGAATAGTAATAAATGAAGTCTATGCGCTCCCTTTCATCGCTGAGCGGTGCCCAGGTAAGTTTGGACTCTGCGCAGGAAGGGTTGTCGCTCGGGAAGGTGAAGCCCGGGTTAGTCAGCGGGTCCGGATGCACCACTCTGTAGGAGTCTGCGAATGATGCCTCTTCGAGCAGCTTGGAGCAGTCCCAGGGGACTATTGCCCCGTTGTGATCCCAAAGGTCTGCGCATTCCCAGCCCCAGTCCAGATGCGAAGGCTCGTTGAAGTCTCCAGCGAGAATCACATCCATCCCCTCTTCTATGTCGCTTCGGCTGCGTCTGATGAAGTCGCGTATGGTATCATCCCTGCCCGAGGCCCGGTTCATCTTCAGGATTTCGCCCGTGGAGACCACGGGATAGGGCAGCCTTTCCCAGGTGTTGCCGTCGTACCCGCGCGGAAGGTAGCAGGCATAGCGCGTATAGTCCAGATGCGCGGAGTATAGGGCAATAAGTCTGTCTCCTGCTCGCACCACCGTCCTGTGCACCGAGCCTATTCCTTCCCAGGGGCGGGCCTCTTCTTCAATGGGGAGCAGGCTCAGCACCCCGCTGTCACAGCTGCTGTCCAGAGCATAATAGTGCTTCCCCTTCAGGGCAAGAGCTTCCACCAGACGGGGAATGAAGCGATGCCCCTCATAGTTGCGTATTTCCTGAAGGAAGACCAGGTCCGCCCCGCTTTCGTCTATGCACTGAACCAAAGCGTCGAAGCCTCCTTCAATGCAGGTGCACTCCTGCCAAATATTGAACTGGAGTACTTTCAAAGAGTCCTCCCGGGCTTCAGTCGCTGGTGCAGCCGAGGCGAACAAAGGCAATAGTGCCAGTAAGAGCGTGGTTATCAGTTTCATGGGAAATGCAGTACTTGGTTCAAATACAAATTTACTGAAATGAGTCGGAATAAAGCTTGTTTTCCTGTTTATTGGAGATTTTTCGGAAAAATTTCTACCTTAGTCCCGCTTTACTGCACTACCTTGAGACCTGCCCTATGAAACGGCATTATTGTCTTCTTCAAGCCCTGAAAGCCCTGCTCTGCGCGGTGCTTCTTGTCTTGTGTCCTATGCTCCTGCGGGGACAGACCCTGAGTTTCAGGAGCATCCCGTCCAAACTCCTTCCTACCGCAGCGGTCAGAATTCTGTTCTGCGACAGCGAAGGCTATATATGGATTCCGACCTACAGCGGTCTGGTCCGCTATGACGGTGCTTCGACCGTGGTTTATGGGGTGAACGAATGGGACAATGAAGTCTTTGACTGTCATCTGAATGTAGTGTGCGAATCTGCGGGAGGGATGCTGTGGATTGCTTCCGAGAAAGGAGTTTATACTCTGGACAAAAAGACAGGACATATTGCTTTCGCAGGACCTGACCCCGCTCCCAACAATATTTCCGATATTCTCTGCAACAACAATCGAGATGTGTGGGCCGGCGGCAGTACGGGCCTGTGGCATATTGATGCGTCAACAGGGGAATTCACCCCTCTGCTTTATGAATCCGAGCCAATTACCAGCGTGTCATCCCTTTACGAAGACCCGGAAGGCTACCTCTGGATTGCCTGCTGCGAACAGGCCCTGTACCGTTACGACCTGAGAACGGGCTCCATACGCCGTTTCAGCGACGATGCCCTGGCCTGGTCCAATGTGGTATTCAAAGACAGGCAGGGACGGCTGTGGATAGGCACTTGGGGTAAAGGCCTGCTCAGGGTGGACCATCCCTACAGGCAGGAAAGCCTCAGCTATACCGTATATTCCAGTTCCGAACACCCCGGTTCACTGCTCGATGACATAGTTTACGACATCGAGTCTGACGCGGAAGGGCACCTGATGGTGGCTTCCAGAAGCGGACTCAGCATAATGGGAGATGTCGCAGACCCATACTCCTTTGTCAACTGCACTCCAGGTGATTCGGAGTACGACCTGCCTTACAATGAGGTCAGCTCCATACTCAAGACTGCCGACGGTAGCATCTGGCTGAGTATGTTTTGCGGCGGGGTGTGCAAGATGGAGCAATCTGAGGAGCATTTCCGTACGGACGACCTGAATGAGGTTCGCAAGCAACTGAAAACCAATTCGGTACGCAGTATCTACCCTATGCCGAACGGAAGGCTTTGGCTCGGAATCATAGGTTACGGAATGGTCCTCTACAATCCTGATGACGGCAGTTTTCTGACCTATGACCAATACCCTTCGTTCAAAGATTTTCCCTACACCTCGTCCGTGGATGTTATCAAGCAGCGCCGGTCCACATCCCAAATCTGCTTCGGAACCTACAGCCAGGGTCTGTGGCTTCTGGATTCCTATCCGGAAGGAGCTCAGGCGCTAAGGGTCAGTTCCGCGCGTTATCCGGCCTTTTCGCGAAGCGGAGTTACGGCAATAGAAGAAGACGGCAACTCAAACCTCTGGCTGGGTACCAGAAAGGGAATATATATATTGAGTCCATCGGGTGAATTGCTTTCACTTGGGGATTATCTGCCGTTCGATTCTGTCAAGAGCCTGTCCGAGATATCAGTAACAGACCTGAAAACCGCAAGGGACGGCAGCGTATGGATAGCGACCAACTATAATGGAGTTTATCGTCTCAATCCTTCTGACGGTGCGGTGGACAGACTTCCGCTCGGACAATCCTCCTACAATGTATCCTGTCTTTTTGTGGATGCTTCGTCCAATGTATGGGCCGGTTCTCCTTTCGACGGACTGTATCTCTACAATCAGCAGAACGGGGTATTCGAGAGCATCAGCAACATATCAGCCCTGTTGCACAAAGGCATTACCGGAATTTCAAGTGATTCGTCCTCAAAACTTTGGGTAACCACTTTCGATTCGGCGGTTTCCTTCAACTACTCATCCGAGGCTGGCTTTACCGATGTCAGTTTCAACGACCTGTCCGTATCGGACCCGTCGATGTCCTTCAATACGGGCACCCTGGTCAATTTGCCGGACGGCACTATGGCTGCAGGCTCCTCCAAGGGAATAGTCCATTTCCTTCCTTCGGAAAGGAAGGCGCGCTCGGCCGGCAATGAGACTCTCTGCTTTACTGATTTCAAACTCGGAGAATCATCGCTCAGGACCCTTCCTGAAGGGGAACGCAAGAAGGTGTGCGAGACCGACATCAACTATGCCCGGCAAGTGAAGATAAGTCACGACATAAACTCATTCTCCATCAGTTTCGCCCTGCTCAATAAAGGTAATTCCGGCCCTGAAACCTATTCCTACATCCTTGAAGGCTACGATAGGAAAGAGGTAATCGATGCTGAAGGAGGACATACAGCCCGTTACGAAAACGTGCCTCCCGGGACTTATCTTTTCCGCCTCAGGACTCCGGGGCGTGAACGGGTTTACGAAAGGACCCTGAAGATTCGGGTTATGTGCAATCCTCTGCTATCGCCTTGGGCGATAATTGCTTATATCCTGGCAGTAATACTGCTGGCCTACATAGCCTGGCGCTACACCTTCGACAGGATGAAGGCTCGCGAGCAAGTCAACCTCAGCCGTATGGAAACCCAGAAGGTTGAGGAACTGAACCATCTGAAGCTCCAGTTCTACACCAATGTGACACACGAGCTGATGACCCCTCTGAGCATCATCAACGCATCGGTGGAAAGTCTTTCCCAGGGGCGTTGGAGCCCCGATTTGCCTAAGGTCCTTTCGGTCAATACGGCCCGCCTGACCAGACTCCTGCAGCAGATGCTTGAATTCCGCAAAGTGGAAAGCGGCAATCTGAAACTGTCTGTATCCAGAGGCAATCTGACAGGTTTCGTATCCTCCTGCATCGAGGCCTTTACACCTTTGATTTCCGGCAAGAAACAGAAACTGAGCTTCTGCAGCAGCCCTGACCAGATAGAAGGATGGTTCGACTCCGATAAACTTGACAAGATAATCTACAACCTGCTTTCCAATGCTTCCAAATACACTCCTGAAGGTGGGGAAATCAGCGTAAAAATTTCCGTTCTCGCGGACGGGATGTTCCGGCTGGACATTGCCAACAGCGGAGACCTGATGTCGGAGAAAACCATCAAAGGCCTGTTCAAACGCTTCTACGAAGGAGACTACCGCAAGCACAACACGATTGGGACCGGCATAGGGCTATCCCTTGTCAAGGACCTTGTGCAGCTGCACAAAGGTTCCATTGCAGTAAGAAGCAATCAGCAGGAGGGCAATGTGTTCACTGTAAGTTTCCCTATCGGGGAAGAATCCTACGCAGGCGAAGAGATGAGCGGAGACCAGGCTGACAGGACTTGTCCGGTGATGGTAACTTCCTCTTCCGTGGAAATCAGCAGGCCGTATGGCCTAAAAGGTGAATATACCATACTCTTCGTGGATGACAATATCGAGCTCTGCGAACTGGTCAAAAGTATGCTGGAGGAGCATTTTACGGTTCTGACGGCAGGGGATGGACAGGAGGCTCTGCGCATTCTGGCCGAAGGCAATGTATCTCTCGTCGTCTCTGATGTGATGATGCCGCGCCTCGACGGTTTGGAGTTGTGCCGCACCATCAAGTCCCGTTTCGAGTATTGCCATATCCCTGTGATTCTGCTCACAGCCAAGAGCGCAGAGGAAAGCCAGATTGAGGGATGGCAGGCTGGAGCGGACGGCTATGTATGCAAGCCTTTCTCGATGAAGCTGCTCACCACCCAGATAGTGGAATGCCTCAAGAAGGTGGAGAGACAGGGTGCCGATTTCCGTAAACAGATTGTGCTGGACGTGGACGACCTTGAGTACACATCTATGGACGAGACTTTCCTTCGCAGGGCAATAGACTGCGTCAACGCCCATTACAAGGATTGCGACTTCGACCTGCCGGAGTTTGTCAGCGCAATGGGTACGTCCAAGACAGTGCTCACCGAGAAACTCAAAGCTTTGACGGGTATGTCTCCGGGCGCTTTCATCAACAATGTGAGAATGACCGTGGCCTACAAAGCCCTGTCCGAAAACAAACCGGACATCAGGATTTCGGATGTGGCTTTCTCCGTAGGCTTCAACGACCCGAAATATTTCTCATCCTGCTTCAAGAAGAAATATGGCGTTACGCCGAAGGCTTTTCTGGATTCTCTCAAATAGGCATTGGAGTTTTTCGGAACAATTTTCGACCTTGACAAAAGCCTCACTTGCTAAATTTGTGCAAACCACTGATAAAACACAGGCTAATGTCAAACAGATTTTGCAAAGGCTTTTCGCTGATTATTGTTTCAGCACTCGCCATTCTGGCAAATTCATTCGGGGCAGATGCACAGACACTCACCGCCGGCGGAACGGTTGTGGATTCATCCACAGGGGAACCGCTGCCTGGAGTTGTCATTTTGGTCAAGGGAACAAGCGAACACGCCATTTCCGACCTGGACGGCAATTTCAGCCTTCAGGCAGGAAAGGGTTCCGTGCTCGAGTTCTCCCTTATGGGCTACAAGACCCTTGAAATCAAGGCTGCCGCCTCAATGGGCCGAGTGCGTCTTGAGTCCGATGTCCAACTTCTCGAAGAGGTTCAGGTCATCGCCTACGGCAAACAGAGCAAGATGTCCGTCACCGGAGCCATTACCTCAATCAACACTGAAGATTTGCTGAAGTCTCCGTCGGGCAGCGCAGCCAGTGCTCTTGCCGGAGCCGTGACCGGAATATCGACTGTGCAGACCTCCGGTCAGCCGGGTGCCGATGACCCTCAGATTTATGTGCGCGGAACCGGTTCCCTGACCAATACGGCCTCCGCGCCTCTCATTCTCGTGGATGGCGTTGAGAGGTCTTTCTTCCAGATGGACCCTAACGAAATCGAAAGCATCACAGTGCTCAAGGATG
>JBJEBK010000011.1:0-15561 GCA_051869975.1 Candidatus Cryptobacteroides sp. | reverse complement strand
CCTGACCTCGGGCATATCACCCTGCTCGTGCAGGACGATGAACTATATACCAAGGGCTCTTCCGAAAACGAAATCGGCAGCTTCGAACTCGCATTCCCGGGCGAGCAGTCAATGACTGTAACCATAATCGAAGACCTCCCAACCCGCTCTGCACCAATCCATAGCACCGACAACCCTCTGTCCAAACTCTATCTTTGGGCAAAGCTCACCGACAACGGGGACAGCTACATAGAAGCCGACAGATTGGACGGCAGCGGAGCTACTTGGGAAACAGGACATTATTGGCCAAACGGCCGCTCCCTTTCCTTCCTTGCCTGCAGCGCCAGCGGCGCAGAGCTCGGCTTCTCCCCTGCCATCAGCACCAGCGGAGCCCAGCTCGAAACCAGCTTCGATTACACTGTAAAGAAAGGCAGCGGAGATTACTCCGGACGCGATGCCGAAGTGCAGGATGATATCCTTCTCGGTATGGCTTTCGACCGCAGTTCCGGTTCCAATGTACCAATTGTCTTACACCACGCACTAAGCGCCATACGCTTCAAAGTGGGCAAAATACCTTACGGTATTAAACTTGGCTCAATAGCCCTCACCGGAGTTTGCGAAAGCGGTCATTGCACGGTAAGCGGAGAGGTATCGGATTTGGGCTTCAGCTGGAGTGGTCAAAGCTCCACTGTCAAATACAGCCAGATTTTTGACCAGGATATGAAAGAAGATGACCCTATCGGCGGCAAGGAGAAGACCTTTATGATTATTCCTCAGGGATTTGACACTGAAGATGCACAGCTGGAAATCAGTTTCACCATCGAGACCCGTTCTTATGTACTCAAAAAGTCCCTCAAGAGCATATTGGGAGACACCAAATTCGAGGCTGACAAGCGTTATACTTTCCGTCTCGGAATTCCTGACGAGGTCGATATCGAAGTGGACGACAATGTTCAGGACGACTATATCAAGAACAATGTCGTCATACAGAATACCGGTTTCGGTCCGGGCTATGTGCGTATGGCTCTGGTCGGCAACTGGGTCAACTCCAATGACATCATCGTTGCACCTTGGCTCCCGGAGGACGGAGTGTTCGAGAACTGGAACCCTGACTGGGAGCGCCGTTCCGACGGATTCTACTATTACAAAAAGCTCGTGCTCGGAGGAGCCTTCGTTCCTGCTCCGTTCGATTCCTACACCATCACGACCGTCCACCACAGCGGACAGACCCTGCTGCTCAGCGTGATGACCCAGATTATTCACCAAAGTGCCATTGATAATTGGCCTTGCCACCCTGAATATACGAATTAATATGAGACTAAAGAGAATAGCGACTATAATACTGTGTATGTCCTGCAGCGCAGTCAGTGCGTTGGGGAATGATTGGGAAACTGGAGGCCAGACAGCCAACACGATGCCATCATCAGGTGATTGGACCTACAATTACCTGATTCAGAGTGGAGGCGTTACCACCCGACGGGTAAACGCGGTGCTGGATGGAGGGAATACAACCGGTGCAAAGACAGTCACTCTTACTGGCAGTATAATGCTTCGCCATTCTGTCTTCGTAGGGCTTTCTTCCATCGGTAGTAAACCTACCACTTTGATAATCAATAATGGTACTGACGACGACATATACATTTGGGATGATTTGGACGATCCTAAAGATGGTTTCGGAGCAGACCGGTTTATGACTATGTTTTCAGTTTGGGAAGGGTGTACACTGATAATAGATGGTGATCCTGATAATAACGGTAAAGGCAAAATCATTTTTGGAGGCAATGCCAATAACCGTGGTCTTATCACTAAATATGGCTTTATAGAGTCTACAGGCAACCTCGAACTGAAAGATGTAATAATTGAGCACATTAAATTCGATGAGACAAATGCTAATGCCGGAGAATGTTCAGTGCTGAAGATTCACCCTTGGTATGATTTGTCCAGCGGTTGGACCTACGAGCAGGGCTACACCAAACTGACCAACTGCGAAATCCGCAATATCACTATGCCTGGAGGAGTCGGAGCAGTGATGTATTGCTACCTTATTACCCAGAACAAGGATAAAAACAATAGCAATACTTGCGCCATCACCCTGGACAATGTCAGCATTCACGATGTCACCCAGGGCAGCAACAGCAACGACGGCAATGGAGGCATAATCCGCTTCCGAGGAGACTGGGTGGGCAACTTCAATATGAATCAGGTCAATATCTACAATTGCACATCCGGAGCCAGCAGCGCCGGAGTCTATTGGAATGCCCTCGGACGAAGTACCGACCCTTGTCAGATGACCGTTAACAATTGCATCTTCCAGAACAACAAAGTGACCGCAGGCGACGCCGGAGCAATGATGATTGAAGGACGTGCAAGATTCACGGGTGATACAACCAAGTTTATCGGCAACAGTTGTTCCCGTTATGGAGGAGCTGTCTATATCCATAACTACAACAGTACTGACACACCTCAGTCAGGAGAGTCATTCAGTTATGACATTGGCAGCAATGTCTATTTTTCCGGCAACTCCGCAGACCACGGAGGAGGACTTGCCATCTATATAGATGACAACAGTACCCTCCCTCAGCCTACCAACTTCTATGTCAATATGAACGGTGCCGTATTCGATAACAATACGGCAACCAGCGAAGGCGGAGCAATGAAAATCAATCTAGGAACCGGTTCCAAGAACTACAATTTGGCACTAAACATCAATAGCGGATTGTTTTCATACAACAGTGCTCCGAACGGAGGTGCAATCTACTCCTGGAGAGGCAATGTCTCCTCTTCTGCGGACGGCACATGTACCTTTACCGAAAACAAGGCAACACAGAGCGGAAGTGCTATCTTTGTGAACAACAGTGACACTTTCACTTTAAAAAACGTTGAAATTTCCGAGAATGAGGCTGGTTCGAATGATGGAGCGGTATATGTTACCAACACCAACTCGATGGTTATGGAGAACGGAACCATCCAAAACAACAAATGCGGTGGCTATGGGGCAGGAATTTTCGTCATCAACTCCACAATGACTCTTAACAACGGTACGATTAAGGGCAACACCGCCACTTGTCGCGGAGGCGGCATATATCTGAACAACTCCACCCTTACCATCAATAACGGACAGATCATCAATAACACTGCTACCAATGAGTTCGGAGGAGGTGTCGGTGTCTATAATTCCTCCTTCACAATGAACAATGGCCATATTGACGGCAACATAGCCGGACTGGATGGAGGCGGAGTCTGCGCCATTGCTTCAAACTTCTCTATGAGCAACGGTAATATTGACAAAAACATAGCTGGCCGTCACGGCGGTGGAATTTATTTCGGCAACAATAAAGGAGGAGAAGGAAATGCAGGTGTCGCTAACAGACGCTTCTCTTTCTCCGGAGGAAGTATTTCCCATAACAAAAGCGGAGGCTTCGGCGGCGGAGTATGCATCTACACGGGCAGCCAGGACGGATGTTCCTTCAACCTGACCGGAGGTGACATCAACTACAATGTTTCAGAAAACGGTGGAGGAGTTTATGTCAACGGCTGGGCAAAATACACAATGAATCTGCTGAATACCAATATCCAATACAACGATTCCTATGTTGGAGGCGGAGTTCTGGTCTATAATGCCCACCTGTACTACAAGAACGGACTTATCCGCTTCAACAGGGCGAAGAAAAGGGAAGGTAAGCCTCAGCCAACCACTATGTATCAGGTTAACCACTGCGACAATTCCGGTAGTGAAGATATCGTAAACCCTGAAATCAGCGGTATTGGAGGCGGAATCCACGCAACCTGGGGCAATACCAACTTCGACACCAGCGAGGGCAAGTTCGGCATCTACAGCAATATAGCTGATTACGGTGCTGATGACATCTTCACCAATGCCAAAAGTACCAGCATAAACCTTCCCGATCCGGTTTCTATGGATGTAGTTGGCTTTGAAGTACCGAAGGAGAACCAGTTCTGGGCACAGGACTATATAGAAGGAGACACCAACTACGACAAACGGCCTTCAGCGGCTGAAGCTGTCACACCTCAGACACGTTACCGCATTCTGCTCAATAATCTCGAAACCAATCTTGTGAAAACAAAGATTCCGGCAGGAACATACTCCGAATATATCTGCGCAGCCCTGGGTTACTGTTTCGCTCCGGTAACGATTACTAAAACTGGACTTCTTGCAGGTGAGACCGCAATTATAAACTTCTATCACAAGGAAGTGAGCGACGGTCACAGTGAAGAACCGTATATGCAGCTGGTGATGTTCAACGACACCGGCATCGATAGTGCCAAGGTTGAAAAGCAGATCAATCTGCTCCCCGGCACCTGGACTCTGGTGGAAAGCAACTGGGGTTGGACCTATACCGGTTCAACCGAAGGAGAAACCGGCAGCAAAACGGTTGACGGGCAGGCTGCAATCGTGCGCAAAAACCTGCTTGATACCTCCCCTGCTGAAGACCGCACCTTCAATTTTTACAACCGCAAATCCAACAAAACCAGCCCAGCTCAGGAAAGCATCAAAACAAACGTAATGAAACCGAAGCAGTAAGGCCGCAAAGCAATTTCACCCCTCATTTTTGCGCTTTCAAATGCCATAACCACCCCAGTGCTATCCCACCTCTTTCCTGATGTGACCCATGTGGAGGGAAAAGTGCGTGAGGGGCCGGTTTTGCTCCCGATGTGATAGATGGGGAAAACTGGGATGAAGCAGATACGGAAACCGGGAATTAGGCATAGCTCCGCATAAGACGAAGCTAATATCTATATTCCTATGACATTTTTGAGCTTTCGGTAGTTTCAATGGCAAATAGTACATTCACGCATTTCTATCTGTCAGTATCTTTCCGTGATACAAAAAAAACAATATAAGTATTGTACAATACAAATATTGTTATTATCTTTGCAAAAAAGAGAGTTTTGACATTTGATAAGATACTTGACGATAAGCGGCTGTGGGCTGTGAAATATGATGGAGAGCAGAACAATTGTTTTGATTTGCTGTTCGCCAGTTGGTACGATATGAATTGGCTTCGGTCTTTCTTTCAGGAGAACCTTGCAGACCTATCATCATACTTCCATATTACAGATGTTTATGAGGCTGTAATGGACACCATTGATGAGGCAAAGAGGTTGGAATGTGTGATGATGGATATAACTCCAGATGCGAATCTTGACCTTCTGTTCAAACATTTGGAAAACAGCCGATTTTCGGAGATGACACTGGGCAGGGAGAAGGCATATGGAACCGGAGGGTATCGGCATCAATCTTGGCTAAGGATTTACGCCATAAAGATAGAACCAGGAGTGTATCTTGTTACTGGTGGCTCAATAAAACTAACCGCTACGATGGAAGAGCGACGTCACACTATGGAGGAATTGGTCAAGTTAGAGCGAGTACGAAACTATTTGCTTAATTACAGCGTATATGATTTGGACGGTTTCAATGATTACATAGATAATGAGCAGAACAATTGAATTCCTGGAGGGACATCAATCTCCAACTCCATCCCGCTGGCGTGAGAACGCACAGTGGCGCAGAGATAATGAATACTGGCTCAAGTATTCGCGAATCATTACGCTACAGGTTATGCGCGCAATGGATGAGCAATCCGTCACTCAAGTGGAACTCGCCAAGCGTATGGGATGCACACAGCAGTATGTTTCTAATCTACTGAAAGGAAGTTCCAATATGACGCTTGAAACCATTGCCCGTCTGGAGAACGCTTTGAATATTGACCTTATCAAATCGGTCCTTAAATACGTAAATGGGTATAGCGTATCTACTTCCTGTCCCCAATACCTGAATGATTCGACCGGGGAAGAACTTGATCCCAATATCAAAACAAGCGATTATGTTGATGGGTACAAACAGCAAATAAAACGCAAATAAACCATTCGGAAGACTGCAATGCTTCAGATGCAGCGTTAATTTGGACCCGGATTATGCTCTTGGTAGCTACCGTAAGTCCTGAGAGCAATTTCACCCCCTCATTTTTGCGCTTTCGAATCCCGATGTGATAGATGCGGAGGGAAAAGTGTGTAGGAAACCGTTTTCACGCCCGATGTGATAGATGAGGAAAACTGGGATGTGGCCTGGAGATGGTTGTAGGGCACGTTGGGCTTTTCCTGATGTGTCACATCGGGAAGGAAAAGTGTTTGGGAGGGAGATTTCACACCTGATGTTACACATCGGGAAACGGGAATGTGGCACAGAGGGCTGTCTTTATATATACCGAAGAAATTATTATATTTGTGAGATTGTAGAATGGCCTCCCAAATGATAGCAAAATGACTGCAAAACCCAAGGGGCTCCCAAAGAATTGCAATACAATTAACAAAACGATACAATAATTATGTTCAAAGGTCAACCAAAAGGTCTATTCGCCCTGGCCCTCGCCAACACCGGTGAGCGCTTCGGCTACTACACCATGCTCGCCATCCTCACCCTGCTTATGCAGGCCAAATTCGGATGGGACGAAGGCGCTGCCGGTCAGGTATATGCCATCTTCCTCGCGGGTGTTTACTTTATGCCGTTCTTCGGAGGAATCCTCGCCGACAAAATCGGTTACGGCAAATGTGTCACAATAGGTATTGCCGTAATGTTCCTCGGCTACCTCGGCCTGGCAATCCCTACCGGAGCCGGACTCGCCGGCAAACTGATGATGTTCGGCGGACTTACCCTCGTAGCCATCGGTACAGGACTGTTCAAAGGCAATCTCCAGGTCCTCGTAGGCAATCTCTATGACGACCCGAAATATTCCGCGAAGCGTGACTCCGCATTCAGCCTCTTCTATATGGCCATCAACATCGGCGCAATGTTCGCCCCTGCAATGGCCAAGAAAATCACCAATATCTACCTCGGCAACCACGGCTTCGTCTATGACGCCGCCAACCAGGCTCCAGAGTACCTTGAGGCCCTTTCAGGCGCTTACGGACTCTGCTTCGGAGTCGCTTGCGTATCCCTTATCCTCTCTGTTGCCATCTATTTCGGCTGCCGGAACTGGTTCAAGCACGCTGATGTCAACACCAAGCAGGCCAAGAAGGCTGACGCAAATGTAGTCGAGCTCACCCCTAAGCAGACCAAGGACAGGATGGTAGCCCTCATCCTCGTCTTCGCAGTCGTAATCTTCTTCTGGATGGCCTTCCACCAGAACGGTTCCGCACTCACCTTCTTCGCGAAGAAATATACCAACCTCACCGTATCCGGAGGCCTCAGGCTCGGCTTCAACATCGGCTCCCTCGCAATGATTGCAGCCTCCGTTTACACCCTCTTCTCCGTATTCCAGTCCGACTCCAAGAAGACCAAAATCATTTGCGGAGCTGTAACCCTCGCCCTCTGGGGAGGTGCCTATGCGCTTTATGCCTCAATGGCAAACCCTATTGCTGCCCAGCCATCCGACTTCCAGCAGTTCAACCCGTTCTTCGTCGTAGCCCTCACCCCTATTTCAATGGTAATCTTCGAAAGCCTTGCGAAGAAGGGCAAAGAGCCTTCAGCACCTAAGAAGATTGCTCTCGGTATGCTCGTTGCAGCCCTCGGTTTCGTGATTATCACCTGCGCTTCCTTCGGCCTCACCTCTCCTAAGGACCTGGCAGAAGGACAGACCCAGAGCATACTCAGCCCGGCCTGGCTTATCGGGACATATTTCACCCTTACCTTTGCTGAGCTGCTGCTCTCCCCTATGGGAATGAGCTTTGTCACCAAGGTAGCCCCTCCTAAGTACAAGGGAATGATGATGGGCGGATGGTTTGCCGCTACCGCCCTCGGCAACTACCTCTCAATGATTCCTTCAAAGCTTTGGAACAAGATTCCTCTTATGGCCAACTGGGGCATACTCATCGGCCTCTGCCTCATCGCTGCAATCATAATGTTTGCGATGATGAAGAAAATCGAGGCAGCTACCGAGTCATAAAAGCAAAAGATATTGCATTTTGCAATAACAGAAATAGTTATTTCAACGATATTTGCAGAACAAAAAAACATCTCAGTTATGAAAACGAAATTCTACATTTGCCCGACTTGCGGCAACATTATCTGCAAGATAGTCGATTCAGGCGTTACACCTGAGTGCTGCGGCTCCCCAATGGACGAGCTTCTGCCTAAGGCAAAGGACAGCGGTCTGGAGAAGCACCTTCCTGTCTTCGAAAGACTTGATGCCTGCACAGTGGAAGTGCGCGTAGGTTCCATCCCTCACCCGACCACCGAAGAACATCATATTGTCTTTGTCGCAATAGAAACAACTTCAGGAATCCAAATCCGTGAGCTTGACTACAAGAACGGCCTTGCACCAAGCGCCAAGTTCTGCTGCTGCACGGGTCATCTGAAGGGTATCTACTCATATTGCAACCTCCACGGACTTTGGTACAAAGAAGTCAACGAGGACGATTTACAATCTTGCAAGTAGCTGTAAACCAAGCCTGCAACTGGCACAGACATTGCCGTTGCAGGCTTAAATTTTATCCATTATGAAACATACACATAAGATTTGCATCGCGCTCGCAGCCCTGCTGCTGCCTTGCGCAATCCATACTGCGGATGCATGCACCGGCATCGCGCTGAAGACAAAGGATGACGCCTATGTATTGGCAAGAACGGTGGAATGGCTCAAAACCCCTATGAACTGCGGCTACGCAATAGTTCCGCGCGGCTATAAGCAGACCTCTATGGGCCCTGCCGGCAAGCAGGCAATGAACTTCAAGGCTCGCTACGGCTACGCCGGAGTCTATACCGAATACGAGCCGTTTATTGTTGACGGACTCAACGAAAAGGGCCTCAGTGCCGGTCTCTTCTTCTTCCCGGGTTTCGGCACCTATCCGGAATTTGACGAAAGCAAATTGTCTTCCAGCATCTGTGATATGCAGCTGGTAAGCTGGGTTCTTTCCAATTTCGCTACCATTGACGAGCTGAAGGAAGGACTTGCCAAGGTTCAGGTTTGCTCCCTCGACCCTGCTGTCGGCACGGTACACTGGCGTTTCAGTGAGCCTGGCGGACGCATCGTAGTACTCGAATTCATTGACGGCAAGCCGGTGTTCTATGAGAACCCTCTCGGCACACTCACCAACTCTCCGGACTTCGCCTGGCATCAGACCAATATGCGCAATTACATAAATCTGGTTCCTGGAGCTGCTGACAATCAGACACTTGCAGAAGGCTTCGAGCTCGAGCCTCTCGGAGGAGGCACCGGACTTCTCGGCATCCCGGGCGACTTCACACCGCCTTCAAGATTCGTTCGTGCTGCCATTTTCTCTGCCAACGCACCGATTCTTGACAATACTTTTGACACAGTAACAATGTCATTCCATATCCTGAACAATTTCGATATTCCGATTGGAGTGCAGCATAAGAAGGGACAGTGCCCTGAGGGTCTTCCGAGCGCCACCCAGATTACCACTTCCGCAGACCTTTCAGGATTGAAATATTACTTCAAGACAGCATGGAACCAGAACATCCGCTGCATTGACCTGAGCACGATAGATTTCAAGCGCGTCAAATACCAGAGCGCACTTTGTGACCCGGACAAGACTCAGCCGGTTGATATGATAAAAGTCAAATAATTGAATTTCAGCTGATACGGGCGCCTACTTGTCGAGGCGCTCGTATTTGCTATGCTGACTGCGGTACTCAGGCACAATCTCTTTCATCTTGGCCACTATTGCCATATCATCATAAGAGTAGCTGAGTTTGAGGAGTTCCTCCTCATTCTTCTTTGCAAGGGCATAATCGTATTCGCGTACCGAGGCGACCATAATCTTAGGATGAGAGGTAGGCTTGGTGTTTTCGTTTTCTGAGAGCACCTCTTCATAGAGTTTCTCACCGTCACGCAGGCCGGTGAACTCGATTTTGACATTCTTGGCTCCTGAAAGGTTGATCATACGCTTTGCAAGGTCCACGATACGAACCGGTTTACCCATATCGAACACGAAGATTTCTCCTCCCTTCCCCATAGTTCCTGCCTCAAGCACAAGACGGCAGGCCTCAGGGATGAGCATAAAGAAGCGAATGATGTCGGGATGGGTGACAGTGACAGGACCTCCCTGTTTGATCTGCTTCTTGAAGAGAGGAATCACACTGCCGTTGCTTCCGAGCACATTTCCGAAACGGGTGGTAATGAACTGGGTAACGGCAGGCTGCCCATTCTCCATAAAAATTTCACCCCTTTCGATGGCACGGTTGAGCGACTGGCAGTAAATTTCGCAAATACGCTTGCTGCAGCCCATTACATTGGTAGGGTTGACCGCCTTGTCGGTGGATATCATCACGAACTTCTTGGTGCCGTATTTCACTGCAAGGTCGGCAATGACCCGGGTGCCGTAGATATTGTTCTGCACGGCTTCCGACGGATTGTCCTCCATCATAGGAACGTGCTTGTATGCAGCGGCGTGGAACACATAGTCAGGTCTGTACTGCTTGAAGATGGTTTCCATCTTGGTCTGGTTGCAGATGGAGCTTACTATGGTCTCACAGTCCAGGTAAGCATAGTGTTTGGCCATATGGAGCCTCTGGGTATGCATAGGGGTCTCCGCCTGATCCACTATTACGAGATTGCGCGGGTAGAATTTGGCTACCTGATGAACCATTTCGCTTCCTATGGAGCCGGCACCTCCAGTAATCAGGACTACCTTGTCCCTGAGCTGGTTGCCTATCGCTTCAAGGTCAACTTCGATTTTCTCGCGAGGCAGCAGGTCTTCGATATCGACCTCCTTGAGTTTGGACTGCTCTTCAAGGCTCTTTCCGTCCCACTCTTCGGCCTCAGGCTGCATCAGGATATGTATGCCGTTCTTGATGAGGCTGTCCACAAAGTCCGCTTTCTCACGGATATGCTCAACCTGCAGAGGGCTGACAATCATATATTTGATTCCCAGTTGCTCCATAGTGCAGAGCAGGTGTTCGTCGTCCCTGTACACCTTTACACCCAGGAGCATGTCAGGGATATTGTCCTCAGTGTAAGGAGCTATGAAACCTTTGAGTTCATATACCAGAGGGTTCTGGCTTCGTATATCCTTTGCAATCGCAACACCTCCGTCACGGATTCCGTAGATAAAGGCTTTTTGGGTGTCGGAATTCCGGCGGAAAACATCATAGAGTGTTTTCACAAGCACGCGTTCCATCCACATCAGAAGTGTGGTTGCCACAAATATGAACAGAAGGCAAAGGTAGGACGGCATCATTATATAGGAAGCCGGCACATTGAACCAATCCAATGCAAAGGCAATGAGCCCGACGAGCAGGGATGCAATAACATTGGCAAAAGCCACTCTCTCCAAATCCACGAAGGATGAGAAGCGTATGATGCCGCTGTATGTGCGCAGCAGCCTCCACATCACCACGAACACTACCAGCACAACCAGGACACCCAAGACAATAGGGCCGGTGTAGTGCGCGAAATAGTGCGCTCCTTCGACAAACAAATCGGTTGCAAATGCAGTAAAGATAAGTATCAGGCTGTCCAAAGCCAGCACGCACCAATAAGGCAGAGTTGCTTTGGAGAAATACCATCTGGAAATCTTATTCAGAATACTCATAAGAGTCGGATAGTTAATTCATATATTTTCGGTCAAATTTAGGAAAAATTATTCATATAAAGAGTAAATATATCCAGTTCATTATGAGTCATTTTGTAAATGTGCTATTTACGGCTGTGTAGAGGGGGTATATAGGTTTTTTGAGTATCTTTGCAGCAATGGGACAGAGAATTTATGTTCAGGTTCTCCTGCCGCTCAAATTGGAGTGGACTCCGTGGTACAGCACGGAGGAGCAGGTGCGTGTCGGGCAGAGGGTGGAAGTCATCTTCGCCCGCAAAGCCCGGATAGGAGTGATAGTACGCATCAGCGGGCAGCCGGACATAGACCCGTCAAAAGTAGAAAGAATTGAAAATACGGACACCGGTCTTCCGGACATCACTCCCAACGAACTGCGTCTGTGGGAATTCATCTCATCTTACTATCTCTGCACCCCGGGGGAAGTTCTTAAAGCGGCATATCCTGCCTCGAAACTGCACAGTGAGTGCATAGGAGTGCAGATAGACCGCAGAGCAGCCCAGTCCCGTGAGCGTATGGAGGCCGCACTCCAGCGCAAGGTGGATACACTGGCGCAGAGGCTAGCTGCAAAAGATGAGCAGCTGCGCTCCCGTGCAGAATCCGGGCGGAAGCTTAAACCCGAACTTACCGGACGCCTTAAGGCAGAAAGGGATGCGCTTGCCTCCCAGCTAGAAAAGGCAAAAGAGTCCCTGGAGATATTCCGCGCCGGCTCTGCGCCCGCCCCGTCTTCTGCCGCTCCTTCTGCCGCTCCTTCTGCCGCTCCGGCGCCCGGCGGCAAGGCGCTGCTGCTTCGCGGGCCACAAAGGCTTCAGGAGTACTTCCGCCGATGCGGGGAGTGCCTTGCCGCCGGGCGCGATGTCCTTGTGCTCGAACCCGAAAGCGAACTCGGGCTCAATATTGAAGAAGAATTCGCGAGGCACTTCAGCCCGAACCCTTCCGGCATCCCCGCCGGCACTATTCTCCGCATATATAACGCTTCCACCACCCCGGCGGAAAAACGCCGCATTGCCTCCGAACTCAGGGCTCCCCACGAGCCTATTCTGCTTATAGGGCAGCGCAGCGCCCTATTTCTCCCCTACTCCAATCTTGGCCTTATCATAGTGGATGAAGAGCAGGATGCCTCCTACAAACAGGCTGAGCCCGCGCCGCGCTACAATGGCCGCGACCTCGCGGCAGTCCTTGCGTCCATCAGCGGCGCGGGCCTGGTTCTCGGCAGCAGCTGCCCTTCGCTTGAGACCCTTCTGAATGTGCGAAGCGGCAAATATGACCTCCTTGACCTGCCGGAAGCCAATCCTGCAAGGGTAGAGATAATAGACATCAACGAGGAGAGGCGCAAAAACGGAATGGTAGGCGATTTCTCCCGCAAGGCAATTGAGGCCGTCAGACGGGAAGCCCCTGATGCACTTGTGACGATAGTGCGCTGCTTCCGAAGCGAAGAGCAGACAGCAGAGCAAGTGCGTGGACTCTTTCCTGAGCGCGACCCGCAGATTCTTACAGCTTTTGCTGCACGCAAATCCCCAAAGATTAGCGACTTGACTCTCGTTATGCAGGCTGATGCCCTGTTTGATCGGAACGATTTCCGCGCTGACGAAAAGGCCCTTCAGCTGCTCACTATGCTCAAGAACCGAACCAGTCATCTGATAGTCCAGACCGGTGCCGGCAGTCATCCCGTCTTTGCAGCACTTGCAGGAAGCTCTTCCGAGGATACCCTGCTTACCGAACGCAAACAGTTCGGTTTGCCGCCTTTCACCAGAATAGTGGATATTCACGATATCCGCAGCGGTCAGCTGATAGACCGGCGCATACTACCCCGCGACCGCAATCTCGCTGCCGCCAAAGCCGAACTCCGTTCCCGCCACCGCGACGTCTGGTTCGACGTCGATCCGCTGTAAAGCTCCCCACCTTCTCTTCGCCCTCTTCATCAATCACATCAGGAGCAAAAAACTGACCCTATGGCAAATCAATAGTACCGATAGAACAGGGCTATCGATTCCATTCCGGCGAAAAACTGTTTGAGAAGATAGCTCTCATTAGGTGAGTGGATTGTGTCCCTTTCAAGACCGAAGCCCATAAGCAGAGGGTCTATTCCCAGAATCTGCTGCACCTCGGCGAGGACAGCAATGCTTCCGCCGCCGCGGCTCGGCACAGGCTCCACGCCATAGACCTCAGCCATTGCTCGTGATGCAGCTTTGTAGGCATCTGAGCTGATCGGAATCAGGAAGCCGTCCCCTCCCTCACAGGCCTTGACTTCCACGTGTACATCCTTTGGCGCGATACTCTCGAAATATTCCTTGAAAAGAGGTGTAATCTCACGACTTAACTGATTGGGAACCAGACGCATGGAAATCTTTGCGTGTGCTTCGCTAGGGATTACCGTCTTGGCTCCTTCTCCGGTGTAGCCTCCCCAGATACCGCACACATCCAGACAAGGACGAATGCCCGTGCGCTCCAGTGTAGTATAGCCCTTCTCCCCGCGCACCTCATCGATATCAAGGAAGTCCTTGTATTCATCCAAATCAAACGGAGCCTTTGCAAGAAGCTCGCGGTCTTCGCGGCTGAGTTCCACCACCTTGTCGTAGAAATGAGGTACTGCAACCCTGTTGTCGGCATCGTGGAGCTTTGCTATCATCTCGCAGAGCACGGTAATAGGGTTTGCGATTGCTCCACCGTAATGTCCGCTGTGCAGGTCCTTGTTCGGTCCGACGACCTTCACTTCCAGATACGAAAGCCCGCGCATACCGCAATTGATGCTCGGCACCTTCTCGCTGATCATCGTGGTGTCGGAAACCAGACAGATATCTGCCTTGAGCATATCCTTATTCTCCTTTATCCAAGCAGGCAGGTTTGGCGAGCCTATTTCCTCCTCGCCTTCGAACATAAACTTCACATTGTAGCGAAGCTGCTCAGTATTGACCAGATATTCAAAGGCTTTTATGTGCATGAAGAGCTGCCCCTTGTCGTCATTGGCACCGCGTCCCCAGATGGCTCCGTCGTGGATTACTGGCTCGAACGGGTCGGAGTTCCATTTGTCGAGAGGCTCTACAGGCTGCACGTCGTAATGGCCATAGACGAGTATGGTCTTGGCCTTTGGGTCAAAGATTTTCTCGCCATATACCACAGGGTTACCGTTGGTCGGCTCTATGGTCGCAATGTCTGCACCTGCTTCTACCAGAAGGGAGGCCAGTCTTTCGGCACAGCGCTGCATATCTTCCTTATGCTCTGCTTTCGCGCTTATGGATGGGATGCGAAGAAGGGAGAAAAGCTCTTCTAAGAAGCGATCCTGATTGTCTTGGATGTACTGTTTCATAAGTTATTGTCGAAATAGTCTGTTATTTTCTGATAAAGATATACCCTTTCGCGGCCCATCATATTGTGGTAGGCCTTAGGGAATGGGAAATAGTCCACCTGCTTGCCCTCATTGATGCATTCCTGCAGGAAGTTCAGCGAATGCTCCCAAACGACGGTATCATCTATTGCGCCCTGACAGATAAGCAGTTTGCACTGAAGCTTATGCGCCTTGCCCATCAGGGAAGTGAGTTCGAAGCCCTCCGGATTGGTGGCAGCGGTATCCATATAGCGCTCACCGTACATTATTTCATACCACTTCCAGTCTATGACGGGTCCTCCGGCGACGGCAAGCTTGAAGACATCAGGATAGCTGGTCGCAAGGGACAGGGTCATAAAGCCTCCATAGCTCCAGCCGTGCACTCCGACTCGGGTGCTGTCTATCCACGGTGCGGCGAGCAGGGCGCGTATGCCGACCATCTGGTCTTCCATCTCGGCCTGGCCGCAGCGGCGGGATATGGCCTTTTCATAGGCTGCGCCGTGGCATTGGGTACCTCTGTTGTCCTGGCAATATACCACGTAACCCCTCTGAGCCATAAGCATTTCCCACATACGGATGTTGCCCAGCCAGCTGTCGTGCACCATCTGGGAGTGCGGCCCACCATAGACATAGACTATGAGGGGATACTTCTTTGCAGGGTCGAAGCCTAGCGGCTTGATGAGGCGGTAGTGGTTTTCGTACAGGCCGTCGGCAGAAGGGACGGTGCC
>JBJEBK010000010.1:0-15585 GCA_051869975.1 Candidatus Cryptobacteroides sp. | reverse complement strand
TGCTGGATTTGGTACTTCAGGGCTCGAAACAGAGTGTTCAGGTCTTTATCTTCTCCAAAAAGTATGAAGAAATTGCGGATTCCATTACCAAAGACCTTCATAGAGGTGTGACAGTTCTGGACGGAAAAGGCTGGTACACCAAGAATCCGACAGAGGTCATAATGGTAATGACACGCAAGTATGACCTCAATTTACTTTTGCGCTATGTCAAGAGCATAGACCCCGATGCATTCCTCTCAGTGTCATCTGTGACCGGAGTCTATGGTAAAGGCTTTGAGTCAATAAAGCTTGTACGAAAGAAATAATTTTCACATTTTTTCGTCACATACATTAAAAAATCCCCGTTAGAAACGCATCTGATGGGGATTTTTTAGATATATTTGTTCATAAGACCATTATGAAACACAAAACTATTTTTGACCAATTGAAGTTGAAACTGCCGGGCTTTTCCAGAAAAAGAACTCCGGCCCATCCTTCTGCCCGCTACCATTCGCGGGACCTATCGTATCTTGAGGACAACACCGAAAATATGAACAGACTGTTCGAGAAAGTGAAAGTCTTTATGGAAAACAACAGCCCCTACCTGTACGGTTCTTTCTCCATAGGTGAACTCAGTCAGAAGATATACGCCAACCGGACTCATGTATCCAAGGCGATTAACCGTCTTGCCGGGATGAATTACACTACATTCGTCAATACCTACAGGGTAAAGCATGCAGCGGACCTGATTGCCAAAGACCCGCGTATGAAGATGGAGGAGGTGGCAAAACTGTCAGGGTTCAATACCATACCCACCTTCAATTCCGCATTCAAGGCAATTATGAATGAGAGGCCGAGCGAGTATCAGGCCAAGGTACAGAAGAGGTGATGCTCATTTCTTCCTTTTTTACAGGATGAATGAAGCGTATATTCCAGGCGTGGAGGCAAATGCCGCCGTCCGGATTGGAACGGGGAGCCCCGTATTTGAGGTCGCCTTTGATTGGGCAGCCCAAATGGCTGAGCTGGCAGCGTATCTGATGGTGGCGGCCGGTGAGCAGCTCCACTTCCAGAAGATGGTACTTGTCAGTGCTTCTGATGTACCTGTAATTCAACTTTGCCAATTTCGCGTCCGGTCTTCCTGCAGGGACAATATATGATTTGTTCTGCTTTTCATTGCGGACTATCCAGTCTTCCAGACTACCGGAGTCCTGCGCGGGCCTAGCGCAGCAAAGAGTCCGGTAGGTTTTGTGAACTTCACCTTTACGGAACATTGCGTTGAGGCGCTCCAGAGCCTTGGATGTCTTGGCAAAAAGGCAGATACCGCTGACCGGACGGTCGAGCCGGTGGGCAACTCCCATAAAGACTCTGCCCGGTTTGCCGTCCCTTCCGGCTATGTAGGCCTTGAGGGTTTCAGCAAGGCACTCGTCTCCGGTTTTGTCTCCCTGCACTATTTCGCCCACCTTCTTGTTGATTGCAAGCAGATGGTTGTCTTCAAAAAGAATCCGGGACTCGAGGTCCCGGATTTCATTTTCGGATAGTTTCCTGTATTCCAAAATACCTGTACTACTGAATGGAAACGTTTACGCGACGCTTTGAACCGTCAATCTTCTTGGCCTTGCAAGGGCAAACGACCTTGACATTCCTCATAGGAACCTGGTAAGCGTAGAACCAGGCGGCAACGAGGTTTGCACGCTCAACGGCAATTGCCTTGTTGTATTCGGCGTCCTTGGTGTCGTTTGCATAAGGTTCGATAAGGATAACTGCCTTCCTGTCAGTTGCGTTGAAGGTGTTGAGGAACTCCTGGAGGAGGGCCTTGGTCTCAGGATTGAGATCGCACCTTTCCGAAGCATAGGTAACACCGGCTACAGGCATTGCGAAAGTAGTGGAGCCGTAAGCTGTTGCTTTCATTGCGTCCTTCACTGCCTGCTGATAAGCCTCAGCTGATTCTGCTACGACTGCGTCAGGATCAGCAACTGCTGTCACTGCATCTGAAAGTTCAAATGTGCGTGCTGCAAGTGCTGCTGCTTCTGCTGCAGCCTTCTCTGCTGCTGCCCTTGCTGCTGCCTCTGCTGCTGCCTTAGCCTCAGCCTCAGCCTTCTTCTTCTTTGACTGGCAAGAAGTTGCGGAAACCACTACGAGGAGTGCGAGTCCTGTAAGCTTGATGATGTTGTTAAGTTTCATAATACGTATGTTTTTTTGTTTTTCGTCAAACAATAGCGTTTTGCTGATTATCGCTGCGAATATACGAATAATATTGCTGCTTTCAAAGTTGATTCTTGATTTTCTCACTTCCCGGCCGGGCATTGACATTTTGTCAGTGAGCGCACAATGGCACGGCCTTCGTAGTTATTCAGAGCGTCGCCCGAGTGGTGACTGAATGAAATTGATTATAGATTAAAAAGGAATAATATTATGGGAAAAATTATCGGAATCGACCTCGGAACAACAAATTCCTGCGTCGCAGTAATGGAAGGCAACCAGCCTACCGTCATCATCAACAATGAAGGCCATCGCACCACTCCTTCAGTAGTGGCATTCACCGAGAGCGGTGAGCGCAAGGTCGGTGACACCGCAAAGCGTCAGGCTGTCACGAATCCTAAGAACACAGTATTCTCCATCAAGAGGTTTATGGGTGAGACCTATGACCAGGTCGGAAAGGAAATAGCACGCGTGCCTTATTCAGTGGTCCGCGGTGAGAACAATACTCCACGTGTCGAGATTAACGGCAAGCCTTATTCTCCACAGGAGATTTCGGCAATCATCCTTCAGAAGATGAAGAAGACCGCCGAGGATTATCTCCGTCAGGAGGTTACCGAAGCTGTCATTACAGTGCCTGCATACTTCTCTGACTCACAGCGTCAGGCTACCAAGGAGGCCGGCCGCATCGCAGGTCTTGATGTGAAACGTATCATCAACGAGCCTACCGCAGCTGCCCTTGCTTACGGTCTTGACAAGAAGAACAAGAATATGAAGGTCGCAGTCTATGACCTTGGCGGCGGTACCTTCGATATCTCCATCCTCGAGCTCGGAGACGGTGTGTTCGAGGTTAAGTCAACAAACGGTGATACCCACCTCGGAGGAGATGACTTCGACCAGGCCATCATCGAATGGCTCGCAGGCGAGTTCGCAGCCGAGAACGGAGGAATGGACCTCAAGAAGGACCCTATGGCTCTGCAGCGTCTCAAGGAGGCTGCCGAAAAGGCGAAAATCGAGCTCTCCAACCAGACTACCGCTGAAATCAACCTGCCATACATCACCGCAGTTGACGGTATGCCAAAGCACCTTGTGAAGAGTCTTTCACGTGCCAAGTTCGAAGCCCTCTGCGACGACCTCTTCCGCAGGAGCATAGAGCCTTGCCGCAAGGCCCTCGCTGATGCCCATCTGTCAGCTTCCCAGATTGACGAAGTTATCCTCGTCGGCGGTTCTACCCGTATTCCTAAGGTACAGGAGCTTGTCAAGGATTTCTTCGGCAAGGAGCCAAACAAGAGCGTCAACCCTGATGAGGTTGTGGCTATCGGAGCTGCTATCCAGGGAGGTGTGCTCGCAGGTGATGTTAAGGATGTGCTTCTTCTCGATGTTACCCCGCTGTCTCTGGGTATCGAGACCCTCGGTGGCGTTATGACCAAGCTCATCGAATCCAACACAACCATCCCTGTACACAAGGAGCAGGTATTCTCAACCGCTGCCGACAACCAGCCTTCAGTTGAAATCCGCGTCCTTCAGGGAGAGCGCCCTATGGCAAAGGACAACAAGCAGATCGGCGTGTTCCATCTTGACGGCATTGCCCCTGCACCACGCGGAATACCTCAGATTGAAGTGTCCTTCGATATCGATACCAACGGTATTCTCTCAGTTTCCGCCAAGGACAAGGCTACAGGCAAGGAGCAGCATATCCGCATCGAAGCTTCTTCAGGACTCTCCGACGATGAGATTCAGAGGATGAGGGATGAGGCCAAGGCCAATGAGGCTGCCGACAAGGCAGAGCGCGAAAGGGTTGACAAAATCAACAACGCCGATGCTCTCAGCTTCCAGGTAGAGAAATTCCTCAAGGACAACGGTGACAAGATTCCTGCTGACAAGAAGAGTGCAATCGATGCTCCTCTCGCTTCCCTCAAGGAAGCTGTGAAGAACCAGAACATTGCCGATATCGACCGCTACACCGAGGAACTCAACAAGGTGATGGGAGATATTTACTCCTCAATGTCCGGTCAGGCAGGCCCTCAGGGCGGTGCAGGCTTCGACCCTAACCAGGGACCTCAGGGACCTTCACAGCCGGGTGACAACAACGCTCCGGACGAGCAGTAAGCCGATGTTCCCGGCTCCGGCCTGGGAACTATAGATAAAAAGAAGAAGCTGACCTCTCAGGCCAGCTTCTTTTTCCATTGGCAGTATCCGACCACCGCGAGCACGGTGTACAGGAAATACAACCCTCCGTAGAACGGTATTCCTTTGTAGAAATACAGCGCTGCGCTTACCAGGTCCACTACAAACCAGACCCACCACTGTTCGATTTGCTTGTGCGCAAGCATCCAGAGGGCGATTACGCTGAGCGCTGTAGTGAAGCTGTCCGCCCAGGGCACCGTGCTGTTGGTCCAGTTGATAAGGACATAGGCTATTCCCACAAGGAGTACGGCAAATACGGCCGTATAGACAGGAACCGCTTTGAGGGGAGTCCGGACAATGGGAAGTTCTTCCTTCTTCTTTCCGGACACTCCTTTTTTGCCTCTGAGCCAGACAATAAGGCCATAGACGGCGGCAAGGACATAGTAGATGTCTATTGCGAAATCAGCATAGAGCCCTGCCTGATAATAGACGAACAGGGAGTTGATAGGCATAATGATGCTGACAATCCACAGCGGCCACCAGGCCTTCATCTCGAAAATCAGGTAGATGAGCCCTAGCACTACCCCGAGGATTTCGAGCGCGTGTGTGCTGAGATATTCCCACATAGCTTAGAATCGTATAGAACAGGTTGCGACTGCGGTGAAGCCGGCAGCAGGGAAGTAACCGATTTCGGTGTAGCGGTTGTCGTTGGTATGACCGCCGGACTCGAATATCGCTGAATATACCCAGGCGTTTGCGACATAGTGGGAGTTGAAGATATTGCCCATCCTGAGGCCAAGGGTAATATCTCTGAACCAGATAATGTTTTTCCTTGGAGAGAAGGTGTAGCTGAGGTTCACGTCGGTATTGGTGTAGGCCGGCAGGCTGCGCTGCTCGCACTCGGTATTGTCGAGGTACTGGCGTGAAACATAGCCCGTGCGCCAGTCAAGCCTTGCACCTCCCTTGTGGAGGGTAAATCCGCCTCCGAGTATCGCGCTCGGGGAGAAAGCGAGGGTGGAATTGCCGTAATCGATAGGCCGGCTTCCATTATTGTCCCAATCCTCGGCCATCTCGGTGAAATCCAGGAGCCGGTTGCGGCTCAGTGCGGCATCTGCGTTCAAATCCAGCCAGCTGCATACCCTGAGGTCTGCGGCAAGCTCGATGCCGGCGCGGTAGCTCCTTGCAATATTTGTCGTAAGTGCCTCGCCTATGTCCGAAAGCTCACCTGTGCGTACGAACTGGTTGTGGTAGTCCATATAGTACAGCGTTACGCCCAGCTGCAGTGCCTTGCCTCCGTAGTTGTAGCCGAGCTCATAGTCCACGAGCTTTTCGGCCTCAGGGGCAGGATAGCTGCCGTTGTCGGTGAAGTTGTTGCGCTCAGGCTCGCGGTGGCTCAGAGCTACTGAAGCGAAGGCCTTATGGGCACCTGAGGTATATTCGAAGCCTCCCTTCGGGTTGAAGAAATTGTAGGTCTTGTTGATGTTCAGGCTCTGGTTGGTGAAGCTGCCGTCTTCGTTCTCGTAGAACTTGTCGTTGATGCCGCCGGTGGTGTAGCGCACGAAACGGTACTGCAGGTCTGCGAATGCCTTGAGACCGTCGCAGAGGGCGTAAGTTGCTTTTGCAAAGCCGCTGAGGTCGGTCTTGACTGCATCGGAATCGTAGTACATATACTTGTCGTTCACGAATTTGTCTGCGGCAGTCTGCTCGAGATTAGAGAGCAGCTCCTCGTTTTTGATATAGGTGAGGTAGCCGTAGTGCCAGCCGTTGAAGTTCTGTGCGGAAAGTCCGAAGCGAAGGTCCAGCTTCTCTGACTGCCTGCGGGCATTGGCGATAACTCCGTAAGTGTGCTGGGTGAGACCCTTCTGGCGTATGAAGTCGGTTTTCTTGACTTTGTTTCCTTCTGAGTCAACGAAGCTGCTCAGGCCGAATTTGGAGAGTTTGGTGTCCGGTTTGAGTTCCTCGTAATAGCCTGAACCCCAGGTGTAATGCAGGGCTGCGCTGAGGCTCCACTCTTCGGAAGCCTGCCAGCTGACGGACAGGATGTTGTGGTCCTGCACGAAGTTGTCGGTGGTGCTCCAGTTGCCCCCGCGGATCGGGTCTTCGTAGTTGTGCAGGGTGTAAGTTCCGTCATCGTTCTTTTCGTACCACTGGGCGAGGCAGTTGTAGCGTCCCAGGCCTAAGCGATACATATCCTCGTAACCGAAGATGCCGGTCTGTTCACCGTAGGTGCCGTCGAGAAGTTCTGCAGCATTCACTCCGTTCCAGGCCTGGCCGGTGTGCTCGTAGTTGCCTATGTTGTGGTAGCGGAAGAGAAGGTCCGGGTTTGCGAGCAGGGTGACGCTGCCCATCCAGCTACCGGAATTGCCTGCTGTGCCTGCCATATAGCCGTCGGTCGCGGTATTATGGTAGCTTGCGTCGATTATCCATTTCCCTCCCAGCAGTCCTGTGGAAAGGCTGGCTCCGGCTTTGCGGGTGTTGTAGCTTCCGTAGCTGAAGTCCACCTGGGAGCTCGGCACGAGGGATGGAGTTCTGGATGTCAGGGCTACGGTGCCTCCGAAGGCTCCGTCTCCGTTGGAAGAGCTTCCGACACCCCTCTGGATTTCCACTCCGCCGAGGAAGGAGGAGTAGCTGTTCATATTGGCCCAGAAGACGCACTGGTCTTCAGGCGAGTTGAGAGGCACTCCGTCAATGGTGACATTGATTCTGGAGTCTCCGGCTCCGCGGATGCGAAGGTAGCTGGTGCCTGTGCCAAGACCGTTGTCGGACCAGGCTACCACGCCCGGGGTGTGCGCAAAGAGGAATGGAAGTTCCTGCACTCCCTGGGAGAATTCCCTCAGTTCGGAGCTTTGGATCCGGGAGATGGCGAACGGTGCGCTCTGCGGTGCGCGTGTTGCGCTGACTACAGCTTCATAGAGCTGCTCGAATGCTGTTGTGTCTTTGATTTCTGCCTTTGTGGCAGCGGCGAGCTCTGCACATATGGTGCAGGCCGCAAAAAGAATTGCAATCCTTTTCATTTTCCTACGTCGGTATTATCCGTATCAGGTTCTAGGGTATGTTCTCAGCTCGACGCGTCGCCACCGCGGCTTCGCTCATCGGGCACCCCTTCTATTTTCGGGATGCAAAGATATATTTTTCTTTTTTGCCGTGCAAGACTGCGGGGGGCGTACAGGGGAAATCACGGAAAATAGGTCACAGAGAGTGCCCCCCCCCTGTTTTTTGCGCTTTCGCCCTCCGGAAGTCCTCCAGAGCAATTTCAGGGGGTCATTTTTGCGCTTTCAAGTGCTAAAACCACCTCAGTGTTATCCCTTCACTTACCTGATGTGTCAGATCAGGAGGAAACAGTGCGTAGAATGGTGTTTTTGCTCCTGATGTTACACATTGGGAAATTGGGAAAGTGGCGTGGAGCGCTGTGTGGGGCACATTGGTGTTTTCCTGATCTGTCAGATGAGGATGGAAAACTGCGTAGAATGCCGTTTTTGCTCCTGATGTTACACATTAGGAGGGGAAAGTGCGTGAGAGGCCGATTTCGTGCCTGATGAGTGAGATGAGGAAAAGGCGGAAGTGGTTTAGAAAGCTGTGTATGGCACATTGGCATTTTCCTGATGTGTGAGATGAGGCGGGAAAAGTGTGTGGGAGGCTGATTATGCTCCTGATGTTACACATTGGGAAAACAGGAATGTGGCCTGGAGAGGGGTCTATGGTGTACAAACTGTACGACCTGAATGAATGATTGCAATAGTTTGTTGGAGTTTCACGATGTTTGTTATATCTTTGCAAAATGTATAACAACAATATGGAAACGACCAATAAAACAGTACAGACTGCTTTCAGATTCCGTCCGGAGATGGTTGCACAAATCAAAGCGAGGGCCAGGCTGGAGGGGATGAGCGTAAATTCCTATGTCGAAGCAGCTATCACAGCATATTTCGAAAAGGATGGTGACAGCTATGAAAAACTGTACCGCCAGATAGGAGAATTGAAAGCCGGGAAAGGTGAGGGCGCGGATGACAGTACTAGATTGGTATTCCCGAAAATGAAAGAAGAGCTGAACTTTACGGATGAAGAGCTGGCTGCAGACTCCAAATTGAATTACCTGATTAACAAACACTTGCGATGAAAATCTTCCTCGATACCAATGTTCTTCTGGATTTGGTTGCCCACCGCAGCGGTGAAGCCTCAATAAGGGCTATTCTGGAGTTCTGTCTGGGTCCTATGGACAGGATTTGTGTGTCATATTTGAGCCTTGCCGATATGAGCTACATTCTGCGGAAAGTCTATGGTGCTGATGATATGCGTGCCGTTATGGGGGTGATAGCAAACAATATGAAGGTGCTTCCTGGGGTGGACCAGCATATCTACGACCTGCAGAAAATGAATGGGAAGGACATTGAGGATTGTCTTCAGATTCTTTGTGCGGAATATGAAAGGTGCGATGCAATCCTTACCTGGAATGCAGTAGATTTCAGGGGGAATACTGTCATTCCGGTGCTGACTCCCGATGAATTTCTCGCCCATTGCCGTAGGTAGCTATCGGGCAATGCACATACTTACTTCGTATTCCGAATGCACCATGAGCCTTGGCGAGATGTCTTTTGTTGGCTTGAGAGTAATTGCAACATAGATTTTATAAAATACAATTTACAGCTTTATAAAATACATCTAGAGATTTTATAAAATATAACTTGCTATTTTGTAAAATAGGCGTATCTTTGAAGAAACAATGTTTTATGTACAGACGAGCCCAATTATCAATCCTGGAGACACGAATGGCAGAACCAAGGCGAACCATACAAGTAATTATGGGACCACGCCAAATCGGAAAATCAACAATGATTAGCCAATTCGTGGAGCTGACATCCATTCCGTACACTTTATTCAGTGCCGACGGCGTCGGTAAAACAAATACAGAATGGATATCGGAGAAATGGCACGAAACCAGAATCAGAATGATGTTGAATAATGAGCCGGAACATATACTTATTATTGATGAAATTCAAAAGATTGCAGGATGGAGCGAGATGGTGAAAAAGGAATGGGACCTGGATACAAGAGAGAAGAGAAACCTCAAGGTTATTCTTCTCGGGTCATCCCGTCTTCTGATTCAGAAAGGGCTTATAGTAGTCTTTTCAATTTTTTTTGGTAGTGAGTTGCCGGGAGGTGAGAATTGTTACAAAAAGGATAAATCGGAGGATATTGTGCGGGAAATGAAATTCTGCTAACGGGGACGGAATATAGCAGCGAATTGGCAGAAATACTTTTCCAGATAAGAAAGTGAATCCTGGTCCCCACGCTGATAAGACTCTGTATAATACTGCCGAGCCATACCAAGTTCTTTCAACAGGGCATCCCTTCCTGGTGAACCTTGTCTTCCATAGTCAAGAGTGAGGTCCATCAGTTCTGTTGCCCTATGGAATGCACCTTCTGCCAAATCGGGTTTGTTTTTTGTGAGCCATTTTGCACTTCGCCCAACTTCACTCCCGATATTGGCCATCTGTTCCGCCAATGACAAAGATGCCCACCTTTCGCGATTCACTGTATTCATTTGATGTGACTATATACGATGTCCATAATGCGCTGCCTAATTGTAGCGTCTTCTACATCACGACTCATATTGTTTTGTCGTGGCTTGATGTTTATCAAAGAATCGAATTCTACATAATCCTCTTCCCCAAACATATCTGGATAGATATTAAATCCCCATAAGTCTTCTTGCAAGGAACCTTTTTTGAGGAGAAGGCCCTCAAGATCAGAATGAAGTTCTGCATCAATGGCGAGATAACCATTCTTTATGTCAGCAACAGCTTTAATCATGTCGCCGTAAAGAACTTTAGCCATATCGGAAACCACTGCGTTTGATATTATATCATCTATAATTAACATGCTATCGACTCTATTTTTGCGAAGATAGCAATAATTTTGTTTGGTTGATTATTATGAGAATATATCAAGAAAACGAATCCTGAGTTGTAATGGTTAGTTGCCGGGAATATGGTTGCCGGGAGGTGAGAATTGTTACAAAAAGGATAAATCGGAGGATATTGTGCGGGAAAGAGCTTTGGAGGGGTGCTTTTCGGTTGCATAATAGTAAAGGATTGGCTATCTTTGCACCCAGTTTTTGGTCGTATGGATTCCTGTAAGAATGACATACTGGGCGTGACCCTGAATTTCCGCCCTTTGACCTGCTCCTTCCCGACTGATTTCTTAATGGGGGGGGTAATCTAAAACCCACTATATCAAATATTTACGCGAGGCACCGCACGGCGGTAGCCTCGCGCTCTGCGTTTCTGCCGAACAACAATCAACTTATCAATATTATTATGCTCAAAAAAACAATTTCTTACGAAACACCGGATATGAAGGTGTTTGAGATGCACACCGAAGGGGTGATGTGCGAAAGTGTTGATGGGGTGACCATCCAAAGTTTGACTTACGATGAGGATGAACTCGGTTGCTAAAATGATTTGCCCTATGAAACAGTTCTTTTCTTATCTGGGAGCGTCTTTGGCAGCCATCGCCGCTCTCGCAAGCTGCAACAAGGAAATTGATGCACCTGTAGAAAACCTCAAGGGTGGTGTTCCATTCGAGATTTGCGCATCGACCGCTGAGACGAAGACGGCGATGAATGATGATTTGACTTCAAGTTGGGTAGCTGATGATGCGATCAACCTTTTCCATGCTGAGGCTGGTACTGCTACTTATACCAGTGATGGTAAGTTTACCATTTCTGCTGAAAATCTTTCAGCCAACAAGTTCAAGGGAACTCTTGCAGGAGAACTTACCGCTGAGAGCTATGATTGGTATGCTTTCTATCCATATAGTTCCTATAACTTAACTCCTGCAGGATCATCCAAGTCCGATTTTGGCTACACTACAATTGGTGGAACAGCACAAACCCAAACAGGCAATAACTCTACAGCACACCTCGCTGGAAAACCTTGCCCACTTTATGGCGTAGTTAAGTCTGTAGCTAGCAACGTAGCTCCAACTGTTGAGATGAATCACCTGACTTCTATTATTGAGGTTAATGTTACTAATAATAGTGGCAAGGATTTAACTGTGACTGATGTGGCTTTTACAGGTAGCGAAGATATTGTCGGCACGTATTACATCAACTTTGCTGGTACTCCGGTTGTTTACGCAGGCTCAGGAGTTGACTATGTATCTAACACCGCTTCTTTGACTGTTGAATCAGGAGAAGCTATCGCTAATGGATCCTCAGCAAAGTTCTATATTGCTGTAAAGCCTTTCACTGCAACCGCCGAACAGACATTGAGCCTCTCTGTAAACGGATACTCAAAGGACATCACTCATTCAGGTGACGTGACCTTTACCGCTGGCAAGATTAAGAAGATTAAATTCAATTACGATAAAACAACAGTTGACAATACTGTTACATTTGACTTCTCAAATCCGGAATCTCTTGGCATAACAAAACCTTCTTCTGGTCAGGCAACAAATATTACCTCTGATATTGTAAAGGAAGATGTTACCATTTCTACAACAGATGGCTCCTATGCAACCCGTGTTTGGAATAGTTCTGGAACTTGTGACTTGCGCGTTTATTCAAGTGGTGGATCGTTGACATTCTCAGTCCCTGAAGGAACCGTAATTACAAAAATTGTATTCACTGGAACTGCTTTTTCAGCCATTACTCCAAGTGTGGGTACTATTAATAATGGAACATGGACAGGAAGTAACCAAAGTGTAAAACTTACTGCAACAAGCACTTTAAAGATTTCTACTGCTACAGTTACTTATTCCTTAGGTAAAGCTAAAACATCAATTATTGCAGATGATATTACTAACATTTCTGCACGGGGAGAAAGCGCTGGGGAATTGACATATTCGATTGAGAATCCAATTGATGGAACTGTCATTTCTGCAACTTGCGATGGAACTGTGGTCACTGATGTTATCGACAATGAGGGTTCATTCCTGTATGAGGTTTCAACAAATACAACAACTTCTACTCGTGAGGGTTCAATTACATTGACATATGGCGATGTAACAAAGGTTGTGAAGGTATCTCAGATGGCTCCTGTCTTCAAGGTGTCAAGGACCGAAGTTGAGTTGGAAGCAGCAGCTGGCTCTTCATCAACTATTACTGTAACAAGTGACTTTGATTGGAAGGCTAACGCTTCAACCGGTGCTGGATTTACTTCAACACCTACTACATGCGAGTGGAACTCTGAGAATCCATATACTGATGGAAAAACAACGGTAACCATTACAGCTCCTGCTGAGAATGCTTCTGTGGAAGGAGCAAAATCTTTGGGAACCCTTACCTTCACAAATGATGAAACTGGACAGACATTAGAGGTTTCTGTTACTCAGAAGACTTCGTATGTGGCACCTATCCTAGGCAATATCGCAACTGGCACTTTGACTAGTGGAAAAGAAGGCTTGACACTTGAAGAGGGTAAGGCAATAACTTATTCTGAGATTAAGAAAGGTCCTAATTACGGAGAATATACCAACCCTGCTCGTTTCTATGCCTCAAACGAATTTGTTGTTAGTTCCTCTGCTGGAAATATTACCAAAATCACCATCACTTGTTCTTCAACCTCCTATGCAACAATGCTTGAAACAACGATGACTAATGCAAAATTGGGTACTGTTACCAAGTCCTCAAATGATGTATCATTGGAGTTGACGACTCCTGCTACAACTGTGACATTAACAAATTCCGGACAGTGGAGAGCTTCAACAATGACTGTTGAATACGAATGACTCCCATCCGTCGGAGGCGACGGGGGTGAAGAACCCACGGCAAGTGTAAATACCGACGGAGTTTCGAATATCAGTCAGACAGGGGCAACCCTGTCTGGCTCATATTCCGTTAATAGCGGTTCCTATGTTGACTCCGGATTCATCTATGGCACGAGCTCCGGAAATCTCACACAGACTTCCTCCACAGGAATCCTCACAGGCCTCACCCCGGGCACAAAGTACTACTACCAGTACTATGTAACAGTCCAAGGCACAGGAGATTACTCCTCAACGGTAGAAACCTTCTACTCTGAGGAAGATTCTTTCACTACTGCCAGTCTCACTAACTGGCTTTCGAATTACGAAATCCCGGCCACGGACGCAACGGAAGTAACTGAAGGCAATACTTTATACGCAGGACGCTATTGCCATTACGCAGTGTCGGAGACCTATGGCAGCACAAAAGCCTGCCGTTACAACACCTCTAACGCCAATCAGAAGGTGGTAACTCACACCTACGAGTACAACGGCAAGGTGGTAAGGAACTACAGCTTCCTCTACGACAAAACCTACAAGTCTGCACTCTGGGTTGCCTACGCCACCTCCAACAGCGGTGACTTCAAGGACAATTCTGTCGGAAGAAACGAAGCCTGGGCCTATGACCCCGCTCTCGACCAGAGCTGGCAGCAGAATCTCGGTTTAGCATATCAGTCTGACTATTCTTCTTCCGGACTCAGCTATGACCGCGGCCACCAGGTAGCATCCAATGACCGTCAGACGACTGTGGAGCAGAACAAGCAGACATTCTACTACACCAATATGACTGCCCAGTATTCCAAGCTCAATCAAGGGCAGTGGAACACACTGGAGTCAAAGGTTCAAGGCGTGGCAACGGTAACTACCGGAAGTGACACACTTTATGTTGTGACCGGGCCTCTGTTTGAAGGCACGCTGGCTACTGTTCCAGACAAGAGCGGAGCTGAATGTCAAGCACCTTCCGGCTACTGGAAATGCCTGATGAAATGCAGTTTTGATGCATCTGGAGCAATGACGGCAGCAGTAGGCTGCGCGTATCTCTTCGACACCAACTCCACTAATGTCGCTCCGACCGTCGTCTCCATCGACGCCATTGAGTCCCGCACAGGCTTCGATTTCTACACGAACGTCCCTGCTGCACTGCAAAATAGTGCGGAAAGTCAGACTTATTCTTTCTTTTAACAATTAAAAATTTTCCGAAATGCAAGACAAAGTCACATATCAAGAAATAATGGACATAATAAGGAAAGCACTTGAGGAGATTGTCAGGATGCAAGCTGGTTCGCATTTCAACGAGCGGTATCTTCATCATACTGGGTACTCAGTGGAAATCAACCGAATTAGAAAATGAATGTAGAAGCCAAATACGCAGATATAATCTTCAATCTTTGGAAGAAAGAGCTTGAAAGCTTGCAGGACGGGGTTGCAAAATCAATCGCGTTGAGGGGCTATTATGTCGAATCAGAGCTGCCTCACAACGATGTGCTCTTTGTCGGAATGAATCCTGCGTTCACTAAGAAAGATAATACTGGCTCAGATTTTTATCCGGTTGAAACTGCAGACAACCTGTTCTTCAATGAAATCCGGAAATTCAGTTATGATACTTTGGGATATTCCAACCCAAGCCACCATGACCTGCTGTTCCTCAGGCATACCAATCAGAAAGAGTTGATTGACCTGTTCTGCAAAACTGAATTTTGGAATAGACAACTCGAAATCAGCAAAGAGATTATCAGTGAATTGTCTCCAAAACTCATTGTAGTTCTCAATGCCGGAGCTTCGAAATGTTTTGCCGGTCTCTTCAATCCTGACACAAATTACCCAATCGATGAATTCACCAGAGAATTAAGGTATGACGAAACTCTTGGTGCATATCGCTTCATCATTAACGGTAAATCCACTCCGGTGCTCTTCTCCGGAATGCTATCCGGCCAAAGAGCTATTGACAACGGGAGCAAACGGTCCCTGCAGTGGCACATCAGCTACATCTGTAATATCTTAAATATCAAAGCATAACCCAGCGCAATATTCCCCCCTCCCCCATGCCCCTCACCTTCCTCTCCGCGTTCCTTCGCCGTCACTCCATCACCCAGAGCGACGCGGCGGAGCGTCTCGGCCTATCGCGGCAGGCCCTGGTGCACTGGTTCACGGTAGATGACACCAAACTCAGCAACGCCTGCGCCCTCGTCGAAGCCTACGGGTGCAGACTTGAGCTAAGCTATGAAGTAACCCTCCCCGGGCTCGACTACCGCGACGAAAGCACGCCGAACTATCCTCCCGAATATGACACCCAGCGCCTCGGGTTCCTGCGCAAAGCACTCGACGACGCCGATTTCAGCGTCCAGGACCTCGCGGGCCTTCTCGGCATCGGCAAAACCACCCTCTTCGATGCCCTGCGCTCGGACGACATAATGGTAAGTCGCCTTTTCGACATCGCGCGTCTCACGGGCTGGACCCTTCGCATCCGCATCGTGGATGCTTCCTGTTAAGCCTTGGACTCGTGCTCGGGCAGAAGGTACTCCAGATAATTTGCAGGGG
>JBJEBK010000009.1:0-80937 GCA_051869975.1 Candidatus Cryptobacteroides sp. | reverse complement strand
CACACAGGCCAACGCCCACTACCCCCTCAAAGTAGCGTGTCTACCATTTCACCACTACCGCGTTTGGATTGGGACTGCAAATGTACGAACTAATTTTGGAATTCCAAACATTAAGCACAAAAAATTCAACTTTTTTATATCACGGAAACTGACGAATTATTAGTATATTTGTGCGTTTATGAAGAAGATACTAGGCGCCCTTATATTGCTGCTCATTCTGCCGCTGTCCCTGGCGGCGAAAGATTACTCCGTAGCCAGCCCCTCCGGAGCCCTCAAAATGTTCGTCTCCGTAGAGGGAACAACGACCTATACCCTCGTAGTGAACAGCCAGACCGTACTCGAAAACTGCCGCATCGCGATGGAACTCGCAGACGGCACGGTGCTCGGCAACGGGGAAGTTCGCAAAGACACCCGCGGCTCCCGTGTCGAGAGCATCAGCGCCCTGAATTACAGGCAGAAAGATTTCACAGCAGTATATAACTACTTGAGTCTCAGATTCGAAGGAGACTACACCCTCCAGGTCCGGGCTTATGATGATGGCGTTGCATATCGCTTTGTAACATCTTTTCCTGAAGACATAACCGTCAAGAGCGAAACGGTTCAGTTCAACTTCTCCGACAGGTACCAGATGTTCATTCCTTTCGTTTCGGGGTCGGAAGACAAATACCGTTCCTCTTTCGAGAGCCAGTACACCGTCACCCACACCATCGGAGACCCGCGCTCGGAGCAGTATGCCTTCCTGCCGATTCTCGTCAAGGACCCTGACTTCGGCAATCTCCTCCTGATGGAATCCGATGTCGAGGACTATCCCGGAATGTTCATTTCCCAGACCAAGGCCGGACTCAAGGGCGAATTCTCACCGGTGCCGGACACTTTCCGTGAGCCGAGCAAGCACGGTGCGACTTATGCAGACACCTACAAAGACTTCATAGCAAGCACCAGCGGTTCCAGGACTTTCCCTTGGAGAATAATAGGCTATGCAGCGGGGGATACCGAACTTCCGGTCAACAATATGGTCTGCCAGACAGCCTCCCCGAGCCGTATCGACGATACTTCCTGGATTGAGTCAGGCCAATCTTCCTGGGACTGGTGGAATGCCTTCCGCCTTCACGGAGTGGACTTCAAGAGCGGAATCAACAACGCTACATACAAGTATCACATCGACTTCGCCTCTCAATACGGCCTGAAGTATGTCATTCTGGACGAAGGCTGGTACCAGCCTCTTGCTCCTCTTGAAACCATCCCGGAAATAGATATCCCGGAGCTTTGCAGCTACGCATCCCAGAAGGGAGTGAAGTTGATTCTCTGGATTGCCGCCGACCTGCTCTACAACGAACTTGAGCAGATTTGCGAAAAATACAGCACACTCGGAGTTGCCGGCTTCAAGGTGGACTTCTTCGACCATCAGAACCAGCGCACCGTAAAGCAGGTCTATGACATAGCTGATGTTGCACAGCGCTACCATCTCGTGCTCGACCTTCACGGCATCTACAAGCCTACCGGCATAACCAGGACCTATCCTAACATACTCAATATGGAGGGAGTATATGGACTTGAGAACTCCAAGTGGGCAAATGCGGACAAGAACGATATGCCGACTTACGATGTGACCATCCCGTACATCCGTATGGTCTGCGGTCCTATGGACTACACCCCGGGAGCTATGCGCAATGCAGCCCGCCGCGACTTCAGGCCTATCTATGACAGACCTATGAGCCAGGGCACAAGGGCTCATCAGATGGCAATGTACATAGTCTATGATTCGCCTCTGACTATGCTCTGCGACTCTCCGTCCGACTACCTCGCCGAGAGTGCGACAACATCCTTCATCGCTTCCATCCCGACCGTCTTCGAGACTACGGAAGTTGTATCGGGCGAAGTCGGCAGCTATATAGTGACCAAGCGCAGCGCGGACGGCCGCTATTACTTCGGCGGCCTCACCAACTGGAGCGCCAGGGATGTGGAAATAGACCTCTCCTTCCTCGGTGAAGGCGAATGGAAAGCCACCATCTACAGGGACGGTTTCAATGCCGACACCGTAGCCTCAGACCATATACTCGAGACCATAGACCTGGGACGCAAGCAGAGCTTGCCTGTCCATATGGCCCCGGGCGGCGGATTCGCTATTATCATTGAAAGCAAATAATACAATGGCAAAGAAGACAGTGCTTGTTTCCGGCGGAGCCGGGTACATCGGAAGTCACGTAACCGTGGAGCTTGATGCTGCAGGCTACGATGTTGTGATTGCGGACAATTTCTCGAACTGTGACCACACCAACTACAACGGAGTGTGCGAAATCACAGGCAAGAAACTCCCGCTCATTACTATGGATTTCTGCGATTCGGATGCAGTCCGTAAACTCTTTAACGACTATTCCATTGACGCGGTAATCCATTTCGCTGCATTCAAGGCGGTAGGCGAGTCGGTTGCTGACCCTCTCAAGTACTATGTAAACAATCTAGAATCTTTTCTCAATATCCTCACACTTGCAAGGGAGAAAGGCTGCAATGTGCTCTTCTCTTCCTCCGCTACGGTTTATGGTGAGCCGGACGAGCTGCCGGTAAGCGAGCGTTCGCCGCGCAAGCCGTGCACCTCTCCTTACGGCAACACCAAGCAGATGTGCGAGGACCTGCTGCGCGACTGCGTAAGCGCATATCCGAACATCAAGGGCATAGCACTGCGCTATTTCAATCCTATAGGAGCGCATCCGAGCGCCCTTATCGGAGAACTTCCTCGCGGAGTGCCTCAGAACCTCGTGCCTTTCATTACCCAGACCGCAATAGGCAAACGCGAGTGCCTGAGCATTTTCGGAGATGATTACCCTACCCCTGACGGCACCTGCCAGAGGGACTATATCGATATAGTGGATCTTGCCAAGGCTCACGTATGCGCAGTGGCAAGGATGCTTGACGGCAAGATGGAGGAAGGCTATGAGATATTCAATATAGGCACCGGCCGCCCTCTTTCCGTTATGGAGCTCGTCACCACCTTCGAGAAGGTCAATAATCTCAAGCTCAACTATAGGATTGCTCCGCGCCGTCCGGGTGACGTCACAGCGGTATGGTGCGACCCTAGCCTGTCCGAGCAGAAACTCGGCTGGAAGGCTACCCGCACGACAGAGCAGACCCTCGCATCGGCTTGGGCCTGGGAAAAGAAACTCGCGGGCAAATAGCCGCGAGCTTCTTTATAGATTTATTCGGCGAAGAGCCTCAGGATGTTCAGAATGACTTCTGAGGCTTTTCCCATTGATTGGACCGGAACCCATTCCATCTTGCCGTGGAAGTTGAGGCCTCCGGCGAAGATATTAGGGCAAGGCAGGCCCATAAACGAGAGGTTGGCACCGTCGGTTCCTCCGCGTATAGGCTGAACCTTCGGCTTGATGCCGGCCATTTCCATTGCCTTCATAGCCTTTTCCACTATCTGGAAATGCGGCTCGACCTGGCCGCGCATATTGTAGTACTGATGGCGGATAGCCACAGTCGCCGTTCCTTCTCCGTATTTGGCGTTGATAAACTCAGCACAGCGCTGCATCACCTCTTTCTGGTGCTCGTGCTTTGTGAGGTCGTGCTCGCGCAGAATGTAGCTGAACTCGCACTGCTCCACGCTGCCCTTGTAGGAAATAAGATGGTAGAAGCCCTCGTAGCCTTCGGTGTATTCCGGACGCTGCTCTACAGGAAGCAGAGAGTTGAACTCCATACCTATGAGTATGGCATTCTTCATCTTGCCCTTGCCGTAGCCCGGGTGCACATTGCGGCCCTGGATATGTACGGTGGCGGCAGCCGCGTTGAAGTTCTCGAACTCCAGCTCTCCGACTTCGCCTCCGTCCATAGTGTAGGCATAGGCGGCATCGAACTTCTTCACGTCGAACTTTGCAACTCCGCGACCTATCTCCTCGTCAGGAGTGAAGCCTATTCGGATTGGACCGTGCTTGAATTCAGGATGCTCAGTGATATACTGCACGGCGTGCATTATCTCAGCCACACCGGCCTTGTCGTCCGCGCCCAGCAGGGTAGTGCCGTCTGTGGTGATAAGGGTTTCCCCCTTGTGGGCGAGCAGCTCAGGGAAGTCGGCGGGGTC
The DNA here is from genome assembly GCA_051869975.1 of Candidatus Cryptobacteroides sp. Classification (GTDB taxonomy): domain Bacteria; phylum Bacteroidota; class Bacteroidia; order Bacteroidales; family UBA932; genus Cryptobacteroides. The sequence continues at coordinate 76,859 of JBJEBK010000009.1, read as the reverse complement.
AAGCATCAGGCCCTGGACGCCCTTGAGGGCAATGGGGCTGCCGTCGTAGTTTTCGATAATCTGAGGCTTGATATCGGCTCCGGATGCGTCAGGAGCGGTGTCCACGTGCGCAATAAAGCCGATTGCAGGCACTTCCTTATCTACATTGGAAGGGATACGTGCCATCACATAGCCGTACTCGTCGAGTTCGGCTTCAACGCCCATTGCGTTCAGCTCACTGCACAGCAGTCTCAGCAGGTTGAGCTGTTTGCTGGTGCTCGGCTGGCTCTGGGATTCCTCGTTCGACTGGGTGTCCACTGCGACGTATCGCAGGAATTTCTCCACTAACTTTTCCATCTTCCTTAGCTTTCTTCTTTTGGTAATATTCTATGTAGTACTGCAGGGTCTGCTCGTCCTTGAGGTCCTGCTTCTGTTGTGCTATCAGTGCCCTGCGGGTCTTCTCGCGCTTGCGCTTCAGCTCCTTCTGCCGCTTGATTTCTGCCTTTTCTGCATCCTTGCGGTCAAGCTCTGCCCAACGGGCTTCACGTGCGGCTGCTCGGGCTTCCCTGGCCTTCTGGCGTGCCTGACGGCGCTCTTCGCGCAGCTGCTGCTTTGTTTTCGGAAGGTTTTTAAGCGAATCAGCAGCCGCTACAGCAAGACTGTCCGACAACGCAGTGGAGTCTTTGAGTGCGAGGCTATCCGAAAGTGCGAGGCTGTCTTTCAGGGCTGTGCTGTCTGCAAGTGCAAGACTGTCTTTCAGAGTCAGGCTGTCTGCGAGAGCAGTACTGTCGGCAAGGGCCAGGCTGTCGAGCTTTTGCATCTGCTCTTCGTGCTTCTTGCGCTGCGCAGCGCGCCTTTCGGCCTCCTTGCGTGCGTCAATTGAAGCATAGACTCCCTTCATATAGCCGGGGAAATATATGTCGGTCTGCTTATAGACCGCCTTAGGTTTCTTTGCATATTCGGCCCTTTCGGAAGGGCGCACCTCAAGGGTGGTGATATCCTCCTTGCCAGTTGGCCTTAGCTCAGGATTCCATCTGAAGCCCTTGAAATAGCGGTCCTCCTTAGGGAATTGCACTACCGGATAGGCATCGTTTTTGGGCTGGTCATAATAATGCATCCTGTCCAGCTTGCCGTCCTTGAAGTTGCCGGAAAGCATCTTGCATTCGACCTTGTTGACAGTGGCGAGTTTCCCGTTCTCCTCCAGGTAAAAGAGGGTAGTGGCGCCTCCCAACGCATCGAAACGCTTCAGGGCGGAGGTGGTATCGAAGAATGCAATAATCTCAGCTCCCTTGATCTGGTCGTAGAGCAGTGAGTCTTCCTGAGTTACGACAAAGGCTTCGGACATAAGCGAGGCCCTGTCTGCCCGGCTTTCCTTGACCAGTACTGCAAGGCTGTCGGAGAAGAACTGCCTGTTCTCTTCGTTCCAGATGATAGGGTCTTTGTAGAAGCGTGCGATGCTGTCCAGATCGCAGTATCGCATAGAATCGCACCTTACCTGAAGGTCGCTGCGGAAAATGCGCACATTGCCAAGGCCTATCGCGAACCCCACCTTAGTGGTATCTTTAGGCGGCTCCGGCGCCGCAGTTGCAATGCTGTCGGCAGGAGTTGAGAGTGTGCTGTCGGCCGGGGCTTTCAGAGCTGTGCTGTCGGCCGGGGTCGCTGTGAAGGTGCTGTCCGCGGGTGACTTCTGCGCAAGGGTGTCAACCGGTGCCGCTTTTGCCGTACTGTCAGCGGGCGCCTCCTGCTTTTTGGGTTTTGCCATCGGAGCTTCCTGAAAATCCGCATCGTCGCCCAATCCCTTGCCAAGCCCTCTTGCGGGAGCCTTGTCTCCAGCAGGCACTGCCGCTCCTCCGCGCTCCTCCATTTCCTTTCTCTTTGCAGCCTCCTCCGCTTTCTTTGCCGCCTCTTCAGCCGCCTTCTTGCGGTATTCCCCTACAGGGTCGGTCAAGATATCGGAAAGGCGCGTCTGTGCATTCTTGAGTTCGTACTCCGGAATGTCGCACATCCGAAGGGTGTAATATATAAGCGTATCGGCTCCGAAGTACAGAGTGTCCGTCTTTTCGTTTTCTTCCGTTACGACGGCAACCGCAGCTTTGCGGCGCATAGTGACCTGAGCGAGGCTGTCTTCGTAGTAGATATACTCCGCCAGGGCGGAAGTGCGGTGAGTGCTGTCCTGCATCTGCGCATTGCCGAGCAGCAGTACATTGTTGAGGTTGCGGTAATAATAGAGCGAGTCGCTCCAGGTTTCCTGGTTCTGCGAGGTCGCGTGTACCTTGCCTGTAAAGAAGAAGGTTTCGCTTCCGCGGTCATACCATCCCCTCTGAGCCGAGAGCATATTCTCATCCTTCCAGAAATCTGTAGGAGCGCTGAATACTGCCCTTTCGGTGTCGGTGTGGTAGTCCAGCACCGTGGTTTTGATGAACACGGAATCCGTGAACATATTCACATCTCCGGAGAAGGTAAAGAGTTTTGCCTTGGAATCGTAGGTTCCGTCAATGCTTTCAATGATTTGACCGTCCTTGTCTTTCATAGAGGCTCCCTGAAAGAAGACGGCTATGGAATCCGCCGTATTGTAGTCCAGAAAGCGGGTGCGCAGGGTATTGTTCTCCTTGTCCAAAAGCTGCACTACGCCGCCGCGGAACTGGGCAAGGTCATCGTCCACATAGTAGTCCAGGGTTTCGCTGGTCAGCACCGTGCCTTCCTGCATCAGCTGGACATTGCCCTTGGCGTTGATGATATTGTCGTCCACCCTCCAGTAGGCCGTATCGCAAATGAGGTAGGTGTCGTTGTGCAGGAAGGTTGCATCCACAGCCTTGCGGTAGGTCCTCCCTTCCTCATCCGTAATTATCTGCACTGACTTTCCCTGCAGCAGGCGCACCATATTCTCTTTCCGCCCGTCATTCTGAGCGGAAATCGGGATTGCGGCAACTGCGGCCGCAAGCAGAAACGGGATTATTTTCTGATTTTTTCTGCCCATGCGGCACGCTTGAATTCGCAGTCGGCGAACAGTGGGTCAATTATGATTTTTGTCTCGCTGATTTTCTTCTCAAGGAACTTATCGATGGCCTCGTTCTGCTTGAGCATCTGGACCTGCTCGAATAGCACATTATAGTCCTTCTCGAAATTGGCAGTGTGTGAAGGAATTATGCGGTCCAGACGGATGATTTTGTAAACGGTGTTTCCGAAATTGCGGTCTGTGGCTCCGCGTCCCTCGTTGTCCATTGACTCAACCGGCTCGGAGATTTCGCCCTCCTTGAGATTGCGTATTGCAAGATAGTCAGATGGCTTGAGCTGGTCAATTTCAAAATAAGATGAGCCAGTGTTGATGTCGGCCATCTGTCCTCCGTTGGTCCTTGTTGCAGGGTCCTGGCTGTACATTCTGGCTGCGGCCTCGAAACTGATTTTGCCGCTGTCGATTTGGGTGCGCAGACTGTCGAGGGTCCTGAAGCCCTTCTCCCTGTCCTCATTGGTGTACTCCGGCTTGATGAGAATGTGGCGGGCATTGAACATATCTCCCTTCTTGCTTATGAGCTGGATGATATGGAATCCGTCAGGAGTCTCGACCACATTGGAAACCATACCCGGTTTCAGGGCCATAGCCGCATCCGAGAATGCAGGCCAGAAACTGCCCTTTGCCGCCATTCCGAGTTCACCTCCCTTGCGGGCGTTGCTCAAGTCCTGCGAGTAGAGGCGTGCGAGGGTGCTGAATTTCTCTCCTGCCATAATCCTTTCACGCAGAGCGAGCAGTTTCTCTTTCGCTTCCATCTTGGCTTTTTCGCGGTCAGGATAGATGCAAATCTGGCTCATCTGATACTTTGCCGGAATCTCGGGAAGGTTGCGCACATCCGCAGTATCTACATAGGTTTTTACATCAAAAGGAGAGACCTCAGGGATATTCTTTGCAATCTGCATCTGCTCCTGTTGGGTGAGGGACATATCCTCAAGCTGTTGCTGCCACTCCTGGCGAAGCTTATAGACGGATTTGCCGAAATATTCCTCCACCTTGTCATCTCCTCCTAGGCTGGTGCGGACAGCATCCATCCTCTGGTTGAGATTTGCCATAACCATTTCCTGGTTGATGGTAAGGGAGTCCACTTTGGCCTGCATCAGGAACATCTTCGATTCGAGTATGTTCTCCAGAATGTCGCAGCGCATATTCTTGTCGGAGGCATATCCGTTGGCGCGCATCATCTGCACTTCCTGTTCGATGTCGGAGAGCATAATAAACTCTCCTCCCACTACCGCCACGGTCTTGTCTATCAGGCCGTCGTATTTTTGTGCTCCGGCTGCTGCGGCTATGCACAGGCAGGCTGCTGCTGTGAGTATCTTCTTCATTTTCTAATAAATTACAAAATCACCTTTGTCGGAGGCTTGCTGTAGCAAGCTTTGTTCCAAAGCGATAAGAAGTTCCCTTTTTCTTCCGCTGAGAATGTACTCTCTTATTCTTTCGGTGCAGAATTCGAACGGGGCCACCCCGCTTCTGCGTATCTCCCTGATATATGCCACCTTTACATCTGCTGCATCCTTGGATTCCAGAATTATGTGGCTCTGGTTCATCAGGGCAAGCATAGTGCCGTAATCTATGCCGAACTCCCTCGCCAGGTCAATGGCGTCCACCCAGGTGGTGGAACTGTCGATGTAGCGTATGGCGTGCTCTCTGGCAAGGCTGTCCATCTCCATCACATCTTTGGACTTGTTGGAGGACATTTTGGCTATCAGCTTGTCCTTCATTCCAGCGGTCTTGTAAATGTCGATGTATCGGAACTTCAGAATAGGCCTTTCGAGCGTGAAGAGCTTCTGGTTGGCCTCGTAGAAGTCCATCATCTGAGCTTCGGTCACGAGAGTGTCGAGCCGGTCGTTGATGAAGCGCTGTTCGTAGCGGTAACGCAGCAGGGTGCGCCTGTAGGCCTCAAGCTCCGCACTTACATCCCTCTCCGCCTTGGAAAGCTGCGCCATTGCCATATCGCAATACAGCTGCTCTTCCGCCCAGGAGTTGATGTACTGCAGGGTGAGGTTGGTGCTGTCAGCGGAGGATATGCCCGGAGGTAGCAATCCGTCAAGCTCTGAACGGTAGAGTTTGTGTTTGCCGACCTTTGCGATTACTTCGTCGTCGTGAATCAGGGACTGTACCAAATCACACCCGCTTGCCAGCAGTACGCAGGCAAGCAGAGCAGGTATGACTTTCAGCACCCTTTTCATTTCCTTCCGATGGCTTTCTTTGCTGCTTTCTTGATTGCTTCGGCATTGAGTCCGTAGGCTGCCATCAGTTCGGCAGGGGTTCCGGACTGACCGAAACGGTCCTTGCCGTTTACGAATTCCAGCGGGGTAGGGCAGTGTGCTGCTGCAACTCCGGCAACGGCTTCTCCCAGGCCTCCGGCCATATTGTGCTCTTCGGCTACCACTGCGCAGCCGGTCTTGTGCAGAGATGCGATTATCGCTTCAGTGTCAAGAGGTTTGATGGTAGGGACATTGAGCACCTCGGCGCTGATGCCTTCGGCTTCGAGGGCTTCAGCTGCCTGAAGAGCCTCCCAAACGAGGTGGCCGCAGGCAATGATGCTTACATCCTTTCCTTCGTTGAGATTATACACCTTTCCGATTTCGAAAGGTTCGTCTTCCGGGGTGAAATTGGCTACTGAAGGACGTCCGAAACGCAGATACACAGGGCCTTCCCAGGCTGCTGCGGCTATGGTTGCGTTCTTTGTCTGATTGTAGTCGCAAGGCACGAGCACCACCATTCCGGGGAGGGCGCGCATCAGCGCAATATCTTCCATAGTCTGGTGGGTGGCACCGTCCTCACCGAGGGTTACGCCCGCGTGGGAGGATGCTATTTTGACATTGGTATGTCCGTATGCCACTTCCTGGCGGAGCTGGTCATATACCCTGCCCGTTACGAATTCGGCGAAGGAGCCGATGAAAGGCACCTTCCCGGTGATTGCGAGGCCTGCGGCTACGCCTACCATATTGGCTTCCGCGATTCCGCATTCGATGAAACGCTCGGGGAATTCAGCCGCAAAGGCATCCATTTTGACCGAGCCCTTGAGGTCGGCGGTAAGTGCGAGAACGCGGCTGTCGCGCTTTCCCGCTTCGAGCAAGCCCGCTCCGAATCCGCTGCGGGTGTCCTTCTTTCCTGTATCGGTATATTTTTTCATACTAATAGTCTCCTAATGTTTCTTCGAGCTGAGCAAGCGCTCTCTCGCATTCCTCTGCGGACGGGGCCTTGCCGTGCCATTTGTGGGAACCTGCCATATAGTCAACACCGTACCCCATTTCCGTACGGAAAAGTATCATCTTCGGCTTCCCGTTCAGGGCGTGGGCAAGTTCGAAGGCCTTGAGTATGCTTTCAAAATCGTGCCCGTCAGCTTCTATGACGTCCCAGCCGAAGGCGCTCCATTTCTCGCGGAGGTCCTCAATGCCGGTGACTGTGGTGGTGGGGCCGTCAATTTGCTGGCCGTTCCAGTCTGTGAAGGCAATCAGGTTGTCCACCTTGTGGTGCGCTGCCCACATTCCGGCTTCCCAGATCTGCCCTTCCTCGCTCTCGCCGTCGCCGCAGAGTACATACACCCTGTTCTGGTCGCCGTCCAGTTTTTTGCCGAGAGCAATGCCGGCTGCAGTGGAGAGACCCTGTCCGAGTGAGCCTGAAGGCTTGAATACTCCCGGAAGATGGTCAGTCACGCAAGGGTGGCCCTGGAGTCGTGTGCCGAATTTGCGCAGAGTCCCGAGTTCAGCTACAGGGAAATAGCCGCTGCGTGCGAGCACGCTGTAGTAAACCGGTGCGAGGTGGCCTGCGGAGATGATGAACACATCCTGACCTTTGCCGCTGCGGGTCCAGGTTGCAGGATCGTGGTGCATCTCGCTGAAATAAAGAGCTGTCATCACGTCAGTGATGCCCAGAGACCCTCCCGGGTGGCCGGATTTGGCTGCGGAGACCATCCTTACGATGTCCCTGCGGACCTGGGATGCGGTTCTCTGTAGAGTTGTGATATCTTGCATAGCGATATTGTTGTTTGTCAGTGTTGAATGCCGCTTCTGCGCGGCAGCCTACAAATATAATAAAAAAGCTCCTGCTATCCTTCGGTATTCTTCAGTAAATGTACCTCCATCCTGAATGATCAGTTCCTGCTGGGTGAGGGGGGCGTGTGAGCGGGTGAACTCTACCACGATGCGGCGCGGGGCTTTCTTCGAGGTCGTGCGGATGTTCACTACCATTGCGGTGTTCAGGTCGAATCCGGCTGCGCACCTGCGGACAGCGGTTTCCGTTTCTGCTGGCAGAATCAGGCTGACCCTGCCCTGCGGTGAGAGATGTTCGCGGGCAAAGGCGAGCACTTCCCGGTACGAGAGGCTCTCCGTGTGGCGCGCCCGGCTTTCGCGCGGGTCCGGATTGCGAAGCGACTCGTCGAAATAGGGAGGATTGGAGAAGATGAGGTCATACTGCACCTCGCTTCGGAAGTCCTGCAGGGCGCAGTTCCGCGCCTCCAGCATCCCGGCCCAAGGGCAGCCTTCGAAGTTGCGCCGTGCCTCTGCGGCTGACTGCCCGTCTATTTCGATGGCTGTGATTACGGGAGATACTGCGCCGGCGTCGGTGAGCCTTTGGGCGGCCATTATTGCGACAACTCCGGTGCCTGTGCCTATGTCCAGCAGCCGCCTTTCCTGCCCCGTGATGCTCATCAGCGAGCCGAGCAGGATGCTGTCGGTGCCCACCTTCAGTGCGGAGGCAGTGTTGTCAATCGTGAATCGCTTGAACCGGAATTCTGACATCCTTCTAAAGGAACAGGCCGTCGCGCATCTCAAGCGAGCGGTCGCAGAGGGCGGCGAGCTGAGGGTCGTGGGTTACGATTATAATAGTCTGCCCGAGGCTTTCGCGAAGGCTGAAGAGCAGTTTGTGGATTTCCTGTTTGGTCGCGGAGTCAAGATTGCCGGTCGGCTCGTCCGCGAGCAGCACAGCAGGCTTGTTGATTAAGGCCCGGGCGATAGCTGTTCTCTGCTGTTCTCCTCCCGAGAGTTGGGACGGCTTATGGTCCGCCCTGTCCGCCAGTCCCACCCTTTCGAGCAGGTCCAGGGCCGCCTGCTTTGCTTCGGAAGTCTTACGGCCGGCGATGAGAGCGGGCATCATTACATTTTCGAGTGCGGAGAATTCGGGCAGCAGATGGTGTGCCTGAAATACGAAGCCGATTTTGCGGCAGCGGAATGCCGCAAGTTGCTTTTCGTCCATCTTGAGAGCATTATTGCCGTCAATTTCGAGAGTTCCGCTATCGGGGCGCGACAGGGTACCGAGTATCTGGAGCAAGGTAGTCTTGCCGGCTCCGGAGGCTCCGACTATCGAGACCACTTCGCCCTTCTGTGCGCTGAAACTCACGCCTTTCAGCACTTCCAGGCTCCCGAAGCCCTTTCGTATGTCTTTTGCTTCTATAATCATTGCTGTTATTTTTGGTGCCGTTTTCTTCCTGCCTGATGCCCTGCCTCTGCTTTTAGGCCTGGTGCCTGCCGAACGGATAAAGCACTTCAAAGATACGACAGAGTTTGCGAGAGTTCAAATTTTGTTGAAATAAATTTTGCAGATTCCCAAAACTGTGCTATATTTGCAGTCCCAATCAAGGGAACCGGGGTGTGGCGCAGTTGGCTAGCGCATCTGGTTTGGGACCAGAGGGTCCTGTGTTCGAGTCACAGTACCCCGACAAAAGAGGAACAAGCATCGCTTGTTCCTCTTTTTTGCACGCGTCTCTCGGAAGTAGGGTGAAATTATAATCCATTGGTAATCAGCGATATAGAATTTTCGTATGGGGTAAAACACCCCATACGAAAATTCTAATAATCTAATAATTAGGCACTTATAATTTCACCCTCCTATCCTAATCTTGTGGTTTCCTTTTCAGGCCCAGATCAAACAGTATTTTGATAAGATATCATCGTGGGGTGTTAAGATTATGTTACATAACCTGAACATAATTGTTAATTGTTCTATAATTATTTGTAATGACACACCCGGAAGGAATCGCGGCTCAAAGAAATACGCCAGATTTGCAAAAAATTTCTGACAATGTTAATGACGATTCTAACTCTGGCCGGAGCGCTCGGAATGTTCCTGTACGGAATGAGCCTTATGAGCTCCGGTTTGCAGAAAGCAGCGGGTACGGGACTTCGCAAACTTCTTGCTTCCATAACTTCCAATCCGTTCAAAGGCGTGCTCACCGGACTCGGTGTAACAGCAGCAATCCAATCCTCCAGTGCCACCACTGTGATGGTAGTAGGCTTCGTAAATGCCGGACTGCTTACCCTGATTCAGGCCATAGGCGTGATAATGGGTGCCAACATCGGTACAACTATGACCGCCTGGATTATTGCGGTATTCGGCTTCAAGGCGGATATTTCCGCTCTGGCGGTTCCGCTGATGGCACTGGGCTTCATATTCAGCGTATCAAAAAAGGACAAGCTCCGCAATATCAGCGAATTGATAATAGGATTCAGCCTGCTGTTCCTCGGTCTTTCACTTATGAAAAGCTCAGTTCCGGACCTGCGCCAGACTCCTGAGGTACTCGAATTCATCACCTCCTGGTCCGGGCACGGCTTCGCCTCAGTGCTGCTCTTCCTTGCCCTTGGCACTGTTCTCACCCTTATCCTCCAGTCTTCCAGCGCAACCGTAGCGCTCACGCTCATTATGCTCAATATGGGGTGGATTCAGTTCGATATGGCAGCGGCAATGGTGCTCGGCGAAAACATAGGAACTACCATTACGGCCAACATAGCGGCGGCCGTGGGCAGCGTCAACGCCAAAAGAGCCGCCCTGGCGCATACCGTCTTCAACCTGTTCGGTGTCGTATGGGCGCTGGCCATCTTCCATCCTTTCATCAATTTCGTCCAGTGGTTAGTTTCCCTGATGGGCGTGGATGAGGCCACCGCTACCATCTACGGCATCTCAATGCTCCATACAACCTTCAACCTCATCAACACTTTGCTGCTCGTGTGGTTCATCAAGCCTATCGCTAAACTGGTTACCGTCCTCGTCAAGGACAAGGCTCCGCAGGAGGATGCTTCCGAGGGCGGAATCCGGTATCTGGACTACGGACTTGTGTCCACTCCTGAGCTTGCGCTAGCCGAGTCGAGCAAGGAGATAGTGCACTTCAGCAAGGTGATGAAGAACGGTCTTGAGTACCTTGCGGGCGCTATCAATTCGGCAGATAAGGAAGAGAAGTTCAAGGCATATCGCGACAAGCTGGTGCGCTATGAGGAGATTTCCGACAAGATAGAATATGAAATAGTGAAGTTTCTCAACGATTTGTGCAAGAACCACTTGAGCAATGAGTCAAAGGCCCTTGTGCGCTCCCAGATCAGAATCAGCGGGGAGCTTGAGTCGCTTGGCGACAGCGGGGAGTCGATAAGCCGCTCCCTTATGCATATGAGCGCCTACGGCAGGAAACTCTCTCCGGAGCATATGGCGAAGCTCTCGCAAATGGTGGGCCTGCTTTCCCAGGCTTATGAGGATATGATATGGAATCTGGAGAATGCGGACAAGCTGAAGGATATCAACAATGCCGAACTTGACGAGAAGGCTATCAATCAGTTCAGGAATGAGTGCCGGGATGCCGAACTCAGCGGCCTGGAAGACACAGAGGGCCTGACCGCCAAGGGGGATGCCTATTTCGAGACGGTGTTCTATCTAAACACCCTCGAGCAGCTCGAAAAGATGGGTGACTTCCTCATCAATATCTCGCAGAACATTCTCCGCGCGTAATCTGGAGTCCGGACATCTGTAACAGAATCTTAACGCTGTGCAATGTAATCTTATCAACTAAAAGATTAAATTTGCAGGTGTATGGAAATAATGATAGTTGACGATGAGGCTGACATCCGGGAAATCCTGGCATTCAACCTTTCAGCAGCAGGCTACAGCACCGTCGAATGCGGCACTGCCGAAGCTGCACTTGCACAGATACGCAAAGGCCACGTTCCGGACCTGCTCCTGCTGGACATAATGCTTCCGGGAATGTCCGGTTTCAAGCTGTCCGACACCCTTCGCAAGGTGGACGGCTGCCAGGTGCCTATTATCTTCCTAACCGCCCGCGGCAGCGAAAACGACCTGCTGACCGGCTTTTCCGCAGGCGGGGACGACTACATCTGCAAACCTTTTTCCATCAACGAAGTGCTTGCCAGGGTGAAAGCGGTGCTCAAACGCTGCTCCGGTGAGCATACCAATCCTTCAACCATAGTGCTCGGCAGCCTTTCCATTGACACTTCACTAAAGACGGTGAGCGTTGACGGCACCCCGGTGCAGCTTTCCAAAAAGGAATATGAAATCCTGCATCTGCTGTGCATAAACCGGGGCCGTACCTTCTCCCGCGCCGATCTGATCGGCGAGCTGTGGAAGGATGCGCCCTATGTGCTTGAGCGCACGGTGGATGTGCATATAGCGCGAATCAGAGCCAAACTCGGGCCTTGCAGGGATATGCTCGTAAACAGGTCCGGCTTCGGCTACAGCATAGATTACAATGAATAAGCGCCCGTGGATATGGAGCACCGTCATCCTTGCCGTTTTCGCACTTGCGATAACGGCTTTGGAGCTTGGCAGCGAACAGGACTACAAGAAATCCATCCTTTCCGCCCGCCTCGAAGGTTATGCCGATGTGGTTGCACGCTCTCAGGACTATGACGGGGCGGTCCGGTGGCTGCCCGAGGACATCAGGGTGAGCGTGGTGAGTCCCGAGGGGGAGGTGGTCTATGATTCGTACCAAGGCGAGGTCCAGGGCAGCCATCTGGACCGCCCCGAAATCCAGGCCTGCCTCAGCGGAAGCGAAGGCTGCTCCATCCGAAGGTCCGGAACTTCAGGCATAGAATACATATATTTCGCGAAGCGTTACGGCGATGTGATTGTGCGTACCGCAATGCCTTTCGAGCTGGCACAGAAGCGTTTTATGCATCCTGACTGGACTCTGCTCATCACCATCGGGCTGCTCTTCCTGCTGGCGGCTCTGCTTACCCGCCGCCTGTCACTTCGCGCTGACGCCCAGGCCAAAGAAGCCACCGATGAGCAGCTCCAGACCCAGAAGAAGCGCATCACGGGCAATCTGGCGCACGAGCTGCGCACGCCGGTGACGAGCATCCGCGGCTACCTTGAGACTCTGGTGGACAATCCGCAGATGGATGAGGCGAAGAAGGGGCAGTTCATAGACCGAGCGTACCGGCAGACCCTGAGGCTGTCCGATTTGATAAGAGATATTTCGCTGATTACCAAGATGGAGGAGGCTCCGCAGACTCTGAAGAAGGAGCATCTTGGAATGCGCCATCTGACTTGCGAAGTGCTTGATGAGTTTGCCGGGACAATAGCCGAGCAGGGTGTAAAGGTGGAGAATACCATTGCAGACGATGTGTGCATTCTGGGCAACCAGTCGCTGCTCTATGCGCTGCTTCGCAACCTGGTGGAGAATTCGCTGCGCTATGGCGGGCAGGGGATTACGATTCATATTGAGTGCAAGGTCTCTGACAGACAGGCTAACTTCCTTTATTATGATACCGGCAAAGGGGTGAGTGACGAGCATCTCGGCAAGATTTTCGAGCGCTTCTACCGCATCCCTGAGGAGGATTCGCACCGCTCCGAGGGCTCCGGCCTGGGACTGTCAATCGTGAAAAACGCCGTTGCCTTCCACCGCGGGACCATCTCCGCCCACCATCTCCAACCCCACGGTCTCGCCTTCCGCTTCTCCCTACCGGTGGAATAGAGGGGCGCCTCCCGGCCGTTTTTTGCTAAAAGAGTAATTTGCGGATTCTGACGGTATTTGTTTATGTTTCTAAAATGCATTATTTTTGCTGCATATTAGAAATATATTTAGTATGGTGAGCTATCTAGAGTTCAAGGAAAAACTGTTGCCCGAGGGGTGTTTCTCCATACATCAGGCACGACTGTATTTCCCGGCTTTTGACCGCAATAACTTGACCCGTTGGACAAATAAGGGCCTTCTGCTACGACTTAGGCAGGAGTGGTATGCCTTTCCTGAATTGCTACAGCGCCCTGATTTTGCACGTTTCATAGCAGGTCGCATTTACCGTCCTTCCTATATCAGCCTGCATACAGCATTGAGTATCTATGGTATGATTCCGGAGGCTGTATCAAATATCACATCCGTTTCGACCTTGAAAACCGCCCGATTTGAGAATGCATTTGGGCAGTATGCATATCAGAAGGTGAAGCCGGAGTTGTTCTTCGGTTATAAGCCAGTGATGCTGCCTGTCAACACCGCCATTATCAATGCACCTCAGCAGGCGTGGATGCTTGCTCATCCGGAAAAAGCCCTTTTGGACCTGCTCTATCTTTATCCGTTTTATGATAGCGAAGAAGAACTTGAGCAACTTCGTCTGGATGAGGACTTTATGACTGGCGAGCTTGACCTCCAACGTCTTTCGGAGTATCAAGAAAAGATGAATAATAAGGCATTGGATGCTCGCGTAAGGAAACTCTTCAAAATCTACAGTTTATGATTGACCTGAATTACATCAACAGTTTCTTTCCCCCACAGATTGCCGGCAATGCCAATTTTCAGAAGCATATCCTGAAGGAGTATGTGCTGCGTTGCGGTTTCTTCTTCTCATTGCCTGTTCCTCCCGATTCTGTATTGTTGAGTATGAAACTGTCTGCACTCCTTTCAAGAGCGAAGGGACGTGACTTCTATGACACGATGTTCCTTATGCAGCAGACCAAACCTTCCTATGAATTCCTCTCAGTCAGAGTTGGAATCAACTCCCCTGATGAACTGAAGAAGGCTATTCTGGAGAAGCTCAAGACAACAGACCTGAATATCAAGAAACGCGATTTTGAGCACCTCCTGTTCAATTCAAACGCAGGCGAGAAGATTCTTATGTTTGAAGAGTTTATAAACCAAAATCCGCTTCTACAGGAATCTTCATCTCTTCTCTGGCCCTAAAATAGCAACCGACTGCTTCGGAATACACTTCGGAGTGGGATTCTGACGGTATTATCTGTTTGGAAGGAGCTACTTCCTCAACCGTTGGAAGCCGGAGACGGCGACAACAGCGAGGACAATCGCGAGGGTAACGGACACTGCGGTGACCCCGCTGCGAAGTGCCTCTGGAAAGAGGTTTGTAGTCACATAGTAAGTTGTCCAGAACACTCCCGCACCCGGAATCAGCGGAAACAGACCGCAAATCAGGAACACCGTCACAGGACACTTGCGCACAACAGCAGCGCATCTGGAGAGAATCACCACCACAACCGAAGTCAGAAAGGTATTCTCCACAACGGACAGGGAAGTGTACTGCGAAACAAGGAAGAAAAGCATCCAGCCCACAGCGCCCACAACCCCGGTTGCCACATACTGCTTGCGCGGCACTCCGAACAGCACCGCAAAGCCAACGGTGCCCACAAGCGCAGCCAAAGTCTGCACCGGCAGATTGGCGGTAGAAGGATTCTGCAGCGAACCGTGGAGCTCAATCATATGTCCGCTGATATGCCCCTGGCAAAGGAACACCAGGCAAACCCCCAGCGCAATGCCCAGAAATACAAACAGGGCATCCAGCAGGCGGGTCATACCCGCAATGTAATCCTCATTCGCTATATCCCTTATGCCATTGGTAAATGGCACTCCCGGAATCAGGGGAATGATGGAGCCGATAATCATATTCGGCAGGGAAGTGCCGAAGCCCAGGCCCTGAAACAGCACGCAGAGCAGGGTAGCGAAAGCAGCTCCCGCAATATTCACAACAATCTTTGACACCCCCGGCTTGCCGATAAGAAGCACCACGGCCCACACCAGCAGGCCAACCGCGAAGGCAGCTGCGCTGTCTAGCCATCCTCCCCCGAACAGTATGCAGAAACCCGCACTGCCGAAAGCCGAGCCCAGAAGCTGCTCCCAGAAAGGCTTTGCCGGCTTGCGGCGTATCTCCTCCACCTTGAGTCGAGCCTGAGCAAGAGTATATCTGTCAGCGGCAATATCCCTTGACAACTGGTTTATTTCGGCAATCTTTTCCATCTGAGCCCCCTTCAGCGGAATATATTCCACATTGGCATAGCGCTCCTTGCCGCTGCCGGCACCGGTAGTGAAAATGCCGTTGCTCAGCACGAAGAAATTGCTCTGCGTTGCCCCGTAGTGGGTGGAAATCCTTTCCATAGTCTCCTCCACACGGGCAATCTCAGCTCCGTTTTCCAGGAGCACGTGGCCCGCCTGGGCCGCCACCTCAAGGGCTTCAGACAGATTGTTATCTTTCATTTGTCATTTCAAAAACAAGTTCACCTCCGCGGGAAAGAGCATCCCAGGAGATAAAAGGCTTTTCGAGTGCCACTCCATTCCAACTTGCGCTGCGCAGGTAAATATTCTCTGGACTGTTGTTCAGAGCCCTGATACTCAACACTTTGCCGTCACCGAAATGCACTTTGGCACTCTTGACCGCAGGGCTGCCGAGTGCAAAATCACCGCCAGCCGGGTCCACCTGATATATGCCAAGTGCGGAAAGAATGTACCAGGCCGACATCTGGCCGCAATCCTCATTGCCGCACACTCCGCCGCCTTCGTCGAAATACATCTCATCCAATATCCTGCGCACCAGCTCCGCGCACTTGTACTGCTGTCCCTCAAGCCAGTTGTACATATAGACGATATGGTGGCTAGGCTCGTTGCCGTGTGCGTACTGCCCGATAAGGCCGGTCATATCTGCAACATTGCCTGTCCCGTCTCCCTGTACCACAAAGAGGCTGTCCAGTTTCTGCGTGAAGCGATCCTCTCCGAACAGGTCAATCAGCCCCTGTACATCGTGAGGAACCAGGAAAGTGTACTGCCAGGCATTGCCTTCAACATAGTCCGCATCGTCCCATTCTGCGCTGAAAGGATTGAAAGGGGTGCGGAATTCGCCCTTGAGATTGCGGCTGCGCATAAATCCTGACTCAGGGTCGAAATATCTTTCGTAAGCCTTGCTCCTCCATTCGAACTCTTCAGCCGTCTTGTCATCGGAGAACTTCCGGGCCACCTTGGCAACGCAGGCATCCGCAATCGCGTATTCCAGGGATTTGGAGACCTTATACCACTCGTCCGTGCAGTCATAAGGGATGAAACCGTAGCATCCGTGAAGATCCAGCCCGCGGTCCGAAAGCCTTGAAGATGCCACGAGTGCCTCGTAGGCAGCCTGCTCGTCCTCCACCAGGCCCTTGAGCACCAGGTCGGCAAGGGAAATGACTCCAGGATTGCCCACCATACAGTAGGTCTCCCATCCGTCAAGGTCCCAAACAGGCAGCTGGCCTCTCTTCCTGTAGATGTCCATATAGGTATCCGCCAAATCGCGGGAAAGCTGCGGGGCTATGAGGGTGAGCATTGGATTTTCGGCCCTGTAGGTATCCCAAAGGGACAAAATGGTGTACCTCGGCTCCTGTCCGGCATCACTGCACAACTGCGGAGCCATCATAGTGTGGTAGAGCGAAGTATAGAATATTTTCTCCTGCCTGCTGTCCATAGGCTCTATCTCAATGCTGGAAAGCGCCTTTTCCCACTTGGCATCTGCCGCCTGAGCTACAGCATCGAAATCCCATCCCGGCATTTCAGCTTCCATGTTGGCGCGTGCCTGAGAGCAGCCGTTAGGGGAAATGGCTACCTTGACCATAAGTTTGCGCTCCTTGCCGAGAGTAAAGTGAAGTATATCCACAACTCCGTCATTCTCAAGCACTTCCTTCTCAGAAGAAACTATAGGCTCGCTGAACTCCGCCCAGAAATGCCAGGTATGCTCCTGAGCCCAGCCGCGGGAACTTCGGGTACCCTCGATATGCAGAGAGTCCACAACCTTTAGGGAACTGACCGTGCAGCTATCCCAGCCGATGCCGGTCTGAAGGTCCACAACCAGAGAAGCCCGGTCTGAATCGAAGCTGTACTCGTGCAGCCCAACGCGCTCGGTAGCGGTCAGTCTTGCCTTCACTCCGTATGCAGGCAGTTCCACGCAGTAAAGTCCCGGGCGTACGCTCTCAAGACTGTGGTCCAGAGGCGCGTAGATGTGCCCTATTTCCCTTTTTTTGTTGCTGACATAGCCTTTTGTACGCAAGGTTCTGGCATCATCGAAAGGCATAAGCAGGATATCCCCAAGGTCTCCTATGCCGGTGCCCGAAAGGTGCTTGTGCGAGAATCCTATGATGAGCGTATCTGAGATATGATACCCCGAGCACCAGTCCCAGCTGTCGTTAATCTGCTGGGGACCGAGCTGAACCATACCGAAAGGAACATTTGCGCCCACAAACACGTGTCCGTGTTCGCCGCTTCCTATCATAGGGTCCACCAAATCGGTAAGTCTTTTGCTTTGGGAGCAGCTCACGGCTGCAAGCAAGCCTGCCATAAGGGCAAGTACTAGAGTCTTGGTTTTCATTATACTGTGTCTTTGCGGTTTGTAGTGAAAAGTGCCATCGCTTCGTCCAGAGTCAGGGCATCTTCGATTGTAAAGCCCCCGTTGGCGGTCCTGCGAAGTGAACTCAGGAAAGCTCCGCATCCCAGCGCCTCTCCGAGGTCGCGGGCAAGGGCCCTTATATATGTGCCTTTGGAGCAATCCACCCTCAGCATTGCTGTAGGCAGCTTGCGGCCCGAAATGTCAGCAACCCGTATACGTCCCTTCCCGTCATCGAAAATGTCCTGCCGAGGAGCATCCTGCCAACTTTCAAGCTCCAGACCGTATATGTTGATGCGGTTTGCCTGGATGATGCCCGTATCCTCCAGCGGCAGCCCTTCCCGGAAGCGGCGGCGGGCCATCTCATAAGCCCTCACGCCCTCAACCGACTTGGCCGAAAAGAGCGGGGCTACCTGCTCCTGCTCTCCCGTGAACGAAGGCAGAACGGCTTCCAGTGCCTCCCGGCTCACTCTATCCAGCGGGTACTCGGCATCAATATCCTTTTCCAGGTCATAAGACGGCGTAGTTGCTCCGAACGAAACCCCTGCGAGGTATTGCTTGCGCGAGCGCTGCAGTTCCTCCGCTCTGCGGGTTGCAGGGCCTATGCACACCAACAGAATGCCCGTGGCCAGGGGGTCAAGGGTTCCGGCGTGTCCAACCTTCAGGTTTTTCTTCCCGAAATGCCGGCAGGCCGCATACTTGACCTTGCGGATCACATCCGCGGAGGTCCAGCGGTACGGCTTGTCAATCGGGAGCACAATCCCTTCGGGGTAGTCTTCGATGCTACTGCTGAACGGGTATCTTTTCAATTCTTCTGAGGTGTCTTCCTCCTGCAAATTCAGTTTCAAGCCAGGCGCGCAGGATAGCGCAGGCCATTCTGTACGAGATGAAACGGGCCGGCATCACAAGCACATTGGCATTGTTGTGCTCCATAACGAGTTTGCCCACTTCGACATTCCACGCCAGGCCGGCCCGTACCCCCTGATGGTGGTTGAGCGCTATTGCCATTCCGTTGCCTGTGCCGCAAAGGGCTACTCCCAGGTCCACTTCTCCCTTCTCCACAGCATAGCCCAGAGGGTGGGCGACATCCGGGTAATCCATACTTTCGGTCGTATCCGTGCCGAAATTCACCACTTCGATGCCGCGGCGCTCCATATATTTTATAAGCTTCGCTTTATATTCCACGCCGGCGTGGTCGCTGCATATTCCTATTTTCATATCAAGCGTTTATTTTGCTGCCAAGCACTTCGACGCGGCGCACCGCTTCCTGAATACCTATGCAGCTGATGATTTCGTGTATTCCCAGACCGGAGCCGCTGCCGGTAAGAGCCAGGCGTATGCAGTTCATCACCTTGCCCATAGGCCACTCGCGGCCGCGTATGTAAGTCTCCAGGTCCTCACCGCTTGTGATGGCCTCGTGAGCCATTGCCCAATTTTCGGCCGTTCCGAATTTGCGAAGGTCCTTCTCAACATAATCCGAAGGAGCCACAAAGAGGTAAGGGGCTATGGTCCAGAAGTCCGCGACAAAGGTAGCGCGTTCTTTGATCAGGCCCACCACCTTCACTACATACTCGTGCTCCGCCCCGATGCCGTGTGCCTTCAGCACAGGCTCGTAGAGCGCAGCGAGCTCCTCGTCGCTCTTCGCGCGAAGATATTCCTTATTGAACCATTTTGCCTTGTCCGGATTGAACTTGGCTCCGCTCTTGCCCACTTTCTCGATGCGGAAGGCCTCGATGAGCTCCTGCATTGAGAATATTTCCTGCTCGGTGCCGGGGTTCCAGCCCAGCATAGCCAGCAGGTTTACGAAGGCCTCCGGGAAATAACCGTCCTCGCGGTAGCCGTGGTAGGTCTCTCCGTCGGAGTTCACCCAGTTGAGAGGGAATACAGGGAAGCCCATCTTGTCACCGTCCCTCTTCGAGAGTTTGCCGTTGCCCACAGGCTTGAGCAGAAGCGGAAGGTGTGCGAAACGCGGCATAGTATCCTGCCAGCCGAAAGCTTCGTACAGCAGATAGTGCAGAGGCAGAGACGGCAGCCATTCCTCACCGCGGATTACCTCGGTGATTTCCATAAGATGGTCATCCACGATGTTGGCAAGATGGTAGGTCGGCAGTTCGTCGGCCCTCTTCCACAGCACCTTGTCGTCCAGAGTTGAGGTATTCACCTCCACGTGTCCGCGGATAAGGTCATCCATAGCCACAATCCTGTCCTCAGGCATTTTGAAGCGTACGGTCCAGTCGGAGCTCTCCTCCAGCAGCCTTGCTACCTCATCTTCAGGAAGGGTAAGGGAGTTGCGCAGGCTCTTGCGGGACTCGTAGTTGTAGATGAAGGTCTGGCCCTGGCTTTCTGCCTCGGCGCGCCTTGCATCCAGCTCTTCGGATGAGTCGAAAGCGTAGTATGCCCAACCGGCCTCCACCAGCTGCTCGGCATATTTGCGGTAGATATTGCGCCTCTGGCTCTGGCGGTAAGGTGCGTGCGGATGGCGCGCACTCGGTGTTTCAACCACTTTGCCGTTCTCATCAACCCCTTCGTCAGGGATGATGCCGCACCACGCAAGTGCTTCAATGATATATTGCTCTGCGCCCGGCACGAAACGGTGTGAGTCCGTATCCTCGATGCGGATGATGAAGTCTCCTCCGTTCTGCTTGGCGTACAGGTAGTTGTAAAGTGCAGTGCGCACACCTCCCATATGGAGAGGTCCGGTCGGGGATGGCGCAAATCTTACTCTTGTCTTTCTCATTTCTGTATTCTTCTGATTGCAGGTGTGATTTCCAGCTCGTTGAGCTTGCTTTCCTCACCGGTTAGAAGTACCGGCGGGTTTTCAGGGTCGTATTTGAACCTGGACTTGTTGGCAGCAGTATTGAATCCTATGTGTGAAGTAGTGTCCAGAGGAATCTCTCCGCCTTTGCCTCCTGACTTGTCGAAAACATAGTCGGAAGGAATTGAAATAATGGTTCCAGCATCCACATCAGGTCCCAGCACAGCATTGATTCTGAAGCCGGTTGCAATGGCGGTAATGTGAATCGTGTCCCCGATTTCAGAATCATCGTCCCAGATGAGACCGTGCTTGAAATTGTTGGCCCCTCCGGTGTAGCTGGCGATTTTCTCGTTGATTTGGCTCAGGTCGTTCATAGTAAGACCCTGCTCGTTGTTGCCGGAAGTGATGTTGATAAGCACGTTCTTGGCGGTCTTCAGGTCGAAGTCGTTCAGGAGCGGAGACTCGAAAGCCTGCTTGATGGCATCGTCGATGCGGTTAGGTCCGCTTCCGGTACCGCAGCCCATCAGGGCCATTCCGCTGCCGCGCATCATAGTCTGGATATCCTCGAAGTCCACATTGATGTAGCCAGGCTTCTTGATGATTTCGATGATGCCTCGCACTGCAGTTGCCAGCACCTCATCGGCCTTTGGGAAGGCGTCCTGAATCAGGTGGTCCCCGAAGAACTCGTAGAGTTTCTCATTATTGATGATGATGAGGCTGTCCACGTTTTTTTCGAGCTCGTGTATGCCGTCCACAGCTCTGGAGAGCACTTCGCGGCCCTCATTGCGGAAAGGCAGGGTCACAACGGCAACGGTCAGTATGCCCTTGTCCTTTGCCATTTTGGCGATAACCGGGGTAGCACCCGTGCCGGTACCGCCTCCCATTCCGGCGGTAATGAACAGCATCTTGGTGTTGTCATCCAGCACCTTGAGGGCGATTTCGTCCTGGCTCTCTATGGCCGCATTGCGCCCTTTGGTCGGGTTGGTGCCTGCTCCGAGGCCCTTGCCCATCTGTACCTTCACGGGGACATCGCTGCGTCCCAGTGCCTGGGCGTCGGTGTTGCAGACCACAAAGCTGCAGCCCTGGATGTTTTTGCGGTACATATAGTTGACTGCATTGCAGCCGCCGCCTCCGACTCCGAGCACTTTGATGATTGCATCGGAGGTAGGCCAGTCAACCGGCGCTATCATTATATTGTCTTCTGTCATAGCTTATTCCTCCTCTTGTTCTTCCTTGGATTTTCCCATGTTGTCGTAAAGCGATCCCACGCCTCCCGTTATCTTGTCAATAAAGCTGGCTACGCGGTTTTTCGGCTTCTTTCCCGGATTGCTGTCCTTTTTCTTTTCTTTCTCCGGCTTATTGACCTTCGCCTCCTGATAGGCTTCATCGTGCTGGAAAAGGGTGCCGTCCCCGGTATCGGCTGTTATTTCAACCTGCTTGATTTCAGGTGCCGGAGCCGGTTCTTCCTGCTCCTTCAGCTCTGCGCCGCAGTTGATGTGGGTGCAGTCCTTAAGCACAGAAACCATTGCCATCTGGGCTGCTGCCGAGGTGCTTTCGATGTCTTCGCAACCTTCGGTCAGCACTCCGTTGCCGTGAGGGTAGGCTATGCGGCAGTTCACTCCCGACATATCTGCAAATAGGGAAGAGCAGCTGAGCAGTTCGCTGGCACCTCCGGTAAGCACTATGCCTCCGCGCAGGTTGTCGGAATAGCCGCTTTCCCCAATCAGGTGCAGGACTGCCTCGGCAATTTCGTGCATACGGCTTCCGATAATCTCCGAAAGATATTTCACCGGCAGCTGCTGGCAGTCGCCGGTCCTGCCGTCTTCAATCTGAAGGATTTTTTCGCCAAGGGAGAGCAGCCTGTCAGGCATACAGCCTCCGTAGCCGAGCTTGATATTCTCCGCAAGGGCTTCCTGGATGCCGCACTCCTGACGTATGTCGTTGGTTACTGACTTTCCTCCGAACGGGAAAGCGGCATAGCTGCGCATTATGCCGCGGTAGAACACCGCAACGGAAGTGATGCCTCCTCCTATCTCCACAAGGGCAACTCCGTGCTCCTTTTCATCCTCGGTCAGCACGCAGTCGGCCTCGATTTCAGGGACGAAAAGCTCTTCGCAAACGGCGAGTCCGAGTTCGTTCGCCAGCTTGTCAATATTGCTGATAGGCTTCTTCGGCCCGGAGAAAATAAGGAAGCGTCCGGTCAGTACAGAACCGGTTACGCCCACCACATCGTCTTCGCTCACCTGGAACAAGTCCTCTGTTGAGTATGATTGGGCTACAGCCCCATAGACCTGGAAGTCAGCAGGCAGCTTCCCGCTGTAGTCGTTGCGTGCCATCTCCTTGAGGGCAGCAACTTCTTCTTCACTGATAAACTCGTCAGCATCGCTCCTGTCGGTGGAAAACTCCACGCTTTCCGCCTTTACATTCCATCTCGGAAGAGCCACGGCAATGCTGCTGATGGTGATTCCGAGGGATTCCTGCGCATCGGCAATGAGCGTGCGCAGAGGTCCGCAAGCCTTCTTCGGATTGAAGATATTGCCCCTGAGCACACCCTCCGAAGGCAGTTCCCTGTAATAGAGAACCTGGGTTCCGCCGTTCTCGACCTTGCTGACGGACAAGGAGGTCTTGAAAGACCCGAGATCGACAGCCGCAATTAATCTTTCCTGCATATTATTTGTCCTTTATATTTTAGATTCACAGTGGTATATGTGTCATCCGCACTGCACCGGGGCAGAATGCGGTCGTAATATTTTTCAAGATAGGAGAGTTTCCTTGCACCATCAGCGAAGTCTCCCCATATAAAGCAGGTTTGCTCCGACCGGAGTATGAAATCCCCGCTGCCATCCACCTCATAGCCCACGATTCTGTCCTTCCACACCGGGCTTGCACTCATTCTTGTAACCAGAGCAATAGCGCTGTGTAGCCAGTCCGAATCGAAACCTTTCTTGAGGTCGCTGTCGATTACCGGGACAGGCGCTTCGTAGTTGTCTCCAAGAGGGAAGACATACCCTTCGGCATCAACATAGTAGCCTTCTCCATTTTTGTTGAAACGCATCACAGGAGTGCGCTGCAGCACATCCACGTGAAGCACTCCGTCGTCCGTAACCCAGGCTTCACATCCCTTCACTTCGTCTCTGCTGCAAATCAGGCGCTCGATTCTGTCCAGCCCTATTGAATCGATTCTTTCTCCGCGGCATACACCATAGGAGCGAAGGATGAAAGCGTCAATCTGCTGTGCAGAAACGAATTTCTCGCCATCCACTATGTTGACGCGCAGCTCCGAGCAAGAAATCCGGTGCCGCTTCTGTGCCGATAAGTACAGAAGGGTACCCATCCCGGTAAGGAATACCAGGAAGAACAGACTCTGCAAAGTGATTCTGACTGCGCGTTTCATATGCTAAATTCTTTTTCTGAGTATTTCTGCAACAGGCTCAACCAGCCTGTCGATGTTGCCGGCTCCGAAGGTCACCACCACATCCGCCTGAGTGTCCTGCTCAACCCATTCGAGCAGTTGTTCTTTGCGGAGCAGCACTTTCTGAGGAGCTGTTATATCTTTGAAAATCATCTCCGAACTTACTCCCTCGATGGGCAGTTCCCTTGCCGGGTATATATCCAGAAGCACCACCCTGTCAGCAAGGCTGAGGGCGCGGGCGAATTCCGGAGCGAAGTCCCTTGTCCTGGTGTAGAGGTGAGGCTGGAAGATGGCGGTCAGCTTCCGTCCGGGAAATATTTCCTTTATGGAGGCTATGCTTGCAGCAAGTTCCGCCGGATGGTGGGCATAGTCGTCAAGGAAGGTCAGCTTTGGGGAGTTGACATACTCCTCCAGGCGGCGCTTCGCTCCCATATAGCTGCCGATGGCCTTGCGCACTTCCTCCGGAGCTACTCCGTGGCACAGGGCGATGGCTGCGGCAGCAATGCTGTTCTCCACATTGAGCCTGCCGAGGGTTCCTACCCTGATGTCTTCCACGACTCCGTTCGGGGTAACCAGGTCGTAGGTGTAGTGGCCGTCTGCGCTGAGCCTCAGCCTGCTGGCCCTGAAATCCGCCCTGCAGTCGTCAAGATGATAGCTGTACATCTTTGCTGCAGTGACGCTGCGCTCCAAAGGCAGGTCCAGCTTATAAATCAGCACATCGCTTACCTGCGAGGCGAAAATCCTGTAGGCCTGCTGTACGTGCTCCAGATCTCCGTATATGTCAAGATGGTCCGCGTCCATAGCCGTAATCGCCGCAATCTGCGGATGCAGCTGATGGAAGGAACGGTCAAATTCGTCCGCTTCGGCTACCACCACCGGATTGTGGCTCATCAGCATATTGGTGCCGTAGTTGCGCGAAATGCCACCGAGGAAGGCCGAACAGCCCTCGCCGCAGGAGGTGAGAATATGCGCCACCAGAGTCGAGGTCGTTGTCTTGCCGTGGGTGCCGGCAACCGCAAGGCAGCACTGCCCGCGGGTAATTTCGCCCAGAATCTGAGAGCGTTTCACCACTTTGTATCCTCCTTCCCGGACAGCGCGCAGCTCTCCGAGCTCCTGAGGAATCGCAGGGGTATAGACCACCAGAGTCTCATTCTTATCCTGTGGAATAAGGTCCGGGCGGTCCTCGTAGTGGACGGCAATGCCCTCCTTCTCGAGTTCGTGGGTAAGTTCGCTTGGCGTGCGGTCGTAGCCGGACACCTCAAGCCCCTTGAACTTGTAGTAGCGGGCGATGGCGCTCATCCCTATTCCGCCTATTCCTATGAAATAAACCTGATTCATTTCAATATCCCGTATGCGCAGTCCACGATAGTCGCCGCTGCGTCCGGCAGAGCCATCGCGAATGCATTCTTTTCCATTTCTGATATCCGAGCCTTATCGTGCACGAGGGCAAGAGCCTTGTCCATAAGCTGCTGCGGGGCATCCGCGTCGCGCACCATCCCGGCTGCATTCCTGCTAACCAGGGCCATCGCGTTGTGGGTCTGGTGGTCCTCGGCCACATTAGGTGAAGGCACGAAGATGCAGGCCTTGCCGCAGGCGCATATTTCCGAAACTGAAGAAGCACCGGAGCGCGAAACAATCAGGTCGGCCGCAGCGTAGGCATAATCCATCCTCTCGATAAAGGAGGACCAGCGGATGGCAGGCAGGTCGCGTCCCTGCATAAAGGCGGCTACCTCCTTCTCGTAGTATTTGCCGCACTGCCAGAGGATTTCCACATCCTCGCCGCCAGGGCATCCGGCTTCAATCCAGGCCATTAAGGTGCGGTTGAGGGTGCCGCAGCCGAGGCTGCCGCCCACTATCAGCAGATGCTTCTTCGCAGCATCCAGTCCATAGTGCGAAAGAGCCTGCGCCCTGACTTCCGGTGTAGCGGGACGTATAGAAGAACGGATAGGATTGCCGCTCATCACCAGCTTTTCGGCAGGGAAGAAGCGCTCCATCCCCTCGTAGGCAACGCAAATCTTGTCCACCTTTCCTCCGAGCATCCTGTTGGTGAGCCCGGCAAAGCCGTTCTGCTCCTGAATCAGGGACGGAATGTGGGCGCGCGTTGCCGCCATCAGCAGGGGTGCGCTTGCATATCCGCCTACGCCCACTGCAATGTCAGGCTTGAATTCCCTTATGAGTTTGCGTGCCTTGGCCCTGCTGTAGAGGGTCTTGAAAGGCAGGGCTATGTCGTGCAGTATGTTTTTGAGGCTGAGCTTGCGCTGCAGACCGGAAATCGGAAGACCTACGATACGGTAGCCCGCAGCAGGAACCTTTTCCATTTCCATCCTGCCGTTCGCGCCCACAAAAAGGATTTCCGTATCCGGATTCACCTCCTTGAAGCGGTTCGCAATCGAGATGGCGGGGAAGATATGTCCTCCCGTGCCGCCACCGCTTATTATTACTCTCAGTTTCCTATATTCCATTGTATTCGTCTTTTTCGAGGAGCTGGTCCTCAAGGTCGGAAATCAGATTTATCAGAGGATCCGCGTTCTTGGTCATCTGGTCAACTTTCTTTGTAGTGGTCCGGCTGATGGACAGGATGATGCCGAAAGCTATGCTGAAGCAGATGAAGGCCGAAGCTCCGTGGCTCAGCATAGGCAGGGTCTGACCTGTCAGCAGGCCCAGGTCGCAATTCACGAGAATGTGCATAAATGCCTGCCCCGAAATCAGCAGCACCAGACCGAACACCGCGCACTGTGCGAACAGATTGTTGCCGCAGCTCTTGACAATGAGCACACCTCTTGCCACAAGCGAGATGTAGAGCATCATCACGATAAGTCCGCCCAATAAGCCGTATTCCTCCACTATGAAGCTGAACATATAGTCCTCGGACATATCCGGCACCACATACCTCTGGGTGCTCTGTCCCGGGCCCTTTCCAAGGCCCCTGCCCTGATGAATGGCGATTCTGGCACTGTATGGCTGATGCAGCTTGTCTTTGGCATTCTTTCTGGTCTCAGAATCGGTCGCAAGCAGGTATTCCTTTTCGTAATTGTGAGGGGTAAGTCGTGAAATCGCGGTGTTGATGCGGCCGAAAGGAGGCTTCTCCATACCTGCCTTGGCTGCTATTCTGTTGATACCGAACATAATAAGAACCAGCGCAGCCAGCGCAGCGACAATCAGCAGGGCTTCTTTCCATTCTCCTGTACCTACTACCATAGTTACAAGCAGAATGCCCGCGATAAAGACAGCAGCTGAGTTGGAACCTTTCATTACCATCACGAAGATAATGCCCAGCGGCAGATAGAGCATAATCATCCTGCGGACAAAGCCATTCTTGAGCCAGGCCATATTTTTCAGCTCCGAAAGCTTGTCCAGAAGTTTGCACTCGCCGTTCTTCAGTTTGTCCACGCCCCAGGCCGCATACATTACCATCGCTACCTTTACCACCTCGAACACGTGAAGCTGCTTGCCTCCGATGGAGAGGAAACGCACAGCTCCGTTGATTGTCGGGGCCTTAATCGGGCCTATTCCTTCCATATCCAGAATCAGAAGCAACAGGAAAGACAGCACAAAGCCCATCCAGGACCATTTCCGGAGAAAATCAGGCCCTATGAAGAAATATGTTATCAGCAGAAATCCCAGACCAATCAGCACTACCAGCAGCTGGTCCTTGACTATGTCAAGCCGGCTGATTTCATCGGTAGTGAGGCGGGAAGAAGATGAAAAGATGAACACTACGGAAAGGAGCATCAACAGCAGCACGATAATCCATACCACCTTGTCGCCCTTGACGTGGTCCATAAAGTTCCATATTTTCTTTGATGCTGAGCTTGTCATATTCTAAAGATTGCGTACTGCGTCCTTAAATCTTTCTCCGCGGTCCTCGTAGCAGGTAAACAGGTCGAAACTTGCGCAGCAAGGGCTGAGCAGCACGACATCTCCCGGATTTGCGAGACTCGCGCAGGTCTTCACGCACTCCTCGGCAGAGCGGGTGTCAACTATGTTTTCTGCACCTACTATGCCTTCAAAGGCCTCGTGGATTTTCCTGTTGTCAACGCCGAGGCATACTATCTTGCGGACCTTCTGCCTTACCAGCTCGTCCAGCACGCTGTAGTCGTTGCCCTTGTCGGTGCCTCCCACTATCCAGACTACAGGCCGGGTCTGACAGTCGAGGGCATACCAGGCTGCGTCCACATTGGTTGCCTTGGAATCGTTGATATAGAGTACATCCTTTATGCTCAGCACCGGTTCGAGCCTGTGCTCGATAGGCTGGAAGGTCTTCAGGGAGTTGCGTATCACGCCGTTTCCTATGCCGGCTGCCTTGGCTGCAAGAGCGGCCGCCATAGAATTGTAGAGATTGTGCTTCCCTCCGAGGGCAAGTTCGTTGAGATAAAACTCCGACTCGTCCTCCTTGTATTTCATCACAATCTTGCGGTCCTGCACATAGGCGCCCTGCTCCACTTCCTTTTCCTGGGAATAAGGCAGCATCTTCGCCTGGGTGATGATTTTGTCCAGGTGTCCTATCGTCACGGCATCATCGGAGTCGAAGATAAAGCAGTCATCGGGTCCGAGGTTGCGAATGATGCGGAACTTGGATTTCACATAGTTCTCCAGATTGTAGTCGTACCTGTCCAGATGGTCAGGAGTGATGTTGGTGATGATTGCGATGTCGGGCCTGAAATCGAAACATCCGTCCAGCTGGAAACTGCTGATTTCCAGGACATAGTAGTCGTGATGCTCGGTGGCAACCTGAAGTGCGTAGCTCTTGCCTATGTTGCCTCCCAAGCCTACATTGAGTCCCGCCTGCTGCAGGAGATAGTAGATGAGGGAAGTAGTGGTGGTCTTGCCGTTGGACCCGGTGATGCAGATTTTCTTCGCGGTGTCATAACGCGCCGCGAACTCGATTTCAGATATGACGTGTGTCCCCTGTGCTTCAAGTTTTTTCACAATGGGAACGGAGTAGGGAATGCCAGGACTCTTGATGACCTCATCTGCGCTGAGTATGAGTTCCTCCGTATGGCCGCCCTCCTCATAGGGAATCTCCCAATGGTCGAGGATATCCCTGTATTCCTGCTTGATTTTCCCGTTGTCTGAAAGGAAAATATCGAAGCCTTTGACTTTTGCGAGGACAGCGGCACCAACGCCGCTTTCTGCTCCTCCAAGTACTGCTATTCTGGACATTTTTATCTGATTTTCAATAAAGCAAGTGTGCTGACAGCCAGCACTATCCCGACAAGCCAGAATCGGGTTACGATTTTCGGTTCCGGAATGCCCTGTTTCTGGTAATGGTGATGGATAGGTGCCATCAGCAGCAGCCTCCGGCCTTCTCCGTATTTCTTTTTGGTATATTTGAACCAGCTCCTCTGCAGAATGACGGAAACGCTCTCCACCAGGAAGATGCCGCATAGGATAGGCAGCAGCAGTTCCTTTCTGATGAGCACAGCGCTCACTCCGATGATTCCGCCCACCATAAGGCTGCCGGTATCTCCCATAAAGACTTGGGCAGGGTAGGTGTTGTACCACAGGAAGCCGACGAGTGCTCCGACGAAGGCGGAAAGGAAGACCGCAATCTCTCCGGATGCCGGTATGTACATTATGTTGAGGTATGATGCATTGAGCACATTGCCTCCGAGCCAGGCGAGAATACCCAGGACCACCGCCACTATTGCAGATGTTCCGGCCGAGAGACCGTCCATGCCGTCCGTAAGGTTGGCTCCGTTGGAGCAGGCAAGAAGGATGAAAATGATGACCAGAGCATATATGGCCCATTTGCAGTACCATCCGAGAGTGCCTTTGAACGGGGACAGGCTCTTGTAGTCGAATTCGTGGTTCTTCACGAAAGGAATTGTGGTTTTGGTGCTTTTGATAACATCCTCCTGCACCGTCCGGTCTTCCGTTACTTCGGTCTGTTCTTCAGCCGAAGCCTGTGTCACCTGTTCACGCACTACGATTTTGGGAGAAAAGCATACGGTAGCGGCAACGATTACTCCGAGCACGAACTGGCCGGCAAGCTTGCGTCCTTCGCTGAGGCCGTTCTTGTTGTGCTTGAATACCTTGATGTAGTCGTCGGCAAAACCCAGCGCTCCGCACCAGACGGTGGTCAGGAGCAGCAGCTGGATGTAGATATTGCCGAGGTCGCAAAGCAGAAGCACCGCAGTGAGGAGGGCAACGAGAATGATTATGCCTCCCATCGTAGGGGTGCCTTTCTTTGCCATCTGGCCTTCCAGCCCGAGGTCGCGGATGGTCTCGCCTATCTGCTTGCGCTGAAGCCAGGCAATCACTTTCTTGCCGAAGAACAGGGCCATCAGCATTGCAATCACATTGGCTGCAATGGCCCTGAAGGACAGGTAGTTCATCAAGCCCTGTCCAGGTATGTCGAAATCCTTGAGTTTTTCGAAAAGATAGTATAACATATCCTAATTGCTCATCTGTTTAAACACTTCGGCGCAAATCTCCCTTTCATCGAAGTGCTCCTTTCCTTTATCCGTTATCTGATAAGTTTCGTGTCCCTTGCCTGCCAGCAGAATCACCGCACCGGGAGCTGAGAAACACAGGGCAGCCCTTATGGCTTCCCTGCGGTCGGCCATACATATGGCTTTGGCCCTTCCGGCAGGGGAGAAGCCCGTACAGATTTCGGCCATTATATCCTCCGTCTTCTCGCTTCGGCTGTTGTCGGATGTGACAATAATCCTGTCCGCGAGTTTTTCGGCAATGGCGGCCATCTCCGGGCGCTTGCTGCGGTCGCGCTCGCCTCCGCAGCCGAAGACGCAAACCAGCTCCCTTCCGGGCTCCACTTCGCGCAGGGTCTGAAGCACATGCTCCAGAGCATCGGGAGTATGTGCGTAGTCAACCACTACCGTTTTGCCGGACGGGCCTGCGAGGGTCTCCAGCCTGCCCCGGGCGGAGTGCAGGGCGCTTATTCCGACAAGAGTTTCCTCCCTGTCCGTCCCCAGCGCCAGTGCGGCGCAATAAATCGCCAGTATATTGTAAGCGTTGTGCTCGCCTATGAGTCTGGTCCATACCTCTGTGCCGTCCAGACGCAGCAGCATCCCTTCCATACTCTGCTCCACAATGCGGGCGCTATGGTCCGCTGCCCTGCGCAGCGAATAGCTCATCACGCTGGCGGCAGTGTTCTGGACCATAACCATACCGTTGCGGTCATCTGCATTGACTATAGCAACGGCGCCTTTCGGCAGCCGGTCGAAGAAGAGCTTCTTGCATCTGAGGTATTCGGCGAAACTGCCGTGGTAGTCGAGATGGTCGTGGGTAAGGTTTGAGAATATTCCGACATTGAAGTCCAGGAAGTCCGTGCGGTGCTGCTCCACTCCGATCGAACTTACCTCCATAAAACAGAATTCGCATCCTGCCTGCACCATCTCGGTCATAAGGGAGTTGATGGTGATTGGGTCAGCGGTGGTGTTGAGCGCTTCGCTTTCCCTGGTGCCGACATAGTTGGCTATTGTGGACAGCAGTCCGCATTCGTAGCCCATTGCCCTGAACAGCTGGTAGAGCAGGGTTACGGTGGTGGTTTTGCCGTTGGTTCCGGTGATGCCGACCAGCCTGAGCTGTCTTGACGGGTGGCCGTAGAAGATGTCTGCCATACGGGCAAGGCCCTCACGGTCGGTTTCGACGGCAGCTGCGGCGCCCCTGGCGAGAGCATCGCCCACAAAACTGCGCCCGTCCGCCGCAGTTCCCTTCACTGCGATGAACAGGGACCCCGGTACGGCCTTTCTGGAGTCGCAGCAAATCGTGCTTACTTCAGTCTGAGGCTCACCACACAGCAGGGAGGCCTTGCTTCCCACGATTATGTCAGTTATTCTCATTCCAGTACGGGTCAATGTTGTAAATACTGTCAATTATGTCCCTGACCACCTTTACAGGGATTACTCCACCGTAGAATTCTTTTTTGGTCATCTTGGAGTAGATGGTGCAGATTATCGTGTACTGAGGGTCTTCGGAAGGAAAGAAGCCCACGAAAGTACCCTGCTGCTTGTGGCCTTGAGGGCTCTGGTATTTTCCTTTTACGGCTATATATGCGGTGCCGGTTTTTCCGGAAACCGAACATTTTGCGTTTTTGAGCCTCCAGGCAGTACCCTCCCTGTCGGTGACTGCCGAAAGCGCTTCGGTAATCATTTCCGCTGTGCTTTCCTTGCATATGCAGGGATTGAGCACTGACGGTCCGAACTTTTCGAGCACTTTGCCGTCCTTCTCTATGTCCTCCACCAGATAGGGTTTCATCATCTTTCCCTTGTTTGCGATGGCGTTGTAGTAAGTCAGCAGGTGCATAGGGGTTACTCCTACTCCGTATCCCATAGCTACCTGCCCGAGATCGACCTTGGTCCATCCCTTGTCCGAAGGCTTGCGTATGCTAGGGGTGGTAATCTGTTCGTACACGTCGAAGTCGAAGGATGTGCCGAGCTGGTATTGGAACAGCCTGCCTATGAACTCCTCCGGTTTGTCTTCGTAGCCCGAAATTGCAAGCTGGCGGAAGGCGTTGTTGGAGGAAACGGCCACGCAGTAGCGCAGAGGTATGTTTTCGGTATGATGCTCCCTCTTGTAATCCAGAAGGTGCTTGTCCTGACCATATACCTTCTCATAGCCCTTGACATAGCCGTCGTTGCAGGGGATTGTCTGGTCGAGGGAGGTCACGGCACCGTCTTCGATAGCCGTCATCAGGGTGGTGATTTTCCAAACCGAACCGGGCTCGCCCCGTCTGAGGACCGCCACATTGTTGCTCTCGGAGAATCTGTCCGTTATCGTGTCCCTCTGGAGGTTTACCATTGCCTTTACGGCTCCGGTCTTAACTTCCATCAGTACGCAGCAGGCTGCTTCAAGGTCCGTTTCGTCGATGACATAGCGGCGCAGGGCCTTGTCGGCAATATCCTGGTAATCTATGTTCAGTGTAGTGCGTATGTCATTGCCGTCCACCGATGCCACGAAGGTGCTGTCGTAGTCGCGTATGTAGCCCCTGTCGCTCTTCTTGATGTAGTACTTGCCCGGGGTACCGTGGAGTGCGTAATTGAATTTGCCTTCTATTCCGCTGTAGTAGCTGTCCTTTTCGTTCTCCACTACACTGCCCAATGTCCTGCGGGCAAGTTCCCCGTAAGGGTATCTGCGTGTCGGGACCGGTTCGGCCCATACTCCTCCCTTGAACTTGCCTTCATTGGCGAGAGGATAGGTCGAGAGCTTGTCCCACTGCTCTTTTTCTATTGGTTTGCCAAGTTTGAGGTAGCGGCTTCCCTTGTCGAAGGAAGACCAAAGCTTCTGCTCAAACCACGCAGCACTTTTGCCTGTCGGGGCGAAAGCCTCTTCAAGACCTTTGGAAAGACGCGTTGCCTTGCGCTTCCAGGCAGCTATGCTGTCTGCGCGCTCCTCTGCGCCCAGCTGGGCGAATTCGGAATGGCGGGCTCCGCAGTCTATATAGACCTGGTAGCGGGGGAAAGACAGGGCAAGCGGTCTTCCGTCGTCCGAAAGAATGTTCCCCCGTGCCGGCTCAAGGGTAACCGGCTTTACCGGCTGGGTAAGCTTGCCTGCAATCGCAGGGTTCGGCTTCCAGCCGTATTGGATATACAGCACCCGGCCTATGACAAACAGGCTGACGGCAAGTATGAACAGGTAGAAAACGTACAGTACCATTCCTACCCTTCCTCTGTTATTTGACTTCATCTTTGCCATTATTTTATCTGTTTGGCCGGTTTGGTTGCGTCCCGCAGGTCCGATCCCATTACTTCCAATTTCCGTTCAACTTCGGTACGCCTGGTCGCCTTGGACAGCTCATAAGTGAGCACCGCTATCTCGTTCTGTTGCTCTTCTATTGTCTTGCGGTTTCTCTGAACCTTGGTCAAGGTGCTGTCTATCAGCAGGCTTATCCAAATCGTAAGAGCTACCACAGCGCAACAGGACGCGATATGGATAAAGTATCGTCCTATGTTGAGGCGGAGCAGGAACTCCCCCTTGAGTATGGCCTGGACACTGTTTTTGAGAAGTGACCACAAATCCTTGAAACGGAACTTCTTTTTCTCCTCCATATCAGCTTTTCTCCGCTATCCTGAGCTTGGCGCTCCTTGCCCTCGTGTTGGACGATATCTCTTCTTCTCCCGGCAGGATTGGCTTGCGCCCTATGGCCTGCAAAGGTGCCCGGGAACGTCCGTATATGTCCTTTTCGAGAATTCCTTCCACGTTTCCCGTCTTAATCCAGTTCTTCACCATCCTGTCCTCAAGGGAGTGGTAGGTGATGACAACCAGCCGGCCCCCGGGCTTGAGGGCTTTGGTAGCACCTTCCAGAAACTTCTCCAGAGAACGCATCTCCCTGTTGACTTCTATCCTTAGGGCCTGATATACTTTTGCCAGGTATTTGTGCTCTGCAAAGGAAGGTATTGCCGGGGCTATGGCACTGTCCAGTCCGTCAGTGGTCGTGATTGCAGCCGTCTCCCTTGCACTGACTATCAGCTGGGCCACCCTGCGTGCGTTGTCAACCTCGCCGTAAAGGCGGAATATCTTCTCCAGTTCCTCCCGGGAATAGGTGTTTACCACATCCGCTGCCGTAATT
Source organism: Candidatus Cryptobacteroides sp. (assembly GCA_051869975.1). Lineage (GTDB taxonomy): Bacteria > Bacteroidota > Bacteroidia > Bacteroidales > UBA932 > Cryptobacteroides. The sequence continues at coordinate 42,827 of JBJEBK010000009.1, read as the reverse complement.
CCCCCGAGAGTGTTCATCCTCATATCCAGCGGAGCACTGTAGCGGAAGGAGAATCCCCTTTCGGGAGTGTCGAACTGGTGGGAGGACACGCCCAGGTCGGCAAGTATCCCGTCCAGCCCTTCCGGAGCTTCAAGAAGGGTGTAGTTGTGGATGAAACGGAAGTTATTGCGGATGAGTTTGAACCTCTTGTCATCAATGGCGTTCGCTGCCGCATCGGCATCCCTGTCGAAGGCAATCAGCCGTCCCTTCCCGGAGAGCCTCTCCACAATTGCACGCGAGTGTCCGCCGCCGCCGAAAGTGGCGTCGGCGTAGATGCCGTCAGGGTTTTGGACCAGGGCATCCACACTCTCGGAGAGGAGGACGGGATTGTGATATTCGGACATAGGAACAGGTTCTTATACAACCGCGCAAATATAGTCAAAAAATCATTGATTTCCTTTAGGAAGTTCGGATATGACAACGGCAGTTACAACCTTGCGCTCAACTATCTCGGTGCTGCCTGCTCCGGCATCGCTCGGCAGGTTGAGAATCTTGCCTTCGAAACCCACAATCTGGGATGATCCGCCTCCGTCGAAATTCATCGCATCGACGGCTCCCAGGCTCTTTAGCTTCGCGGCCACTTCCACAAGAGTCATTCCTGCACTGCCGCCCATTCCGCGTCCGTCACAGACAAGTATTATGAGTTTCCCGTCTTCGGTAAGACCCATTGCCGTGCGCGGCTGACGGCTCAGCCCCGCTGTCCCTCCTGAGTCGAGGCACTCCTCCCAGTAGCTGTCCACTGCTACGTCCACACCGTCCTTGAGCAGACGCGGACCTCCTCCGATTGCCTGCTGCGGAGTCCAGGTATAGGCTCCCGGGTAGTCGGCTGAAGGCGGGTCCTCGATGAAGGTTCTGGTCTTTTCGTTATTGCCCATAGTGCTTGGGAAGACGGTCTGGGTTCTTGCAGGCTTGTTGGTGCAGAACACCCATTCTATATCGAAACTGCCGTCCTCCTGCTGCCCGAGAGCGGAGCGCACCGGGTGAATCACCCGCTCGCAATTCTCGTCGTTCGGCCAGTTCATATCCACGAAGGAGATTGACCTGACCTTGCCGTCGATAATGCAAAGGCTTACGGAGGTGCTTCCGGCAAAGTAACCTGCGTTCACGCAGATGTAAGGTGTTCCCTTGTCCGGGTTGAAGTCTCTGAAGAATTCGGTAGGGGCCTTTTTCTTGGAGCCCTGCAGTGTGTTGAACTTCAGCCTCGGATTGGCTTTGAAATCAACGGTGGCAATCCATCCGTTAACTGTTTTGCCGTCGCTGAAGGTGTCGCTGAAAGGCTCGACCGTGACTCCCTTCGGGTAGTCGCCGGTCCATTCTTCCTCTTCGTCATTTCCGTCGTTGATATCAACAGGCGGTTTCTCTTCCTGTGTGGTGTCATCCTTCTGCGGTGCGCAGGAGAAAGTTATCAATGCCGCTGCCGCAGCAAGCAGTGACAGGTAAATTCTTTTCATATGCGTATTGTCTGAGTTTTACAAATATAACTCTATTTCTTATCTTTGCGAAGTCAAAATGAAAACAAAAATTACTAAAAAGCAGCAGAAAAAGAAGCCCCAGCAGCGCAGGCGCAGGCAGGGCCGGAAAGTGTTCCCTCAGTTCATAGGCAAGGTGCAGATGACCCGTGAGGGTTTTGCCTTCGTCATAATAGACGGAGAGCAGGAAGATGTTTTTGTCCGCGCATCCAAGACCCGCGGTGCCCTGAACGGAGATACGGTGCGGGTAGCAGTTACTAGCGAAGGCCGCTCCAAAGGCCGCAGTGAAAGGGAATCCCGCCGTGAAGGCGAAATAGTCGATATCATAGAACGCTCCACAAAGCCTTTTGTGGGCATATTCCATATGGTTGGTGCCAGTGCCTGGGTGCTGATGCAGAGCCGCAATATGCCTTATGACATAGAAGTGGACCCTGCCCGGGCGGAAGAGATGGGAGCTCAGCAGGGCTTCAAGGTTTCTGCCCTGGTGGACCGCTGGGACAGGGGAGACAACTGTCCGCGCGGCCACATCGTCGATGTGCTCGGGGAACCCGGGGACAACGATACCGAGATGCACGCAATTCTTGCGGAATTCAACCTCCCCTACCGTTTCGAGCCGGAGGTGGAGAATGCCGCTGACAATATTTCCGAAAAGATTACGAAGACCGACCTCAAAGGCAGGAAGGACTTCAGGGATGTCCTTACTTTCACAATTGACCCGTCGGATGCCAAGGACTTCGACGATGCACTATCCTTCAGGGCTCTGCCTGACGGCAATTACGAAGTGGGAGTGCATATTGCCGATGTGTCCTGGTATGTGCGTCCGGGCACGCCGGTGGACAAGGAAGCCCGGGAGCGCGGCACTTCGGTCTATCTGGTGGACAGGACTGTGCCTATGCTTCCGGAGAAACTCTGCAACAAGCTTTGCTCCCTGCGTCCGCACGAGGACAAGCTGACTTTCTCAGCGGTATTTGTAATTACACCTGATGCGAAGGTCAGAAAGAAGTGGATAGGCCGCACGGTCATCAATTCCGACTGGCGTCTGGACTATGACCAGGCACAGAGTGTAATCAAGGCGGAGGGTACCGATGAACAGATTGCTTCCTCCACAGGCTTCAGCGCGGCTTTGGTTGGGGCAATACGCACGACCAATGCTTTGGCTATGATTCTCAAGGGCCGGCGCCGCAAGGCTGGAGCCATCGATTTCGACCGTCCGGAGATGAAGGTGCGTTGCGATGCGACCGGCCGTCCGGTGGAAATATATCAGAAGCATTCCTTCGAGGCCAACTGGCTCATCGAGGAGTTTATGCTCCTTGCGAACCGCAGCGTTGCGGAGTTTGTGAGCGGAACGGGGAAGACCTTCGTTTACCGCATCCACGATATGCCTAATCTGGAGAAACTCGAGGGCCTTCGCAACTTTGCCAAGGGCTTCGGCTACAAGATGGAAAAGGACCCGACCGGAGCAAAATCTGCTGTGATTATCAATAAGTTGCTTTCAGAGTCGGATGGCAAGCCCGAGGCGGCTCCGTTCAAGGAGATAGCGCTGCGCTCTATGGCCAAGGCAAAATACAGCACCGACAACATAGGCCACTTCGGTCTCGCTTTCGCGGACTATACCCATTTCACCTCTCCTATCCGCCGCTACCCTGACCTTATGGTTCACCGCCTGCTCTCAGGGTATCTGGAAAACGGCAAGAGCGAGGACAAGGACTACTATCAGGAGCAGTGCGACCACGCTTCCGTGCGCGAGAATGTAGCGGCCGAGGCTGAGCGCACCAGTGTCAAATACAAGCTTGTGGAATATATGCAGGAGCATCTCGGCGAGGAGTATGACGGTCACGTGTCAGGACTCACTGAGTGGGGAATGTATGTGGAGATAGAGCCTACCCACATCGAGGGTATGGTTTCCCTTCGCGAAATCAAGACGGATTTCTTTGTGTTTGAAGAGGAGAAATACCGCCTGCGCGGCCGCCGCACCCACAAGGTCTATCGTCTGGGTGACCCGGTCCGCATCCGCGTCAGCCGTGCAAATCTTGACCAGCGCCTGCTCGACTTCGAGCTGGTGGACTAGTGCTACACAGTGTGTATTAAGATAGAATGATTTTACAACAACTTAATACACAATACTTTAGTATTTTCGTATGGGGTTAAATCACCCATACGAAAATTCCAATATGCTATGTATCAGCACATTACAATTTTACCTGCCCATCCGGCTTAACCGGACGGGACCGGGAATTCCCGTGAGCAAAACAACCAGCCGGCGGCGGGGATGGATGATTACTCGAAATACTCCAGGGAGATGGTGGTGAAACTGAGGACCTGACCGGAGGCATCGACACTGAGGGTGGCGCTACGGTCGCAGGTGAACTCGGTGACGGATTCGAGTTCTCGGTCAAGATAGCAGTCTGTGCGCACAAGCTGCCCGAAAACATTGTAGGTAAACTCCTTGCGCTCCGCTTCTTCGCCAAGAGTATAGACAACCTCTTTCACCAGACGTCCAGCAGAATCGTAGTGGCGCTCGCTGCGGGAAATATATCTTTCCGGATGACTCAGGTAATTGTCTTTCTCGGTTGCGTCATACATATATCTCTCGCCGGCATAGTCAACAGTAAGCGACACCAGGTAATCCCCTCTGCCATAGAGAGATTCCACACCCTTGCCATAGACCACATAGCTATCCAGCTTCCCGTTCTCGGTAATGGTAAGGCGTTGCAGTTCTCCCTTTCCGTTCCTCTGGAAGAAAAACAGCCTTGAATAGGTCCCGGCGGCGTTGTCATATCTGACCGTCAGGATTTCACCCTGCCTGTTGAACACATAAGTCGTGGTGCCCTGGAGGACGCTCAGGTCCGGGGCCGTATATTCCTTGAGTACCGCCTTGCTTACATTCCCTTCAAATCCAAGAGCTTTGCGGCTCAAGTTTGCGGGGTCCGGATTGAACGCCAACATTTGTGCGCAAAAGCCGAACATAACAGCCAAAACTGTAAGCAGATGTTTCATATCCGATAATATTATCCCGACAAATATAGTTATATTTGCCATAAATGATACAAGGAATCGCCACAGTTGTCAAAAATGCGGGCAGTCACTTTATGCTGAGCTGCCTTCCCGAGTGGAATCTTTTCCCCGCAGTTCTCAGGGGCAAAGTGCGTCTTGCGGCAGGAAACTCGACAAATCCGGTTGCCGTCGGCGACCGCGTACGCTTCGAGTACGAAAAGCAGCCCGATGATACTCACCCAGCGGTAATCACCGAAATCCTCGACAGGAAAAACCACCTGATACGCAAGTCCACCAACCTCTCCCGCCAGTCCCACGTCATCGCGGCCAATCTGGACAGGGCCTTCCTTGTCGTAACCCTGTATTTTCCCGAAATCAAATTTCCATTTCTCGACCGCCAGCTCGTGAGCTGCGCTGTTTTCGGAATCCCTGCAACCATAGTCCTCAACAAAGTGGATCTCTACCGTGATGAAGCCCCGGAGCAGGTCGAATATTTCAAGCACATCTATACCGGTGCCGGATATCAGGTCATCGAAACCTCGGCGAGAACCGGTGAAGGCATTCATACCCTTCGCGAGCTCTGCAGTGGGCAGGTCGTGCTGTTCAGCGGCGAGTCAGGAGTTGGCAAATCCTCATTAATCAAAGCGATAGACCCGTCTCTCAATCCCAAGACCGGAGAGATATCGCTGGCCCACCTTCAGGGCAGGCACACCACCTCACTCTATGAGATGTACCCTCTGGGGAGCGGCGGTTATGTGGTTGACACCCCGGGACTTAGGGGCTTCGGTCTGTATGGCCTCGAAAAGGCTGAGATAGCGAAATATTTCCCTGAAATGCTGCGCGTTGCCGACCAGTGCCGCTTTGTGCCCTGCACCCACACCCACGAACCTGGCTGCGCGGTGAAACAGGCCGTGGAGGAAGGCGCAATATCTGCCGAAAGGTATAACTCTTATCTCGGGATGTTGGAAGAAGACAGCAAATTCAGACAATGATAGACAAGAAACTGAACCGGGAGATACTCCGCCTGTCCCTGCCGAGCATATTGGCCAACATATCGGTGCCTCTCGTCGGCTTTGTTGATACGGCCATTTCCGGGCATCTGTACGGAGTCAGCGCTGCTGCGGCCATAGGCGCCGTGTCGGTCGGCTCGATGTTCCTTTCGCTGCTGTACTGGAACTTCGCCTTCCTGCGTGCCGGCACCGGCGGACTGACAGCCCAGGCCTACGGGGCTGGAGATGACCGCACAGCGGCCAAAATGCTGTGGAGAGGCCTCGGCGTCGCACTCGGGGTAGCGGTAGTCCTGCTTATTCTCCAATGGCCCTTCCTCAAACTCGCGACCCTGGTCACCCACGCTTCGGCGGAGGTAACGGCACTTGCGCAGGATTATTTCCTGATAAGGATATGGGCAGCACCGGCAACCCTCTCGCTGCTGGTCTTTTCAGGCTGGTTCGTAGGCGAGCAGGACTCTATCTCTTCAATGTGGAAAGACTTGATAGTCAACGGGGTAAACATAGTTGCGAGCATAGTGCTCTCCAGATTTATCGGCTTCAACGGCATAGCTCTCGGCACCGTGATTGCACAGTATAGCGGCCTGCTATTCTGCATAATCGTAGCTGCGCTGAAGTACCGCCGCCTGCTTTCCGCCTTCCCGCTCAAGGAACTCAAGCACGCCTTTACCCGCGAGGAACTGCTGCCTTACCTGAAGATGAACGGCAACCTCTTCGTGCGCTCGCTTTGCTTTATGGTCATATATCTCGGCTACACCCTTATTGCGGCAAGGCTGGGAGACCAGCTGCTCGCCTGCTCTTCGGTTATGATGCAGCTGCTGATGCTCTTCTCCTATTTCACAGATGGCTTCGCTTACGCCGGCGAGGCGCTGACCGGACGCTTCATTGGCGCGAAGGACCAGCCTATGGTGCGCAAGACTGTGTCCTATGTCTTCGTATGGAGTATGGCCATTGCGTGCCTATTCATAGGGCTTTACTACATTGGCGGAGTGCCTGTGCTGAGGCTGCTGACAGATGATGCGAGCGTTGTGGAAACCTGCAGGAGGTACCTTTGGTGGCTGCTGATTATGCCCCCGCTGGGTTGCGCCGCCTTTACTTGGGACGGAATATTTCTCGGTGCCGCGAGGACACGCCCTATCCGCAACTCGATGATGGCGGCGATGGTGGCTTTTCTGGTACTGTGGTTCGGAGGGGAACTGCTGTTCGGCCCGTCGATGGACCTGCTGCTGGCGGCATATTTCGCACACCTTGCCGCCCGGACCCTCTGGCTCACCGCCTGCCGGAAACAGATTGTTTGATATCCGGTCCCGTCCGGTTAAGCCGGCTGGACGGGTGAAATTGTAATTCGTTGACAATCAACTATTTAGGATTTTCGTATGGGGTGTTTTACCCCATACGAAAAATGTAATAACCTAATAATTAGACACTTACAATTTCACTGTCTTGCTCAAATATTTCAGCAACAATTGCAAATTCTGGGGGTATTCGACAGTTGATTTACTTATAAATATATTTGATTATAACTAAACATTAACTATCTTTGCCTAAACCCTTGAATGAAATGAAAAGAACAGTTGAAGCAGAAATACTTGCCAGAAGGAAACGGACTGCAGAAGAAATCCTTGACGCATTGACGGCATCGGGGATGAGCCGGAAGGAGTTTGCGCTCAAGATGGGCGCCAACCCAGTGAAGTCACAAAATGGCTGAGCGGCAAACATAATTTCACCTCGGACCTGCTGGCTGAAATCTCAGCCGTCTTATCTTGTCCCATCTCCGGTGCCGAAGACAGGGTGCAAATGCTATCCGGTGTAAAAGGCTACGGGGTAAGACCGGAGGTCAGTCCGCTGCGTGAATCTGATTGTCTTATCGGGGGAATTGAACTTCCCGCAGAAACCACAGCGGCATTAATGGGCAAGGCTAAAGATGCAGGAGTGAGTTTGAGAGAATACATCAGGACCCTGCTTTGCGAAAAAGCAGCAGAGAAACCTGTATCCGCTTTTGATTTCAATGGAATATGGGCGGCAGAAGGTCCGGATATTGATGAGATAATGTCATTGAGGACGCATAACACAATCATAGAACTATGAAATATCTGCTTGACACCAATATCTGCATTCACCTTTTCAAGGGAAGATACTCCATAGCAGAATGTATCGAGAAGCACGGCTGGGACAATTGCTGCATTTCCGAAATCACGAAGGCTGAACTTCTGCTAGGTGAAGAACTGGCGATAAGGAAAGGAAAGAATGTGCCTCAAGGGGCTGTGGGCAGGTTTGTATCTTCGATAGAAGTTATACTCATCAGCAATGGTGTAGAATTGTTTGCGAGCGAAAAAGCCCGTCTGCTGTGCTTGGGAACCCCTATTGAAGACTTTGACCTGTTGATAGCCTGTACTGCGGTTTCAAGTAATTGCATCCTCGTAAGCGAAAACACAAAGCACCTGTGCCGCATCCAGGGTCTCCGACTTGAAAATTGGGTTAAACGCCAAGCTCCGCGGCCATAGCGCGAAGGGCCTTGCCGCGGTGGGAGATGGCGTTTTTCTGATGCTCGGAAATCTCGGCAAGAGTAAGTCCGGGATATTCGTGCGGAATGAAAACCGGGTCATAGCCGAAACCGTGACGGCCCTCGCGCTGAAGAGCGATTTCGCCCTCAAGGCAGCCGTCGAACTGCTGTACTTCTCCGTCCCGAATCAATGTCACAACACAGCGGAACCTCGCCGTGCGCGGACCTCCCGCCTTTGCCATTTCGGAGAGAAGTTTCTCCATATTGTCGTCGAAATTGCAGTGTGGTCCTGCATAGCGCGCAGTATAGACCCCGGGAGCTCCTCCCAGACAATCCACCTCAAGTCCGGTGTCATCAGCAAAACAGTCCAGCCCGGTGGCATCATAGATTGCCCTCGCCTTAATCTGGCTGTTCTCGGAAAGGGTGCTGCCCGTCTCCTCGATATCGTCGTCCAGACCGAGGTCGGCTGGCGTAACCAGCTCAAAGTCAGGTCCAAGTATCTCCTGAGCCTCGGCAAGCTTGCCTCTGTTTCCCGTAGCAAAAACCAGTCTCATATCAGTGGTGAACTTAAAGCTTCCATCAACTCGGTATCGTAGCGCAGCCTCAGTTCTACAGCCGCAGCCTGGAACCAATACCTCACAACTATCTCACTTTCAAGCAGCTGGCACATCTGCTCGCGATTCAACTCATCAAGCTTGCTTGCGTCCTTCATCTTAGGTTTAAGGTACTCAATGAAGCCATCCCAGTCGTCAAAATGATAATCCTTTGCCGGAGCAATGCTCTCGTGCGCTCTCACATAATCCAGAACATATTCCTCCATCAGCCCTGACATTGCGATGGAATAAACCAGGTCATCGAATTCGAATTTCTGCAGTTTGACATCCGGGGTGATGCCGCCGCCGTCCCTGACCTCACGCCCGCGGGCGGTATAGAACACGTGGGTAAGGGAATCAGGGATATGTCCCACGCTTCCGTCCTCATTGCGGTTGCTGTAGTCGATGGCCTGCACGCAGCGCCCCGAAGGGGTATAATACTTCGCTGTTGTTATCTTGAGCTGACCGCCGTAAGGCAGAGGGCGTATGGACTGCACCAGGCCCTTGCCGAAGGTGCGCTGACCCATAATCGTAGCCCTGTCCATATCCTGAAGGGCCCCGCACACGATTTCGGAAGAGGATGCGCTGCCCGAATCCACCAGCACTACAATTGGCAGTTTCAGGTCAATAGGGTCCCTGTATGTCTTATATGTCACCACATCCTTTGGATTGCGCCCCCTTGCAGTCATCACGACCGAGCCCTTAGGCACAAAGAGGGATACTATTTCCACAGCCTCCTGCAGCAGGCCGCCGCCGTTCTGGCGCAGGTCCAGCACGAGTTTTTTCATGCCTTCGGACTTGAGGCGGAGCACTTCCTGACGCATCTGCGCAGCCACCCCTTCGGTAAATCCGGTCTGGTAGATATAGCCCGTCGTTCCGTCATCCAGCATCCCTGCATACTGAATGTCCGGAATATGAATCAGTTCCCTTACTACCGAGACCTCGACGGTATCGCGGGTGCGCAGCTTCTTCACCAGAAACTTCACTTCGGTGCCCGGCTGTCCCTTCATCCTCGAAGAGCACTCGGCCGAATCCTTGCCCTTTACGCTCTCACCGTTGATTTCCAGAATCTCATCACCGCACACAAGGCCTGCCTTCGCGCAGGGCGATCCCTCGTATGGCTCATTGATAACCACATTTCCATCCTTTTCAGGCTTGAAAATGATGGCGCCTATTCCTCCGTAGGCCTTCTCGATTTGCATACGGAAGTTGTCGTTCTCCTCGGCAGGCACATAGACCGTGTAAGGGTCGAGAGTTTCCAGCATAGCGTCTATGGCCGCCTTCTGCATACGCTCGACCGGGAGTGAATCAACATAAGAGCGGTTCAGCTCTCGAAGTATTGCATTCTGGATTTCAACGAACTTCCCGAGCTGGAAGTTGCTGGACTGAGCCGAGGCACCCGCTGCGAGCGTCAGGGCCAATATTGCTGCGATAAATCTTTTCATTGCGCTTCTACCCATTTGTAAATTTTGTCTCCGCGGTGGAGTTTCTGGGGAACAGCCACCGAGCAGCGGGCTCCTTTGTCCGCAAGCTCTACGGACTGGAAGTTCACCCTCATATCATCTATTTCAAATTCCACCACGCCGGTGGTCTGGCCTATTGCCATAGCCCTGTCGCCTTTGCAAAGCGGCTGGCTCTCTACTGTAATTTCGCACACCCCTATGCGGTCGAACCAGTTGCTGACCTTGCCCACATAGACCTTGCGCAATTTGGACTGGCTTCCGTACACCTCGCTCCACTGCCCCATTTTCGCACCCTGATAGTAGCCATCCCAGAAGCCGCGGTTGAAGACCTCACTGAGGCGTCCTTTCAGCTGCGCTGCAAGCTCAGGCGTGTAAGTGCCCTCGCAGACCGCGTCCGCTGCCTTGCGGTAGCATTCGGTGCAACGCTTGACATATTCCGCGCTGCGGGCGCGGCCTTCAATTTTGAACACCTTCACGCCGGACTCTATGATGCGGTCCATAAACTCAATGGTACACAAGTCCTTTGGGGACATAATGTACTTGTTGTCAACAAGCAGCTGGTTGCCCGTATCCAGGTCGGTAACCTCATAGCCGCGGCGGCATACCTGGAAGCAGGCTCCGCGGTTGGCGGAGGCACCATAGGCGTGCAGGCTGAGGTAGCATTTGCCGGAAATGGCCATACACAGCGCTCCGTGGGCGAACATCTCTATTCGTACGAGTTCTCCGCCCGGGCCTTTGATACCTTCGCGCACTATGGTCTCATAGATGGATTTCACCTGGTCCAGATTCAGTTCCCTTGCGAGCACCACCACATCCGCAAACTGCGCGTAGAAGCGCAGGGACTCGGCGTTGGAGATGGACAGCTGGGTGGAAATATGGACCTCCATTCCTATCTGCCGACAATAGGCTATCGCTGCCATATCGGATGCGATAACTGCCGTAACGCCTGCCTCCCTGGCGGCATCGAGAGCCTCACGCATCTCCTCCAGGTCCTCCGGATAGAGCACGATATTGAGGGTGAGATAGGACTTCACCCCCGCCTCGCGGCATATGCGCACCACCTCCGGGAGGTCTTCCGGTGCGAAGTTGTTGGCGGAATGGCTTCGCATATTGAGCCTTCCGATTCCGAAATATACCGAATCGGCCCCGCCCTGAATTGCGGCCCGCAGGCATTCGAAATTGCCCGCCGGGGCCATTATTTCCAATTCTTTCCTGTCCATTTATGCATAGGGTCCGCCAATTGCGGGCCAAAGCGCGAATTTACGAAGAATTTTATGTACTTTTGGGAATCGAACACACAATCTTATGGCTACACTGGAAAACATCACGGCTGCAACTGCCGAACTTTTCAAAAATATCTGCTTTACCTCAGAGCCTTCAGGGCTATATGACCCGCTCCGTTATATGATTTCCATCGGGGGCAAGCGTCTGCGTCCTGCCCTGTGCCTTCTGACTTATTCTTTATATAGGGACGGCTTCGATGAGAGCATTCTTGAGCCGGCCGCGGCGCTGGAGGTGTTCCATACCTTCACCCTTATCCACGACGACATTATGGACCGATCGCCCCTGCGCCGCGGCCAGGCTACGGTGTGGAAACGCTGGAACGAGGATACTGCCATTCTTAGCGGAGATGTGATGCAGATTGATGCCTACAGGCGTATTGCCAAGGCTCCGGCCGACAAACTTGCAGCAGCACTTGAACTGTTTACCGAGACGGCAGCACAGGTTTGCGAGGGGCAGCAGTACGATATGGATTTCGAGCATCAGGCAGAAGTCCCTATGGAGGACTACGCCAAGATGATAGGCATGAAAACCGGAGTGCTGATTGCCTGTGCCGCCAAGATGGGTGCCCTGATTGCAGGTGCACCTCAGAAGGATTGCGAGGCTCTGTACCGCTACGGCTACGAGCTCGGTATGGCATTCCAGGTGGCTGACGACTATCTTGATGCCTTCGGAGACGAGAAGGTGTTCGGCAAGCCGATTGGAGGAGACATTATCCAGCGAAAGAAAAGCTGGCTTACCTTGCGGGCGCTCGAGAAAACTGCCGATAAGCAGGCTTTGCTCAGGGCTCTTGACCTCCCGTCAGATACTGCGGAGCAGAAGGCGGCCAAAATTGCTGCGGTGAAGGACATTTATCGTGAACTGGGAGTGGACTGCGATGCCAAGGCCGAGATTGTGCGCTACAACAACCGCGCTCTGGATGCCGTCCGTTCACTCGAACTCAGCCCGGAGGCTCTTGCCCTGCTCACCGCCTTTGCCGACCGCCTTGTCGGCAGGGCGAAATAGCTACCCGAACAGCTCCCGCAGGACGCGCAGCGAGCGTATGTTCAGATTCATTTCGAGGTGGAAGCCGAGGTAATCGAGAAGCATCCCGGCTATTTCGTTTCGCATTTCTCCGCTCAGCGGCAGCAGCAGGCTTTCCTCATAACTCGAACTGAGCAGATTGCTGACCTGGGAGTATCGCTCGCCAACAAAAGGTGCAAGGTCCTGAATCGCAGGGCTGAACCCCAGCGCGCCGCACAGCTCCAGCAGGAAACGCAGGTGAAAATTGGCCCAGTCGCCGTCCAGGGCATCAAGAGTCAGCACGTTCCCGCGGAGCCATTCGTACAGGCCCTCTTCGTTAGCCCCTTCACGCAGAGCGCGGAACAGCACTTCTCCCAGGAACATAGTCATCGCATTCTTCCCCACGCTCGTGCGCACACCCAGCAGAGGGTATTCCGCCTTCAGGCTGCCGATGCGCCAAAGTTCGGACTTGGTATTTTCGGTATATACGCCGCTGAGTATGCTGAGCGGCTGGAACAGGGCCGTCGGAGTGCTCTTTTCCACGGAGCATATGAAGCTGCGCCTGCCGAACCCGGAGCTGAGCGTGTGCAGGACCATCGAACTTTCGCCCACCTTCGTAGCGGCAAGCACTATGAATTCGAGGCTCTGTCTCATCGCGAACCGAACAGAAGGAAGACCATACCAGCAAGCAGAATCGCAAGGTCGAAGGCCTTGGCCTTGATTTTCTTTTCCTTGAAAAATATTGCGCCTACGGCAAATGTGACAATTACGGCGCAGCGTCGCAGAAGCGAAATGACGGAGAGCAGCGCACCTTCCTGCCGCAGTGCAACAAAATATAGCATATCCGCCGCTGTAATGAGCACCGCAATGAGCAGCAGCGTCCAATCCCAGCGCAGAGGCGCCTGCTCCCGGTGTCCTGCGAGCGAGCGCACCGCAATGCAAAGCGCGAGACATATTACTATGTAGAAATTGCTCCAACTCTGCACGAAAAGCGGATGCAGCTGCAGCGTGCTCATTATGACTTTGTCATATAGGGCGCTGCCCACTCCGGCAACGACGGAAACCACCATTGCCGTCACTCCCTTGCTGTATGAAGGACTGCCGCTTTCGCTCCGGCTGCCCACGGAAAGCAGCGTGAGACTCAGCAGGGCAAGACCTACTCCGGTCCATTGCTGCCAGTTGAGCCGTTCTCCGAAAATCAGTATGGAAAGCAGCACTACGAAGAAGGGGCGCGAAGCCTTGATCATCGAAGCGGTTGTGATTGGAAGCAGTTTCAGTCCCACCATCCCGGATATCCACGCGGTTGTGACTATCACAGCTTTGAGCATCAGCGCAAGATGCTCGAACAGAGTGCCTTTGTAGATGAAAAAGCAGGGGCTGAGCAGCAGGGTAGAGAGAGCGGTTGCGAGCAGCAGTACATTCAGGACTCCGTTTTTGCTTACGGCCTGCTTCTTGGCCACATCATACAGACCAAGAAGAAACGCGGAACCCAATGCCAGATACAGCCACATAAGGAAGACGGTAATGCAAATGCAAATTTAGCAAATTCAACAATAATCCCAATGCCGTTTGCATTTATCCTTGGAATGGTGTATTTTTGTGCCATATCAAACCCTTGGAATGGTGTATATTTTAAATATCAATTTTTCTTGGAATGGTGTATGTGCTTTTGTTGATATCTGATAATCAAGGATGTAGTTATGAAAAGAAAGATTTATGGCCAATTATTGGAATGGAAGGAAAAAAGAAGCCACAAAGAGGCTTTGTTGGTTGATGGGGCCAGGCGTGTGGGAAAAAGCTGGATAGTGGAAGAATTCGCTAGAAATGAGTTCGAATCATACATTTTGATTGATTTCTCTGAAGTGCATGAATCGGTTCTTGACTTGTTTCGGACATACAAGGGAAAATGGGATGATTTCTTTATGCACCTTCAGCTTGAAATGGGTGTAAGATTGAAGCCGGGAAAATCTCTTATCATCTTTGACGAGATACAAAACTTCCCGCCGGCACGCGAAGCAATCAAATATTTGGTTAAAGACGGAAGATATTCATACATCGAAACAGGCTCACTTATGAGTATCAATGCCAATGTGAAAGGAATCAATATCCCGAGCGAAGAGCACAGGATAGATATGTATCCAATGGATTTGGAGGAGTTTATGTGGGCATTGGGGGACGATATCACGATGGATTATGTTCGGGACTGTTATAAAGAAAAGAAGGCTTTGGGGCAGTCGCTTCACCGAAAGATGATGGACTATCTCAGGTTGTATATGATTGTCGGAGGTATGCCCCAGGCAGTAGCGGAATGGGTGGCTTCAAGAGATTTCGATGAAGTTGACTATATCAAGAGAAATATTCTGGACCTCTACCGTAATGACATCAGTAAGTATGCACACGGACAGGAAGCACGAGTGACAAAGATATTTGATACAATTCCTTCTCAGTTACAGCGTCACGAAAAGAAATTCAAGTTGGCTGCATTGGGGAAAGGTACCCGTGGAAGAAATGTCGAAACGGCTTTTTTCTGGTTGGAGGAATCCCGTGTGGTCAATACTTGTTTTGCCGCTACCGAACCGACGGTGGGCTTGGAGATGAAGGTAGAGGGCGCTTCCCGGAAACTCTATATGGCTGATACGGGCTTGCTGCTTAGTCACGCTTTTACGGAATCCTCAATAAAAGCTGACGAGTTGTACCGTAAATTATTGCATAATAAATTGGAAATCAATATGGGAATGCTGGTCGAGAACCTGATAGCGCAAATGCTCCGTTCCTCAGGCCATAAGCTGTATTATTACTCCTCATACAGTAAAACTGAAGCTGCAGATAGGATGGAAGTGGATTTTCTGATTCCGAAGCCATCTGTCACCTCCAGGCATAACATTCATCCTGTAGAGGTGAAGTCCCGAGCCAGATATACCCTGACATCAATCGGAAGATTTGTCAGAAAATATGAAAACCAGCTTGCAGAACCGATAGTCCTGCATACGGGTGATGTGAAGGTTGAGAATGGTGTAATATATCTTCCTCTGTATATGGGAGGCTTGCTGTAATCAACACGATAGCGAAAAGCGCAAAACGCAGGGTGCAAAATTGATTTTTGGCACAATACAGAATAAAATTCTTTGTATCTTGCGGGGGAAAGAACGGAAACCACATATATGAAGCATTTTTACAAGACACTATTACTTCTGGCAGTCCTTCTGGCGGGATGCAACCGTCTCGATCCATCGGACGACAATAACCAGCCGGCTCAGCCGGAAGGCTATGCCTTTTTCCAGACCGCTTATGCCGCAGGCTACAAATACAGCGAACTTAATCGCACATCGGATTCCATTACCGTTACCTTCGTCGGAGATAACATCAAGCCGTACGAAGTCGTTATGAGTCTGGAAAATGTGGTCATTGACGACTGTACGGTTTCCGAGCCGAGAATCTGCGCTGTGGATTCAAAGGGTTATTGGATGATAGGCGGTGTCCCGACAAAAATCCGCAAAGTCTCCTCTCTGGACTATCAGGCAATACCATTCTACCTCACCTATGCAGACCAGGGGCAGATGAGGCTCTATGTCAGCAACGGCAATGTCTTCGTTTACGAATACTATGAGAATCGCTTTGGCGGAGATATCCCGAAAATCTATCTGACCACAGACGACAGGCAGGATGTTTACAGCAAAGAAGAATACCAGACCGGCAAAATCGAAATCAAAAATCCGGACCGCAAATTCTGGAAAACCGAAGAGTTCAGTGCCACGATGCGCATTCGCGGCCGCGGCAATTCCACCTGGGGAATGCCCAAGAAGCCATACAAAATCAAACTTGACAGCAAGGCCTGCCTCTTCGATATGTCAACCGATAAGGAATGGTGCCTGCTAGCCAACTATTGCGACAAATCCCTTGTCCGCAACCTCACGGCAATGGAAATCTCCCGCAGGCTCGGCTTCAGCTGGACTCCGAAGATGGTGCCTGTGGAAGTATATCTCAACGGCAGATACGACGGAGTATATAACTTCTGCGAACACAAGAAAGTATCGTCCGAGCGAGTGGATATCAATGTGGACGCCGGAGACATACTCTTCGAAATCGAACAGCAGCAGGACGAGATTGTCTGCTGGTGGACAGACCACGGCTGCCCTATGATGTTCTCCGACCCCGAAGAACCTTCCCAGGAGCAGATTGATTTCGCCAAGCAGTTCTTCCGCGATTTCGAGACTGCCCTCTGGAACAAGGAATTCGAAAAGGTATACAGCCAATACATAGACAAGGACTCCTTCATAGACTATTTCATCATTCAGGAACTGACCAAAAATGTGGACGGCAACCTGCGCAAGAGCAGCTACCTCACCCTCCCCAAGGACGGCAAACTGGAAATGTATTTCGTCTGGGATTTTGACATCTCGATGGGCAACTGCGACTATTACTACGACGGTCTCCAGCCTTGGGAAGGATGGTGGATAAAGGACCAGGGCTGCAGCGGCCGCTACCACGGCTGGTACTACCGCCTCTTTATGGACCCTAACTTCGTCAGTGATGTGAAAGCCCGCTGGAAGGAGGTCTATCCTCAGCTCCAGACCATCCCGGAGTGGATTCAGGACGAGGTGAAGATAATGGGGGATGCTCCGGCGCGCAATTTCAAAAGATGGGACATACTCAACACTTATGTATGGCCTAATTACAAGGTGACCGGCTCATACAAAGGTGAAGTCGATTGGCTGCTTGAGAACTACACCAGGCGCCTCGCCTGGATGAACAACCACATACTTGCACTTTGATGAAGAAAAATAGTTAACTTTGGGACTCTGTTCCGAAGGGGCGCTATGGAGTATATCAAAATCAGGGGAGCTTCAGCTCATAATCTTCAAGGCATCGACGTGGATATCCCGCGTCACAAGTTCACTGTTATCACCGGGCTGAGCGGCTCCGGCAAGTCCTCGCTCGCTTTCGATACTATCTATGCCGAAGGCCAGAGGCGCTACCTGAACACCCTGTCCCCCTATGCGAAGCATTTCATAGGGATACTCGAAAAGCCGAAGGTCGAGAGCATAGAAGGCCTCAGCCCCATTATCGCTATCGAACAGAAGACTACGGGCACCAATCCGCGTTCCACCGTCGGCACCATCACCGAAATCTCGGACTTCCTGCGCCTGCTCTATGCCCGCGCCTCCACAGCCTATTCTCCGGTAACGGGCAAGGAGATGGTCCGCTACACCGACGACAAAATCGTAGAACTGATTCTGCGCGAATACGAAGGCCGCAAATGCCTGCTTCTCGCCCCGCTCGTAAGGGGCCGGAAAGGCCACTACCGCGAGCTCTTCGACACTATGCGCCGCAAGGGATACACCCAAATCCGAATTGACGGCGAAATCTGCGAGCTGGCCGAAATCGACCAGCTGGACCGCTACAAAAACCATTTTATCGAAGTTGTCGTAGATAAGCTGAAACCCGGGGAAGGAGACCTGCAGAGGGTGCGCAACTCAGTCTCAAATGCTCTGGGCGTGGGCAAAGGCTCGGTCGCCATACTCGATGTACAAAGCTCGGAACTGCGTCATTACTCCAAACATCTCATAGACCCGGAAAGCGGAGTGTCCCTGCGCGAACCGGCTCCCCATAGCTTCTCTTTCAACTCTCCGGAAGGCTATTGCCCTCATTGCAAGGGTCTTGGAATGATAGTGGATGTCAATATGGACACCATCATCCCTGACCGCAGCAAAAGCATAGCGGACGGAGCGATTGTGCCTTTGGGCAAGCTGCGCCAGAACCGCAAATCTGAAATCGTACGCTCCATCGCAAGAAAGATGGGCTTCTCCCTGTATGAGCCTGTTGAGGATTTGCCTGACGAGGCCATATCCCTTTTGGTTTTCGGCTCGGATGACTATTTCCGCATAGGAGAAGGCATTCAGACAGAGATGGTTACCTGGCCGGGAGTGGTGGAAGACATTGACGAAAAGGTCGTATGCCCCGTTTGCCACGGCACCCGCCTTCGCGAAGAGACCAACTGTTTCCGCATTGACGGCAAAACCATTTCGGAAGTCAGTGCAATGGAAATGAGCGAACTCTCCCGTTGGCTGGGCGCTCTCGAAGGTAAACTCAGCGGCAAGGCGGCGGCAGTTGCGCACGATGTGCTCAAAGAGCTCACCGACAGGGTGCAGTTCCTGTTGGATGTGGGGCTTGACTACCTTACGCTCGACCGTCCTACCGCATCGCTGTCCGGAGGTGAGAGCCAGCGCATACGACTTGCCACGCAAATAGGCTCCAGGCTGGTCAATGTCATATATATCCTCGATGAGCCGTCCATAGGACTTCATCAGAAAGACAACCGCAAACTGCTCGCTTCAATCAAAAAGCTGCGCGACGAGGGCAATACCGTAATCGTCGTGGAGCACGATGAAGAAACTATGCTTGAGGCGGATTGGATAGTGGATATAGGCCCGGGCGCCGGAGCGGACGGAGGGCGTCTGTGTTACTGCGGGCCGGCCCGCAAGGTCGCAAGCAGCGTGCCTACCCCCGCGCTCCGGCGCCCGGGCAACGGCAAAGTGCTTTCCATACGCGGCGCCCGCGGCAACAACCTCAAAAACATAGATGTAGATTTCCCTCTGGGCTGCATGATAGGCATAAGCGGAGTGTCCGGAAGCGGCAAGTCCACCCTCATCAACGAAACCCTGATGCCTGTACTCAAGGGTAAATTCTACCATCTTGCCCAGAAGCCTCTGCCTTATGACGAACTCATAGGCATAGAAAATATTGACAAGGTAGTGGAAGTGGACCAGAGCCCCATAGGCCGCACCCCGCGCTCCAACCCTGCCACTTTCACCGGTGTGTGGAGCGACATACGCGCGCTCTTCGAGCAGACCCAGGATGCGAAGGTGCGCGGCTTCAAGGCCGGGCGTTTCTCCTTCAATGTGGAGGGTGGCCGCTGCGAAGAGTGCAAGGGTGCCGGCATCAAGGTAATAGAAATGAATTTCCTGCCTTCGGTCAATGTCCAGTGCGATGTCTGCGGAGGCAAAAGATATAAGGAAGATACCCTTGCGGTACGCTACAAGGGCAAAAACATAAACGACGTGCTGGAGATGTCGGTTGAGGAAGCTTACGAATTCTTCAAAACCCATCCCAAAATCGCCCCGAAACTCAAGGCTCTGCTGGATGTGGGTCTGGGATACATACATCTCGGCCAGTCCTGCGTCACCCTGTCCGGAGGCGAGAGCCAGAGGATGAAGCTCGCTGCGGAGCTTTTCCGCAAGGCGACCGGCAACACTCTCTATATGCTTGACGAGCCGACCACCGGCCTGCATTCCGAAGACATCAAAACCCTGATGGGGGTGCTCCAGAGGCTTGTGGACCAGGGTAATACGGTAATCATCATAGAACACAACCTGGATGTGCTCAAAAGCGTGGATTACCTCATAGATATGGGCCCTGAAGGAGGGCGCAGGGGAGGCCTCGTGATAGCAAAGGGCACACCCGAACAAATCGCGGAAGACAAAGCGTCCGTAACCGGGCGTTTCCTCAAAGAAATATTCACCAGAGAAAAGACGATATGAAAAAAGCATTCGCACTGCTCCTCGGCACCGCACTGCTTGCCGGAGCCTGCTGCCCCAAAGCGGCAACGACGAGGGCCATCCCTCAGGACAAGGAAATCGAGCGCAGAATCGATTCCGTAATGAAAAATCTCACCCTTGTCGAGAAAATCGGCCAGATGGGCCAGATCAATGCCGACATCATTCTGCTTCCGGGCTCAACAGAGCTTTCGCCTGCTGCCGATGTCGTTCTTCGCAAGTACAAAGTCGGCTCCATTCTCAACACTCTTCACGGCACAGCCTCCACTCCTGAGGTTTACCGTGAGTTCATAGGCAAAATCCAGCAGATTTCCCTTGAGGAAACCGGCATCCCTTGCCTCTATGGCCTGGACCAGATTCACGGAGCGTCATATACCACCGGCGCCATCCTCTTCCCTCAGGAGCTGACCCTCGCCGCTTCATTCAACGACCGTCTCGCCTACGAGATGGGACGCATCTGCGCCTATGAGACCAGGGCCTGCAATGTGCCTTGGGTGTTTACTCCGACTCTGGACCTGAGCCGCAACCAGTGCTGGCCGCGTATGTGGGAAAGCTACGGCGAGGACCCTTATGTGCAGGCCCGTATGGGAGTTCAGCAGACCCTCGGCCTTCAGGGGCCTGACCCTAACCATATCGACGGAGAGCACGTGGCAGTGTCCATCAAGCACTTTATGGCCTATGGCGCCTCTCTCTCCGGCCAGGACCGCACCCCTGCAATGGTATCCAAGCGTGAGCTGAAGGAGAAATATTTCGTGCCTTTCAAGGCCTGCATCGAGGCAGGCGCGCTCACCCTTATGGTCAACTCTTCTTCCAATGACGGAGAAATGCTTCACTCCAGCAAGGAGCTCCTCACCGGCTGGGCCAAGGAGTCAACCGGCTGGGACGGAATGATTGTAACAGACTGGGCCGACATACGCAACCTTTGGGAGAGGGACCACGTGGCTGCAAGCTACAAGGACGCCCTCTGTATGGCCATCAACGCAGGTGTGGATATGATTATGGAGCCATACGACTGCACTGCCTTCGACCTCCTGCGTGAACTCGTCGAGGAAGGCAGGGTGCCTATGAGCCGTATCGACGACGCCTGCCGCCGCGTGCTTCGCGTGAAGTTCCGTCTCGGACTCTTCGACGACCCTTACGGGCAGAGGGGAGACTTCTCCAAGTTCGCCTGCGAGGAATCCCGCCGGATTGCTTACGATGCAGCCGTCGAGAGCGAGGTGCTTCTCAAGAACGAGGGCAATATTCTTCCTCTCAGCAAGGACACCCGCATCCTGCTCGTAGGCCCGAATGCCGATTCAATGAGGCCTTTGGGAGGCGGCTGGAACTACAGCTGGCAGGGCGATGCCGCCAACGACCCTCAGTACACAGGACAATACAACACCATACGCGAAGCTCTTGAGCAGAAGTTCGACAAGGTGACCTATGTCCCTGTGCTCGAATACGACCACGCCGGATACTTCCAGTCCGAGAAGAAAGGCAATATGGCCAGGGCCATCGCTGCAAGCGTCGGCTGCGATGTGATTGTTGCCTGCATAGGAGAGAATACCTACTGCGAGACCGTGGGCAATATCAACGAGCTCACTATTTCCCGCAACCAGATCGAGATGGTTCAGGCGCTTGCAAAGACCGGAAAGCCTGTTGTGCTCGTGCTCAATGAAGGACGCCCGCGCATAGTGCGCGAAATAGAGCCTCTTGCAAAGGCAGTTGTTGATGTCATTCTTCCTGGCAACTACGGAGGCGACGCACTCGCTGCCCTGCTCTGCGGAGAGGAGAACTTCAGCGCCAAGCTTCCGTTCACCTATCCTAAGTACACCAACAGGCTCAACACCTACGACTACAAGCTCTCAGAGAACAGGACCACTATGGGAGGTCTCTATAACTATGACGCCAACATCGAGGCCCAGTGGTCATTCGGACACGGTCTGAGCTACACCACCTTCGAGTACTCCAATATGAAGGTGGACAAGTCCGAGTTCAAGGCCGGTGACGTGCTCAAGGTCAGCGTGGATGTCACCAACACCGGCTCGCGTGCCGGCAAGGAGCCTGTGCTGCTGTTCAGCTCAGACCTTACCGCCAGTGTTACACCGGAGGCCCGCAGACTGCGCAACTTCGACAAGGTTGAGCTGCAGCCGGGTGAGACCAAGACTGTGATGTTCGAACTCAAGGCTGAGGAACTCGCTTTCGTAAATCACGACCTCGAATGGACCCTCGAGCCGGGAGAGTTCCGCCTTGCCGTTGGTAGTCAGTCAGTTATGGTCAACTGCATCAGGTAGTCAAAATAGTACATATTTCCAAATACCCTCTGGTACTGCTCCAGAGGGTGTTTTTACAATATTGGCACAACATGTAAGAATTTTGCGCAAATATTTGCATATTCTAAACATAAATGCTACATTCGCTAATAATAAGCCACGATAATGAAAAAGCTAATAGCTATGTGCGCGGCACTTGCCGCGCTGACAGGATGTTTTTCTCAAAGAAAGGCAACAGAATTTCCTAAAATTGACCACAAGGGGCAAATCGCCATTGCGGCCCACAGGGGTTTCTGGAAATGTGAGGAGGCGGCGAACAGCCAGAACAGTATCGCTAGCCTGCGTCTTGCACAGGAAAACGCCTTCTGGGGCAGCGAGTGTGATATCCATCTTACTTCCGACGGGGAAATCATAGTTAACCATGATCACGACATCGACAGCCTGTTGATAGCTGAACACAGTTATGCCGAGCTTTCTTCGCACCTTCTTGCCAACGGCGAGAAGCGTCCTACCTTCGACGAATATCTCACCCAGGCCGCAAAAGCGCCCAAGACCGTTCTGGTCGTAGAGTTCAAGGCTCAGGGCTCGGACGAAAGGGATGAAGCTCTTGTGCGCAAGGCTATGAAGAAAATCCGCCAGCACGGACTTTGGGACCCGTCAAGGGTGGCATTCATCTCTTTCAGCTACTACAGCTGCAGGAGGGTTGCGGAGCTTGCACCGGCCTTTACCAACCAGTATCTCAATGGCGATATTGCACCCTCCGAGCTTGCAAAGGCCGGCATAAACGGTATCGACTACAAATACAAGGTGCTCTACGAGCATCCGGAGTGGGTTCAGCAGGCCCACGACCTGGGAATGAGCGTCAATGTCTGGACGGTCAACAAGGCTAAGGATATGCGCAATTTCATAGATATGGGGGTTGATGTAATCACTACCAATGAGCCGTTGCTGCTCAGAGAGATTTTGGCAGACAAAGAATACAAAAACTGATATAATGGGTAAGAACAGAACGAATTTCAAAGCGTGGCAGTGGCATACCATCGTCGTGTCGATGATAGTTTATGCCATATACTATTTTGTCCGCAAGAACTTTTCGATTGCAATGCCGGGCCTGACGGCCGAATACGGCATTTCCAACACCAGCTTCGGTGTCATTATCGCAATAGGGTCGCTGATTTACGGACTCAGCCGTTTTGTGAACGGTTTCATTGTGGAGAAGGTCAGCACCAAGGTATTTATGGCAATAGGACTCATCCTCTGTGCACTTGCCAATTTCGGCTTCGGTTTCGGAGTTGACCTCAGCTACCTTATCACCGGAGTGCACGAAGGCCCTCAATTCGTGAATATGCTTATTCTCGTGATGGGTGTTACCATTGTGCTCAACCAGTATTTCCAGGGCTTCGGCTATCCGCCTTGCGCCCGTATGCTTCCGCAGTGGATTGCACCGGGAGAACTGGCAACCAAGATGAGCATATGGAATACTTCCCACTCTATTGGTGCATTCTGCGCAGTTGTGATATGCGGTCTCATCATGACCAATATGGGTGCCGATATGAGCGGAGACAGCTCCGTTGTTGCCCGCATTACCGCCAACCTCGCAGCCAGCATCAAGGGCTGGGATACTATGAGTGCGGCAGACCAGACAGCCAAGGTTATGAGCTATGCTTCCCACGTGGGCGCCTGGCGCTGGTGTTTCATTATCCCGGGAATAGTAGCCGTCGGAGGAGCTGCAATCAGCCTTCTTGCCCTCAAGGACACTCCACAGAGCGTCGGCCTTCCTGAGCTTGAAGGGACCCATACCGGAAAGGAAGAGACCGAAGGCAAGAAAGGCTCCCACAAGGCATTCCTTGCACATATGGTATTCCGCAACAAGTGGGTCTGGATGCTCGCCATTGCCAATGTCTTTGTCTATGTGCTCCGTATGGGCGTGCTTGACTGGGGCCCTAAGTTCCTTACCGAGGACAGGGGAATGAACATCAATGGAGCAGCCTGGTCAGTTGCCGTATTCGAGCTTACCGCAATAGTGGGAACCATCTTCGCAGGTTGGGCTTCCGACCATATCTTCAAGGGCAAGAGCCACCGTATGTGTCTCTTCTCAATGATTGGCGCCTGCCTCTTCCTTGCAATATTCGCCCTTGTTCCGGGACTGCCTACAGTTGTTTCCACCATTGTGCTTGCCATGTCCGGATTCTGCATCTACGGCCCTCAGGCCCTAATCGGAATCGGTTCTGCCAACCAGGCTACCAAGGAGGCTTCCGCAACTGCAAACGGCCTTGCCGGAATCTGCGGTTATGTCGGCTCAGCGCTTTCCGCCCTGGGTGTCGGACTCATTGCTGACAACTTCGGTTGGAAATGGGTGTTCATCACCTTCATAGCCGTTGGTCTTATCGGAGCCCTGATTTTCCTCGCTATGTGGAAGGCACCGCGTGACGGCTACGACCGTGCAAGAGAATTCACATCAAAGCTTGGCGAAAAGAATGACTGATGAGTTGAAAAACAGACTGCGCGCAGTAAAGCACGTGGCTTTGGATATGGATGGAACCATATATCTCGGTTCCACCCTTTTCCCGTACACCATACCTTTTCTCGAGAAGTTGGACAGGTTGGGGATTGGCTATTCGTTCCTTACCAATAATCCTACTAAATCCATAGACGCCTATCTGGAGAACCTTCGCAAGAGGGGAGTCCCCTGTCGGCCTGACCAGATGTACAGCAGCGCCGTAGCGACCGTTGACTACATCCGCACGCACTTCCCCGAGGCACGCAGTCTTTTCCTTCTCGGTACACCTTCAATGATTGAGCAGTTCGAACAGGCAGGCTTCCGATCCTGCTCTGTGGAGCCCGAAGACAGGCCCGATGTTGTCGTGGCAGCTTTCGATATGACTTTGGAGTACACCAGACTCTGCCGCTGCGCGTGGTGGGTATCCCAGGGAGTTCCTTACATTGCCACCAACCCAGACTGGGTATGTCCTACAGACCAGCCGACAATACTTGTGGACTGCGGTTCAATCTGCGCCTGCATAGAGGCCGCCACCGGACGAAAGCCGGATGTGGTTATCGGCAAGCCGAATCCCGACATACTCTACGGCATACTTGACAAGAAGGGCCTCAAGCCTGAAGAAGCAGCTATGGTCGGGGACCGTATCTATACCGATGTAAAAACGGGAATCAATGCCGGTGCTGTCGGAGTGCTGGTGCTCAGCGGAGAAACCACTATGGAAATCGCCCGGGCTTCCGATGTGGTACCGACCCTGATTTGCCGTGACGTAGAAGAACTGGGCAATTTGCTTGAAGAAGCAAGAAACTGATAATCCTACCAAAGTATGAAACGATTTTTGGCGATATTAATGTCGCTCCTGCTCGTATTTTCTGCATTTGCGCAGCCGAAGCCCGGCTCTTTCGAACAGACCTGGCAGAAGGGCCCTCAGTGGCTGGAGAATGCCGTCATATATCAAGTCTATCCTTCTTCCTTCAAGGATTCGGACGGCAACGGAATCGGTGACATTCCGGGTGTGCTCTCAAAACTCGACTACATCGAGAGCCTCGGAGTGAATGTGGTCTGGTTCAACCCTCTTTTCGAATCCGGCTGGATTGACGGAGGTTACGACATCCTGGATTACTACAAGGTGGACAGCCGTTTCGGAACCAACACCGACCTTGTGACTCTCATCTCTGAGTGCCACAGGCGCGGAATCAAAGTCCTGCTGGATCTTGTTCCCGGACATACATCTATGGACCATCCTTGGTTCAAGCAGAGTATGCAGGCGGATGCCAACCAGCAGTATTCCGACTATTTCATATGGAGCAATGAGCTTCCGGACGAGAAGGCCGAGAAGGATCTTCAGAAGATGCTGGCCTCAGAGAATCCTTTCCAGGACACAAGAGGAAAGTGGATGCTTGCCTCCGAGGTTCCGGGCGCAGAGCGTGCGAAATACTATATGAAGAATTTCTACGCCTGCCAGCCTTCCCTGAACTTCGGCTTTGCCAATCCGGATCCCAACCATCCTTGGGAGCAGGGAGTCAACGACCCGGGTCCTCTTGCCGTAAAGCAGGAGCTCAAGGATATACTCGCATTTTGGTTCAGCAAGGGTGTGGACGGTTTCCGCGTGGATATGGCAAACAGCATCATCAAAAACGACAAGGACAAGAGCGCAATCATAGCTTTCTGGCGTGAAATCCGCGGCTGGATGGACGGGAACTATCCGGACAGGATGCTGATGGCCGAGTGGAACAACCCGCGCTACTGCCTTGCCGCAGGTTTCAATGTGGATATGTATCTCAACTCCACGGGCTCCAGCAACCGCCGTATGTACTTCGACAAGAAGCATCAGGCAGACGGAGGAGTGTATTTCTCCCTCAACGGAGGCAGGGAATCGCTCAAGGACCTATACGGCAACCCTTGGCCGGAGGACAAGATTGACCGGAGTATGGATGCCGAGGCAATGCTGCTCAAGTACTATGACAGCTACTCCGAAAGCATAGAATGGACCAGAGACTGGGGCTACTTCGCTACCATTACCGGCAACCACGACCATCTGCGTCTCAATACCGGTGCGCGCAACAGTGCCGACCAGCTCAAGGTGATGATGGCCTGGGTGCTCACCCAGCAGCTGCCTATCCTTTATTATGGAGATGAAATCGGTATGCGCAGCCTTGCCGACCTTCCTAATGTGGAGGGCGCCAACCATAACGGCAAAGAGCGCGCCGGAGCCCGTACCCCTATGCAGTGGGACAGTTCCGCGAACGCGGGCTTCAGCACCTGCGCTGAGGAAGAGCTGTATCTTCCTGTATGCCCTGAATGGACTCCTGCCACATCCTGGCCTCTGTACAAGCAATGGAAAGCTGAGGGCGCCAAGAATCCTACCTCCAAGGGAATGATTACCGTGGAGAGCCAGGATGCCGACCCTGTTTCACTTCTCAACTGGACAAGGAGCCTTATAGCCCTTCGTAAGAGCACTCCTGCCTTCTGGGGAAGCAGCGCGTGGGAGCCGGTCGTGACCAAGGGACAGCCTTATCCTATGGTTTACAAGCGTTCCGACGGAAAGGAGACCTATCTGATAGCACTCAATCCTACCTCTTCTGCAAAGAAGGTCGTGATTCCTGCCTGTGCAGACCGCAAGGTGCTCAGCACCGTGATGTCTTCAGGAAAGGCATCCTACAAGGCCGGCTCAAAGGGTGATGTGATTTCTATGGGGCCTGTTTCCGCCCTGATTGTGAAGGTGGCCAGTGCCGCCGAGGCTCCATCAGAGGACCTGTGGTCGCAGGCAACGCACCACTACATCGAATTCGGCGGACTGCAGCGCGAGTACTATCTCTATGTGCCGGAAGACCTGAAGCCGGGCAAGCCTTGCCTTATGCTTCTGCACGGTTACGGCGGAAAGGCCGAGGGCTATCGTCCGGAGATGCTTGCCGTTGCAGGGGCCCACGGTTTTGCCGTATGCGTGCCTGTGGGCTGGTCGGAGGAAGGCAAATACAAGCCGGGCTGGAACGTCAGATATCCTTCCCAGGCGCAGATGCCTACAGACGATGCGGCATTTATGCTAGCTCTCAAGGATGAAGTGTGCGGCAAGTTTGCCCTCAATCCTGAGAATTTCTTTTTCAGCGGAATGTCCAACGGGGGAGACCTCGCCTATATAATTGCTCTCGAGCATCCTGAGGCTTTCTCCGCCATCGCTTCCGTTGCCGGTCTGGAGTTCCAGTGGATGTCACGCGAACTCAAGGCCCACGGCCCTGTGCCTTTTATGGAGGTGCACGGCACTGCCGACAAGACCTCGATGTGGGACGGCGACCCTCAGGGAGAAGGCGGCTGGGGCCCGTACCTTTCCGTACCGGTGGCGGTCGGAAACATAGTTGCAGCCTGCGGCTGCGAATACGAAAAGACAACCGTACTTCCGCGAAAGGACGGCCGCTCGCGAAAGGTGGTTCTCCACCAGTGGCTCGGAAGCCCGGTCGGGGCTGAGGTGAGGCTGTACGAAGTCAGGGGCGGAAAGCATTCCTGGCATCTTGCAGACCTTGATACCTGTGAAGAGATACTCAAGTTTTTTGAACAATATCTGAAATAAAATGAAAACCAAACTGATAATCCCAACCTTCGCCTTGCTGATGTGCTGCTGTCTGTGCTGCACCAGCAAGATTGCAAATGAGGGACCGGGGGGGGGTAGAACTCAGTCAGGTAAAGCTCAATCCGAAGTCTCCGATTGAGTGTAAAGCCGGCCAGACCCTTAGCTGTTCCTTCATCTCGGGTTATGGCCCTAACGCAACGGACGAGGTCGTTCTCAGACCGGAGTCTCTGGAGGATATTGTCCTCCCGATTAATTCCATAGAGAAAACATCCTTCACATACACACTTCCGAAACAATTCGATTTCGGCACCTACAGCTTCTGTCTCAGAAGAAACGGTTCTTTGAGGGGTTTCGGAAAGGTGACTTATGTCCGTGAGGGAACCCAGGGCTCGGAGGACGACCCGATTGGCCCTGAGGAGGGAAGCACTGTCTGGGGTATTGTAAGCTGTGAGGGAATTGGTATCCCGGGAGTTGTCGTATCCGATGGCATAGAAGTGGTCGAAACCGACTCCAGGGGTGTTTACCAGATGCATTCCGCCAAGCAGAACGGCTATGTGTTCATTTCCGTTCCGAGCGGCTACGAAGTGGCCTCAAGAGGAGTCCTGCCCCAGTTCCACAAACAGCTCACAAAGTCTTCTTATATCTGCGAGCAGGTGGATTTCAATGTCTATGAGAGCGGTGACCAGACCAATCACACTATGCTCTATTTCGGAGATATGCATATGGCCAACCGCACCAAGGACAGAAGCCAGTTCCGCAGCTTCACTTCCGAAATCAACGAGTATGTGAAAGCCAATCCCGGGGCGAAAATCTATGCCCTTACGCTTGGCGATATGACCTGGGACCAGTTCTGGTACACGAATCTCTATGGTTTTGACGAATATCTCGACGATGTGAATACCATCCAGGGTCTGCAGATTTTCCATACCATCGGCAACCACGACCACGATATGAATGCTACCGGAGACTTCTATACGGTAGCAAAATACAGGGAGAAGATTTGCCCTAACTACTATTCCTTCAATGTGGGCGACATCCACTATGTGGTTCTGGACGACATCGAGTGCACCAATGCCACCGCATCCACAACGGACGGCAGCGTAAGGTCCTACAAGAACAACCTTACCTCCGAGATCCTGGACTGGCTCAAGAAGGACCTTTCCTTTGTGCCTAAGACCACTCCTCTGGTGGTTACCCTCCACGCTCCGGTCAACGACAGGAACGGAAACGCTGGGCTTGGCAACAATTCCGTATTCCTCAGCCTGATTTACGATTACAATACCACCATCGTATCCGGCCACACCCATGTCGTTTACAATGTGGTCAAAAGCAAGTATGTGGAGCAGAACAGCGGAGCCGTCTGCGCAGCCTGGTGGTGGGCAGGGAAATATAACCCGACATTCAACATAGGGACTGACGGTGCACCTAACGGCTACCGCATCACAACGGTAAACGGCAAGGAACAGACCAGCCTTTTCAAGGCAATAGGACGCCCTGAGGGCTACCAGTTCCGCGCCTATGACCGCAATTCCATCTGCATCACGGCGGCAAACTACGGAGTCCTGCCGGACAGAGAATCCATACTTTTTGAAGAAGATTACGGTTCATACCGCACTGCAAGCAGTGCCAACGAGGTGATTGTCAATGTCTGGGACTGGGACCCGTCCTGGAAGGTTGAGATGTTCGAGAACGGCAAGGCACTCACTGTCAGCCAGATGAGCGGGAGCTACGACCCTGCCTTCCTGATTGCCTACACCATCCCGAGACTGCTTGAGAACAATGGCGTTACCTGGCACTCAAGCAAGACCAACCATCTCTTCAAGGCTACTGCTTCTTCCGCCACTTCAAGCGTGGAAATCAAGGTGACAGATGATGAAGGCCGCGTCTATACCCAGACAATGGCAAGGCCTCTTGCATTCAAAGCAGATTCATACAAATAGTATATCTAATCACAAAATTTTTAACCAAAAGTACTAGTCATGTTTAAGAAAGTATTTCACATTCTTAGTTTGACATTGCTGCTTTCCCTCAGTTGCTTCAGTGCAGCTGCCCAGGGCCGTACCGTTACCGGTAAGGTCGTGGACGCAGCCGGGGAAGCCCTTATGGGTGTAGCAGTAATTCAACAAGGGACGAACAACGGTACTGTAACGGAACTCGACGGCTCCTTTGCGCTCCAGGTTCCGGCTGCTGACGTTGTCCTGGAAATCACTTCTCTGGGTTATGTGCCCAAGGCAGTGAGCGTCCCGACAGGAACAAAGACTGTAACAGTGGTCCTCTCTGAGGATACCACCGTGCTTGAGGAGACCGTCGTTGTGGGTTACGGTACCCAGAAGAAGGTCAATCTCACCGGTGCGGTGACCGCAGTCGAGTCCAAAGAACTTGAAGACCGTACAGCACACAACCTTTCAACAATGTTGCAGGGAGCTGTTGCCGGCTTCAACATTTCAACTTCTTCGGGTAATCCGGGTTCTACTGGAACTCTGAACATCCGTGGTTACACCTCAATCAATAATGCCGGTCCGCTTGTGCTCATCGACGGTGTTCCTGGAGACATTGACCGTGTCAATCCTGCCGACGTTGCCAGCATTTCCGTGATTAAGGATGCATCTGCAGCCGCCGTTTACGGTGCCCGCGGAGCCTATGGCGTCGTGCTCGTTACGACAAAGGATGCAAAAAGGGATGACGGCAAGGCTACCGTGCGTTACAGCGGACGCTGGGGCTGGGAAGAGCCTACCACATCTACCGACTATGAGACCCGCGGTTACTGGTCCGTTTACACTGTCGACAAGTTCTGGATGGCAGACAGCGGTACCAAGTACACCACCTACACGGACGAGGATATGATTCAGCTTCTTGCGCGCATCAATGATGTGACCGAGAATCCTGAGCGTCCTTGGATAGTTGAGGACTTCCGCAAGGGCCGCAACCAGTGGGTTTACTACTGCAATACCGACTGGTATCACGAACTCTACAACGACCAACACCCTGTCACTTCCCACACTGTTTCCATCAGCGGAGGCAACAAGGATGTCAAGTACTACATTTCCGGCGGCTACGACCGTCAGACCGGTGTGGTAAAGGTCAATCCTGATGTATTCCAGAAATACAATCTGCGCAGCAAACTGGATTTCAAAATCAACAAGTATGCAAGGCTCTCCAACAACACCTCTTTCTACGCATCCACATATGATTGGGTTGGCGCAGGAGACGTCGAGGACTCGTTTGCATATGCAAGCCGCCACGCACTTGCCAGCTTCCCTCTCAAGAACCCTGACGGGACCTGGACCTACGGTACTCCTATGATTTCAGGTGGTTACAACATTGCCAACGGCCGCCATATCATCTTCGGTGACGGCATCGACAAGAACACCAAGAACCGCACTGATTTCAGCAATACCACCCAGCTCACAATCAAGCCTGTAAAGCAGCTCTCTCTCGTAGCGAACTATACATACAGACTCTATCAGAACAGGGACTCCGGAAGGCTCTATCCAATGACATACCGCAGGTATCCTGATTCTGCACTTGAGTCCTACTCATCCGGAGCGGGTCTCAACTCGCTCACTGAGAGTGTCACTACCTACAACAGGCAGTCTGCAAATATCTTTGCAACCTACGAGGATACCTTTGCCGATGCTCATCACCTTACTCTCACCGCCGGTATGAACGCCGAGACCTACCACAAGAAGTCTATTTCGGCTACGGGTCAGAACATCTCAACCCCTTATCTCAACGACCTCAACCTCATAGGTACGGATGAGAATGGAGAGGTTGTCACATCTGCATCAGGTGGAGCTACCAGCAATGCCCTGCTCGGATTCTTCGCCCGCGCGAATTATGACTACAAGGGACGCTATCTGCTCGAAGTTTCCGGCCGTTATGACGGTTCATCCCGTTTCGCTCCGGGACATCGCTGGGGATTCTTCCCTTCAGCATCAGCCGGATGGCGTATAAGCGAAGAGCCGTTTTTTGAGGATGTCAAGAACACCGTGAATAACCTCAAGCTCAGGGCTTCCTTCGGACGTCTGGGAAATCAGGAAGTTTCAGACTTCTCTTATCTTCAGGAAGTTAGTTTCTACAATTTCAATACTTCAGGCCACTACTATTACACCTTCGGAGAGAGTACCATCAACGGCAAGTACGCATCTCTCTCCGCACCTGTAAACAGCAACCTTACCTGGGAAACTGCCGAGCAGATTGACCTTGGTGTGGATGTGGCCCTGTTCGGCAACAGGCTTGAGTTCACCGGAGATGTCTATGTCCGCAACACTCTCAATATGCTTGTCAAGGGAACGAAGATCCCTGCCCTTTACGGTGCCGATGCTCCTAAGGAGAACTCAGCCGACCTTTCGACCAAGGGTTATGAACTTGCGCTAAGTTGGAAGGATTCCTTCGAGCTCGCCGGAGAGCGTTTCGGCTACTCCATCCGCGGAACCCTCAGTGACTACGCAACCTATGTTACCAGGTATGCCAACAATCCTGACAAGATTCTCTCTGACTACTATGAGGGACAGCGAATCGGTGACATCTGGGGTTTCAGAGTTGACGGATTCTTCGCAACTGACGAAGAGGCCATTGACTACAATACCAATGTCTGCGACCAGCTCTCATACATTGGAACTTCCCGTATGCGCGGCGGAGTGATGGCAGGAGACCTCAAGTACCTTGATCTCAATGATGACCAGCTTCTCAGCATCGGAAGCAATACGGTAGAGAACCCTGGTGACAGGGAGATTCTCGGAAACAGCCTTGCCAGTCTGCAGTACGGTTTCACCTTTGCATTTGATTATATGGGCTTTGACGCCAGCATCTTCTTCCAGGGAACAGGCGACCACTACTGGTATCCTTCCGGAATGAACATGTCCTTCTGGGGCCCATATTCATACTCTTACACTTCATTCATCCCGAGAGACTTCTACACCACAATGTGTTGGAGCGAGGACAATCCTGATGCTTACTTCCCAAGGCCACGCGCCTACTCTTCTACCGGAGGTCAGCTGCGTCTGATTAATGACAGGTATCTTCAGAATATCCGTTATCTCAGGCTCAAAAACCTCACTCTCGGTTACACCATTCCAAAGAACATAACAAAGGTCCTTTCCCTGCAAAAGGTAAGGGTTTACTTCTCAGGCGAGAACCTCCATTACTGGTCTCCGCTTACCAAGGTTACAAAGTATCTTGACCCTGAAGCTGCATTCAGAAGATACACTAGCGAGAACAATGCTCGCGATCATATGTTCTATCCTTGGCAGAAGACCTATATGTTCGGTATTGACATTACATTCTAATTTATGGAGATCAGGAATATGAAAAAATATACTGCAATTTTGGCTGCGCTCCTTTTGGGAGTCGTATCCTGCAATCCTCTTGATATCCTCAATACCAGACCGGAGGCAACTCTGGACAAGGAAACCTTCTTCAAGCAGGAAGACAATCTCAGAATCTATTCCGATGCTTTCTATGGCATCTACAACAGTTACGACGAGTTCTATCAGGAGCAGACGGACCATTTCGTAAACAAGAACCTTTCCACCCTGATGCAGGGCACCGATGCCCGTCAGGTGCCGGCAAGCGGTGGTGGCTGGTCATTTACGATGCTTCGCCGTATCAACACTCTGCTCGAGTATGTAGACTACTGTCCGAGTGAGGAGGCAAGGACAAAGTATGTTGCCATTGCGCGTTTTTTCCGTGCCAACTACTACTTCGAGATGGTCAAGAAGTTCGGTGACGTACCTTGGCTTGACCATATTGTTGACAACGACGACCCTATCCTTTACGAAAAGACAAGGGATTCAAGGGAAGAGGTGATTCACCATATCCTTGAAGACATTGACTTCGCAATCGAGAACCTCTCTGACCAGAAGTCAGTGTACAGGGTCAACAAGTGGAGCGCACTTGCTCTTAAGGCTAACATTTGCCTCTATGAGGGCACTTTCCGCAAATACCATCCAGGCAATATCTCACAGGCCCCTGCTACTCCTTGGTCTGCCAAATACGAGACTTCCGAGCAGCTGCTCACTCTTGCCGCTGAGGCAGCAGAGGCTATTATGTTGAGCGGACAGTTCAGGCTCAAGGATGATTATCTTCAGCTCTTTGCCGAGCCGGATGCCGATACTGATGAGTTCATTCTCGCAATGCGCTTCGAGCAGGCAATGGACAGAAGAAACAATACCACCGCTTTTGCTCTCGTGCCTACCCAGGGAATGCCGGGCCTGACCAAGAAATTCGTGGACAGCTTCCTTATGAAGGACGGTTCCCGTTTCACAGATATCGAAGGATGGGAAACAATGGAGTTTGTGGATGAGGTCAAGGACCGTGACCCGCGTCTCGCCTGCATCACCCGTACTCCAGGTTACACACGAATCAACTCGACCGATGTGCTTGCTCCGGATTACGGAAGTTCCTGCACAGGATTCCAGCTTGTGAAATTTGTGATGGACCCTGCAAATTCCAACCAGGACCGCGTCAGTATGTCTTTCAATGATCTTCCTATTTACAGAATAGGCGAGATATATCTTATCTATGCAGAGGCAAAGGCAGAGCTTGGTACTCTTACTCAGGATGACCTTGACATTTCCGTCAACCTGCTCCGTCAGCGCGTAGATATGCCGTTTATGGATATGGCGATTGCCAATGCTGACCCTGACCCATATCTTCTCAGTGCCGAGTACGGTTACACCAGTGAGGTTCTCGCTGCTTCAGAGAACAAGGGTGTCATCGTCGAAATCCGTCGTGAGCGTGCAATAGAACTCGCTCAGGAAGGTCGCCGATGGACAGACCTTATGCGCTGGAGGGAAGGCAAGTGCGTCGAGCAGGCCATCTACGGACCTTATTTCAAGGGAGCCGGCAGTTACGACCTCAATGGAGACGGTGCTGTTGATTTCATCCTGTATGAAGACAAGAAGCCTGCAGACAAAGTCCAGGTTTACAAGATTGGCGGAGACTCTCCTGAAATCATCTTGACCGAAGGAACCAGCGGATATGTCAATTTCCACGAGAAGATTAAGCATATCTTCAATGAAGACAGGGATTATCTCTATCCTATTCCTTCGGAAGAGCGTGTACTCAACAGGAATCTCCCTCAGAATCCTGGTTGGGTTGACGGTCTCGATTACTAATCAATAGAGCTTATTACAATGAAAATAAATAAAATAGTCAGATTTTTAGCCGCTTCTTTGTTTGCAGCCGGACTTCTGTCAGCTTGCGTTCAGACAAAGGAACCGGCTCCGTCAACCATTGTCGGAGCTGAGACGGCAACCTTGACTTTCGAAGCACAGGGAAGTGAGACCCAAATCCTCCCTGTTTACTCCGACGGTCTTTGGACTGTTGAGTGTGATGCCGAGTGGATCACTCTTGACTGCTTGAGCGGAAACGGTAATGTGGATATTGCCGTTAGCGTTACTGACAATGTTGTGGACGGAGAGTTGGATTTCCCTCGTGAAGCAAGTATTTTGCTTAAGGCTGGACTCCAAAACACTGGCCAGAACTTCACCGTTACCGTGTTCCAGAAGGGAAACAAATACAAGGGGGTTAAGGACATCACCGTTACCGAGGCGCTCGCGCTTGAGGACAATCGTGTAGCACAGATTCCTGTTTCTACCGTTGTGGCAGTGGGAAAGGATGCTTTTGTGATTTCCGATGGTACATCCAACATCATTGTCTTCGGTACGGTTGAGGCTGAAATCAAGGTGGGAGACACCGTGAAGCTTACGGGTGACCGCGTTTCCACCTACGGCATTCCTGCCATCAATCTCGATACCGAACTCTTCGAAATCACCGCTACCGGTGCAGAAGTGAAGTATCCTGAGCCGAAAGCCCTTTCTGACCTTGATGAATATAATGGTGCAAGCTCCGAGTATCTCGCAGTCAGCGGCTCTCTGGTCGGCTCGCAGATGCGTTTTGCAGACAAGGAGAAAAGGCTCGACCTCGTGCTCTTGACTCAGGACCTCGCAGCACTGAACCTCCACAAAATCGTGGCTTACGGTTACTATGTGGGCGTTTACGAGAAGAATCCTGCCCTGCTTATTACCGGAATTACCGACATCGAGCTTGACGAATCCCTCATCCCATACCCTGTAGTTTGGGCGAACGGAGCTGGCGCAAAGGCTGCCGGTGTACTCAATTACACTACTGACTCCTGGGCTGCCAAGAATGCTCTTGAGTCCATCAAGGGATTCGGAACCATTTCCTATATTCCTGCCTGCGACCCTCCTCTCGACTTCCTTGCCGAGTGGGATGCAAGTGTGGAGCAGGGTTCCCTTGTGGACAACGGCAACGACAAGTTCAAGAGAGACATTTCCGGAGACAACCCTCGTATCACCGGTGCTTGGCCGGGAGATTTCTGGCTCATCAAGGGAGACGGTGCCATCAAGGCCGGTTCCAAGGTTCAGGTTAAGTTTGAGAGCCGCGTTTCTGCTACCAACCCTAAGTTCTGGCAGCTGGAATTCTATGACGGCGACCACTGGAAAGTGGCAGGAGATGTATATGAGACCGATGAAACTGGCTCTGCCATTACCTACACCCACCAGATGGCTTCTGACGGTTCTACCAACATCCAGATCAACACTACCGTTACCTATAACCACAACACCGAGCACTGCTGGTTCCGCTTCCGTTGTATGGCCAACTGGCAGGCTAACGGCCAGGGTCCTCTGGCAGCACGAAATGGCGGTACCGCCCGTCTTTCTGTGACCGACACAGGCGAAGGTGGAGTAGAGTGGTGGCCATCCATCACCATAGTTGAGGAAGGTGACGGAGAAGACCGTCCTGATGTTGACCCTGTTATGGCCAATATCATCTGCAACCCTGAGTACCTTGCATTTGAAGGCAAGCCGGACGGAGCCAAGAAGATAACCGTTACATCCGATTACGACTTTACAATTGAGCCGAGCGTAGATTGGCTGCACATTGATGTGACTTCCGGACTTGCAGGCGAGAAGACTGAGATTATGGTCAGCTGCGACGAGTCTGTTTCTTCCAATCTTCGTGAGGGCAAGCTCGTGATTGCATCCGCTGACAGCAAACACAGCGTGCCTGTTATCCAAAGTGCTGCCGGACAGGAGGTTGACCCTATGATTTCCATCGACGGCAACAGCAAGTCAGTCAACTACAAGGGCCAGACTGTCAAGGTGAATGTCCAGACTACGATTGAGTACACCGTATCTTCCGATGTGGATTGGATTTCCCTCACTCCTGAGACCAAGACTCTGATTCAGAAGGACGAGGTTACCCTCTACATCCTCGAGAACGCAAGTGAGACAGATACCCGTACCGGACACGTGACCTTCGGAAACGAGCAGCTCGGACTCCAGACCGTCCTTACCGTCGAGCAGGGCGTTCATCCTGGTGTTCCTGCCATCTTCGAGGATGACTTCAGCTGGCTCGCACCGTTCAATGCACAATATGCAGATACCGCAGGTAAAAAGATAGGTGATACTGTAGGGTCCAACGGCTCTGATGCCAATGCTCCTAATGTCTACACTACGGCTCCGTTCAACACTCCTGAATTTGCTGCTGCATTTGCAGATAAGGGTTATGTTGACCTTTATCCTGCAACTCAGGTGGTTTATGCTCAGGACGAATACCTGAAGTTCGGCAAAACTGGCAGCAACAACAATACAGGTCTCGAACTTAATCTCGGAAAATACATCGAGGGTACTCAGAATGTTGACCTCAGCTTCGATTTCTGTATGATGGTTCAGGGAAGCGGTACTGTTGATGCAGGCCCTGTCACCGTGCTCATCATCGGAGACGGTACTTTTGCTAACGGAAGCAAGAGGGCTGACTTCACTTCAACTCAGGAGGCAACCCAGTACTTCTGGAACAAGGCGAAGGCAACTCTGCTCGGTGTTACATCCGGGACCAAGCTCCACATCCTGAACGGACGTGTAATCCAGGAGGATGGTACATACAACTTCACCTCCACTTCAGGTGCAGGCCGCTTCTTCCTTGACAACATTCTTGTTGTCCCAGGCGAATCTCCAATAGTATTCGAAGAGACCTTCGACTGGATGGCTCCGCTGATTGAGCAAATCGATGAGGTAAAAGGAAAGGCTTGCTCCGACTTTATCTACGGTACTTATGCTGACATGGCCACCAGAATCAAGTACAGCAATGACAACTCTTTCAATATCCAGTCAGAGTATGACAAACTCCCTGGCAATACAACCGGCTCTTGGGAGGCTTACCTGAAGGAAATAGGTTACAGCCATCTCCATACCACCTGGTGTATGTATCTTCAGGGAACTGTAGAGAACCCGTATATGAAGTTCTGCAAAGGCAATAATCAGGACGGATTGGCCTTCCAGCCATTCACCAAGTCTTACGATGAGCTGACCATTTCTTTCGATTGGGCTTCACATCAGACTGCCACTGCTTTGGATGAAGTTCATATGCAGGTGGTAATCGAGGGTGACGGCGAATTCGAGAATGGAACCAAGACCAGCGACCCAGCTGACCAGCTCAGGACTGAAGTTGATTCCGAGCCGGTATTCACACACTCAAGCTTCGTGCTGAAGAATGTGAATGCATCCACAGTTATTAAGATTTGCTGCAAAGAAGGCTTTGATGCCAACTTCACAGCCAGCGGACAGCATCGCTATTACATTGACAACATCGTAATCAGCAAATAGTGATTGCTCCTTCTACAATTGAGGTCGGCCTTTCGGGGCCGGCCTCTTTTTTATTGTATCTCACATTCCTCCGGTTCGTCCGTTTCTTCGATAGAATACTACATCCTATCAGATGTAATTATTTATATTCTTTAATAAATACATCCGATGTGATGTTATTTGAGAATTATTCCGTATATTTACATCCGAACTAATGCAATTATGAGCAGTAACATTATATCTTCAACATTAAAAGCTCTGCGAAAAGAGCACGGTCTTACGCAAGTGGATTTGGCGATGAAGTCCGGTGTTGGCCTGAACTTCGTGCGCGAATTGGAGCAAGGCAAGGCCACTGTCCGAATGGACAAAGTTGCCCAGGTATTTGATCTGTTCGATTATGAACTGGTCCCTCAAAAGAAGGTTAGATGAGTAAAGCACTGATTGAATTCAAAGGGAAATCAGCCGGATTCCTGATAGAGACGGACGAAGGCTATGAGTTCCTGTATGACAAGGATTATCTTGCTGATGCGGCTTCCAAGCCCATCAGTCTGACACTTCCCTTGTCGGAAAAGCCCTACAGGTCTCCGGTATTATTTCCATTCTTTGACGGACTTATTCCCGAAGGCTGGCTTCTGGATGTCGCCCTGCGCAATGCGGATATCAGCGAGTTGGACAGGTTCTCCCTGCTTCTTCTCTGTTGCAAAGACTGTATTGGCGCTGTAAGTGTAATTCCCATAAAGGAGAACTGTGATGAGTAAGTGCTTGTATTGCTACAAGGAACTCGGGCCTGGAGAGGTCGATTTTCATAAATCCTGTTGCCGGAAGTTCTTCGGAACTTCCAAGGCTCCATCATTGGATTATACGCGTGCTCAGATGGACGAACTGGCTGCCCTGGTCATCCAGTCGCAGACCACTCTGACCGGCGTCCAGCCCAAACTGTCGTTGAATCTGGATAAGCATAAGGATTCCCAGAAACTCACGATTGTTGGCCTATGGGGGGATTATATCTTCAAGCCGCAGACGGAACTTTTTACGATGCTGCCAGAGAACG
Source organism: Candidatus Cryptobacteroides sp. (assembly GCA_051869975.1). Taxonomy (GTDB): domain Bacteria; phylum Bacteroidota; class Bacteroidia; order Bacteroidales; family UBA932; genus Cryptobacteroides. Next base: position 2,948 of record JBJEBK010000009.1, on the reverse strand, counting down.
AAGACTTGACTATGCATTTGGCTGAAATCGCAAAGCTGAAGATTGTGCCCCACACGCTCATCCGGATGAAAGACGGCAGCATCGGTTACCTGACCAGGCGGATTGACCGTAAGGCCGACGGGGAAAAGATAGCGATGGAAGATATGTGCCAGCTTACCGAGCGCCAAACCGAGCATAAGTACAAGAGTTCCTACGAACAAGTGGGAAAGGCTATTCGCAAGTACTCGACAAATGCTCAGTTGGATATGGTTGATTTTCTGGAGCTGGTCTATTTCTCCTGGCTTACCGGGAACAACGATATGCACCTGAAAAACTTCTCGCTGTATTCTCCGGCGGGAGAACCTGTTCTCACACCTGCTTATGATTTGCTGAATGCAGTGTTGAGCAACCCTGCTGATGACGAGGAACTGGCACTTAATCTCAATGGGAAAAGGAAACGGATTAAGGATGTTGACTTCAAGGCGGCTTACCGTACTTGTGGCGTTCCGGAAATCGTTTTCGAGCGTGTGAAGAAAAAGTATGTGGCTCTTCTCCCGAAGTTTGAGGAAAAGATTCAATGCTCATTCCTTTCTGATGAACTCAAGACTGCATACATTGAACTCCTTCACAAGAGATTAATGCTATAAGCTATTTACAGCGCAGTCTTCCTCCGGTTCGTTGAAGGGCTGCAGGAACGGGTTCTCCGTGCGCTCCTCCGCGATGGTTGTGGAGCCGGCGTGCCCCGGGAGCACTTCGGTACAGCCGGGCAGCCCCATAATTCTGTCCATCACGCTGCGGATAAGGTCGTCATATTCGCCTTTATACAGGTCAGACCGGCCTATGGTGCCGCGAAACAGAGTATCCCCGCTGAACAGCACATTCTCATTCTTGAACAGGTAGCACACTCCTCCAGGTGAATGGCCCGGGGTGTGAATCACCTCGCACTCCAGTCCTGCAAGCGTAAGGCTCTGCCCGTCGCTTACCGGGGTGGTCCGGAAGTTCAGGTCCAGATGCGCGGCGAGTGGGCCTGCTATGTGCGCGGGTACCTCCGCGTCAGCGGGATGCATATATACTTCCACGCCGAACTCCCTCTGCAGCAGGCCCGCCGCCGCAATATGGTCAGGATGCCCGTGGGTAAGAAGTACCGCCACCGGCTCTTTACCGCGCAGCTCGCTCAGTAGCGCTACCTTCTCCTGCGGGTCATAAGCGCCCGGGTCCACTATAATGCATTTCCCGTCTCCGGCATCCACCAGATAGGTGTTTTCCTGGAAGGGATTGAAGACAAATCTTTTTATTTTCAGCATAACGCTGCAAAATTAATAATAATGAATACTTAATTCGAGTCATATCGGTTCAAAATGCGTAGTTCTTGGAAAAATATTACTTTCAAATTGAAAGTGGCAATTTGTAAATTGGTGGAAAAAGCTGCGAATTCTGTTCCAATTATTGCGAAAAATGGGCGAATCATTTTTGAAAAACTCTTCCAATCTTTGCAAGTCCAACCGATGTTAGTAGTGATTTTCTGCCATTTTACGGCCCTATATTGCCTATTCTGATGGTTGGTGCTTATAAATTATAACTTATTATCATTTCTAGCTTATGAAAAAAGTTGTACTGTTTTTCATCCTGGCTCTTGCGTCATTGTCCCTCAATGCGCAGAACCTGAAGATCTCCGGTACAGTCTCCGATTCTGAAGGCAACCCCCTCCCGGGAGTTACCGTTCAGGTTGAAGGAACAGGTATCGGTACTGTTACAGATTCAGAAGGAAAGTACATTATGACTATCAGGCAGGAAGACAAGGTACGTCTTGTGTATTCCTGCGTCGGAATGCAGACTATGCTCGTGCCTGTGGCCGGCAAAACTGTAGTTGATGTTACCCTTGCTGAAGACACTATCGGCTTGAGCCAGGCGGTTGTGACCGCAACTGGTCTCACCCGCAGCGAGAAGGCACTCGGTTATGCCTCCACAACCGTGAAAGCAGAAGACATCACCCGCGGTCACTCCGTTGACGCCCTCACAGGCCTCGCAGGAAAGGTTGCCGGTGTCCAGATTTCTTCTGCCGGTGGTACCGGTACTTCCCAGAAGGTGATTGTCCGCGGTTATTCTTCCATCTCAGGAAGCAACCAGCCTCTCTACATCATCGACGGTGTTCCGGTTTCCAATACCACTATGGGTGTGCAGGACCTCAACAACGCCATCGACTTCGGTAATGCGGCTTCCGACATCAACCCTGACGACATCGAGTCCATTACCGTGCTCAAGGGAGCATCCGCTACCGCACTCTACGGTTCCCGTGCTGCCAACGGAGCTATCATCATCACTACCAAAAAGGGCCTCCAGAACGAGGACATCAGTGTTACCTGGGACAGCTCAGTGACCGGAAGCACCGTGCTCCGTATCCCTCAGCTCCAGAACCGCTTCGGACAGGGCTGGTACTACAGCTACGAAGGCAATATCCTCGAGAACTGGTCTCCTACCGAGAACGGCTCTTGGGGTAACCTGCTCGACGGTCGCGACCATTATTGGCGTCCGGGTGCCAACTGGTATGCAGGTGCAGATGAAAGCATCAAGCCTTTCAGCTATGCGGAGAATTCCCTGAAGAACTTCTATGAGACCGGCCTTGAGACCAGCAACACCATCACCGTGAAGGGAGGCAGCCAGAACACCGGTTTCGTGGTTTCATACGGTAATGTCTATTCCAACGGCATTCTCCCGGGTGACAATGACTATTTCAAGCGTAACACCTTCTCCGTCAGGGGCAATACCAAGATTGGAGGTGGCCGTGCCTGGCTCAACTACGCTCTCAACTATGTCAACAAGAATGTCCGCAACAATATGTCCGGTCAGGGCGGAAGCGGTTCGACCATCTATCAGGATATTCTCCAGTACCCTGTGGATATCGACTATGCTGACCTTAAGGACTACAACAGCATCTACAACAATGCGGACAACTTCTACACCCCTTATGC
>JBJEBK010000008.1:0-3150 GCA_051869975.1 Candidatus Cryptobacteroides sp. | reverse complement strand
TCATCAATCACCGCCACAATCATCGGGAATCCCGAGATGTCAACTCCCACATTGCGCAGGTCCTTTCGCCTTTCCAGCTCGCAGCACAATGAGCATAGCGTTTCATTCGCATCCCAATGAGGCTTTGTCGTATCGATCGAGATGAATTTGACTCCGTATGTTTCCGGACAGCTCTTGAGAGCGTCCACAATTGTAGCAATCGCCGTGCTCTTGCCCTGCTTCGGGGCTCCGGCGACAAGTATGTTGGAGTTTGTAGTTCCGATGGCCACCGGCCATCTGCAATCGTTGTTGTTGTCCATATTCATTTGAGATTATGCTGCAAATATGGGGTACTTCGCTGCAATAATATGGCAGGTGTAAATCGCTACGGGATTGCGGCCTTTCTTGAAGAGCACCCCTGCCAGGAATATGTCATCATCGACACCGCGGAACATTTCCCGTCGGTGGATGACCCTCACCTGGTGCTCTGCGACCCTGCAAAGGGCCTCTCGGGTGAAGAGGTGGACAAGGCTACGGAGCTTCTCGGGCTTCCCGAGAACAGAAGCGGCAATGAGGATTTCGTATGGGACATAGACGTGTCATCCTGGTGCCCATCACAGATTTATTACCGTTTCCACGATACCCAAGGGAAGCGTTGGATGGTATACCTGAGGTGGAGGCACTCCGACCCCTGGTCGGCGGAACTCCTTCGCTGTGATGAAGAGGGGGTGGCGGTTCCCTGCCGGGGAGGATGAATGGCAGGACCTTCTTGAAGAGGAGGTTCATGTTCCCTGATGTCAAGTTTCCGGAGCAGGGGCGGTAGCATGAGAAAAGCCGCCGCGACATCGCGTCGGGGCGGCAAGCAAGAAATAAAACCTCCGGGGAGCATGGACGACCGTCCTGCAAGAGACCCGGAGGAGAATGTCGGCGGCCTCTTTTCGGACCGCCATTGTTTTCAGATTGTGTCTCTCATTTCCCGAACTCCGTCACGCATTCGTCAGCGAAGGAGTACCATCTGCTGTCGGAGATGATGATATGGTCCAGGAAAGAAATCTCAAGCAGGTCCAGTGCCTTCTTCAGGGACTCCGTTGCCTAGATGTCGGCCTGCCCCGAAGTTCTGATGGCAGGCGATGCGAAGCCTCAAGGGAGAAAGAACGATTCAAAAAGGCACTTTTTGAGGCCGCACCCGCCTAGGGCTGCCTCCGGCAGGTCTTTCGGGATGCGCGAAGCATACCTTAGCCGGAAGAACACACAGGGCAGGTCCGCAGACATGACTTCATCCCGGCTGTCCGCGTTGTAATTCTAGTATTGACTAGGAATTTGGGCTGGTGTTAAAGATTGCCCTCCTCAGGGATGGCGAGCCGCTCCTTCAGGCGGGTATTGCGCTTCTGCACCGTCAGGTTGCGCACCGCTCCGGAGTCGATGATATCCCTGAGCACGTTCCCGGCGCCGACGCTCGGCAGTTGGTCTATATCCCCGACAAGGATGAGCCTCATACCGTCCGGCACGGCCTTGAGCAGGTTGCCCACGAGGGTCACGAGGTCGTCATACCCCTTGACCTTCGCACGGAACACCGAATAGCCGTTTTCCGGGTTCTGGTATGTGATGCGTTCAACTACACAACGGATCTGTGCCATGTGGGAGTATAAATATTGGATTTATCGTGCTCACAAAAGGCAAAATGACCTTCCAGGAAGTAATATATCTCAGGAGTCTGCATTCAGTCCTTCAGGCATTCTATTGGCACCACATATACCCCATCCTCACGCCTATAGGCATATGTTCCTATTCCGACCAATACCATCATAAACGATGGCGCTTTCATTCTTTCTGTGTCAATCTTGCCAGACAGCTTCAATAGTGCTTGCGCACCTTCTCCAATTAAAACATCACCTCCTAACTTCACTTCCACTAACCCATATCGACCATCTCGCAAGTGAACGACAGCATCGCACTCCAACCCGTTTTTGTCTCGGAAATGGTATACCTTTCCGTTAAGAGCCTCAGCGTATACTCGTAAGTCACGCACAGCCAGTGTTTCAAACAATAGTCCAAATGTGTTCAAATCATTTACGAGATCATTAGGACCGATACCCAATGCTGCAGCAGCAATTGACGGATCAGTGAAATATCTGGTATCGCTTGTTCTAATGGCTGTTTTACTACGAAGATTCGGATTCCACGCCTCGCTGTCTTCTACCACAAATATCTCTTTCAACGCTTTGATATACGAGGAGATCGTATCCTCTGACAATGAATCGGCTTCATTTGCTTCCATGTCCGCACGAATCGTTCCAAGCGAAGCCTGACTGCCCTGATTCCTTGCTAATGAGCGCAGAAGACGATGTACTCGAACAGGGTCACGTTCCACACAGTCAACCTTTGAGATATCTCGCTTCTCTACAGCCTCAATATAGTCAAATGCTTGATCCAGAGCAACCTCTCGGTCCATATCAACTGCTAGAGGCCATCCGCCACGGCAAACAAGGAATGCCAACTGTTCGATATCAATTCTATTGATACCACTAACTTGATCAGGGGAAGCAAACAGTTCGCCAAGGGAGACCTCTCCCGTCGATTCTTGAGACTCCCAGAGGCTCATTGGACGCATTTTTAACCATCCGATACGCCCAGTCCCGGAATGAACAACGTTACTCATATCAGCCGGAACAGATGACCCGGTCAAAATAAACTGTCCTAATGGACCATGGTCGGATTCAAAACGCACACTATCCCACAATTGGGGAGCAATCTGCCATTCATCTATAAGGCGAGGCTTTTCCCCTCTCAATAATAGTTTGGGATTCAATGAAGCCACACTCCTGTTCTGCTCCACCATTCCTGTCTCCGACATATAGAGTATGCTCTTGGCAATCTGTTCCGCCGTAGTTGTCTTTCCACACCATTTTGCACCTTCTATGAGCACAGCACCCTTTCCGGCCAACTTGCGCAGTAATAGACCATCAGCTATCCTATTTCTGTAAACTTTTTCCATATGATACCTATGCTTCGCTTTACAAAGATAAATAATTACTTGAGCATTCCCCCATTTGGCGGGATTTTATTCCATCATTTGGCCAAATATTATTCACCCATTCGGCCAAAACATTTCGAATCACTTTGCACCGGACGTCCAGAGTGGACACGGAAAAGATTTTTTAGTTAATAATA
>JBJEBK010000007.1:0-3235 GCA_051869975.1 Candidatus Cryptobacteroides sp. | reverse complement strand
TGTTAAACAATATATTACAAAGAACTAACAATTGATTCTTTGGACACTAGTGATATAAACCATATTATGGCCTCAAACTTTGGCTTTGCAGCAATGAGCCGGAACTCTGCGGCTTTATGACCAACGACCTTAGAGGTGGTGAACTATCTATTTTAAAGTGCAATAATTGTCAAGACGGCTACCTCATAGTTAAAGAAGGAAAAGGAGAGCCTTTCCTCGGCTGCACGAATTACATAGCGGATAAAACAGGATGTAATTGCGTTATGACAAAAGACTATTACCTGAAACATGTGCTTAACAAGTATTCCAAATGAAACACATCCAAGTCGTGGCCGCGGTGATAAGGCGCGGAAATGAAATATTTGCCACCCAAAGGGGGTACGGAGAGTTCAAAGACTGGTGGGAATTCCCGGGCGGGAAAATGGAATCCGGGGAAAGCCCGCAGCAGGCCCTCGTGCGCGAAATCCGCGAAGAACTCGACGCCGAAATCACCGTAGGAAACCTCATCGACACCGTCGAGTGGGACTATCCCAACTTCCATCTCACAATGCACTGCTTCTGGTGCACGCTCGCAGGCGAAGCCCTGCACCTCAACGAACACGAAGCAGCCGCCTGGCTCACCAAAGACACCCTGTTCTCCGTACGCTGGCTCCCGGCAGACGAAGGCATACTGCAGATGATTATACAATCTTTGGACTATTGATTCGCAGTTTTATGCTTTGCAAAGTTCAGGAATATACACCGCAGAAGACCATCCCTTTATGGAAATGGATATTGGAACTGATTCTCGGCTCCATACTGTTTGCCGTATTATATAGCCTTGGGATGGGATTGTTGAGTATTCCTCAGCCTGCTGCGAAATGTGCGGCGATTACCGTTGCCGCAATTGTCATTCTTGCAATGTTTCCACTGTGGAACAAATTGTTTGAAAAGCAATGGCGTTGGGATCTGTTGACCATAAATGCAGGAAAGAACCTCCTATACGGCATATCGACAGGATTTCTATTCTTCGTGGTGCTATTTTGTATTCTGTATGTAACAGGTTGCTGCCACGTCCATTATGCATCGCCACATTGGTCCTACATACTCGTGAATCTATGCTTCTATTTCCTGGTAGCATGCGGCGAGGAAGTCATATTTCGCGGCATCATATTCAGGATGATCGATGACAGGTTCGGCCTTTGGTGGGCTTTGGGAATATCTGCCTTGATTTTTGGTCTTGTCCACATAATCAACCCGGGCGCAAGTATTTGGAGTTCCGTTGCAATCGCAATCGAAGCCGGAGTCCTTCTTGGAGTCGCGTACAAATACACTGATTCCCTAATCTTTCCCATTGGCATACACTGGGCATGGAACTTTACTCAGGGAAATATTTTCGGATTCGCAGTATCAGGCGGAGATGCTGAGGAATCAATCCTGACAGCCACACTATCCGGCCCGGAAATCATCACCGGAGGCTCATTCGGTCCCGAAGCTTCAATCATCACGATAATATTGGGAACCATCCTATCTGTCATCTTTATGCGGAAAATTCTCAAACGACAAGCATCCTGACAATGAACAAAAGGATTCTGTATCTTATATACCTACTTCGTCAGAAGGCCTTTCTTCTCAAGCCAGAGCACGAAGAACTTGTCGTAAAGAGAATACACACCCTTATCTTCAGTCAGAAAGTCTTTGTCGAGGAGCCCTTTAAGCGCGGAACTAACGCTGCTGGCGGAACTCAATGAGTATTTCTTGATGAACTTGCCCCCTTTGACCTGTGAGGCATTGCCTTCAGATGCAATTGCCAGAAGAAGATCCCTCTGCTTGAGGGGCATCTGGTACAGGAGAGACTCGTAGCTGTCGGACGACATCCTTACAAGAAAGTCCACAGCATCGTCTATCATCCCCGCATCGCAGCGGCAAGCTGTTTCTGTCCTGGAGTACAGGATGTTGAGTACGCGGTGGATGTAACTTGTCACTCCATCGAAACGGTCATACAGAATGGCTACCACATCAGCATCGAGGCTCTTCCCGTTTTGCTTAAACTTCTCCACAGCGAATTCCGTGTATTTTCCGAGAGAAATGGCCTGGAGGTTTATGATTGCCACGCTTTGATAGAACGGTCTTGATGGAGACGTAAACATCCCGTTCATCAAATGCCTTTGGCTCCCGGAGAAGATAAAGTGTGCATTGGTGGTTTTCTGTACATAGGTGCGTATCGTTGCCTCTACGGTAGATTCAGGATATTTTGTAATCTGCTGGAATTCGTCAATAGCCACGATACAAGGTTTATCGGCGTTTTGGAGATATGTGAATATCTCATCGAGGGTGGCGGCCGGATTCCTGATTTCTCCCAGTCCTACGCTCCACCCGGGCATTCCGTTGAAGTCGAAACTTATTTCGGACCTCAGAGAGCTTACGGCCGACAGAAATTTTTCCCACGCAGCCCTTCCTCTCGGCTTCAGCGCATCCAGCACAGCTTTGCCAAGCAGATTTACGAGGTCATTCAGGGACTTGGAAGCATATATGTCGACAAGGAAGCAGTAGTAATCTTCCCTGAATTCGTCGCAATCGAAGATGTGGTTGATCAACTCCGTCTTGCCCAGCCTCCTCGGGGAGATAAGTGCTATATTGTTTTCATTTCTGAGCAGAGTCCTGATGTCCTCCGTCTCAGTAACTCTGTCGCAGAAATACTCCGCTCCGGCATATCCGTTCGTCACAAAAGGATTTTTCATTGCATAGTCATTTTTGCAAATATAATGAAAAATACAAACATTGCCACTTTATGATTACCATAAAATGATAATCATAATATAGTAGCTGACTTGGACGCCTACACCCTAACTGAGACGGATAGGACTCTTCTTCTCTGGGGAAAAGCCATATTTCCGTACGTATGAGCCTGCAACTTCAATCGGTACGGATTTGCCTAGGGTTTTCCGCACCGATTGCCTATAGACTTTAAGCAACCGGCACCTCGTTTGCTCTGGCGGTGCAGATGTGAAGAATCCGGAAACATTGACCGGCTTGCTATGAAATCCGTGCGCAAAACCGCCCTTTTTGCGCACCAACTGCGATATTTTTCAATTCGGTGCGCAAATAAGGCCTTTCTGCGCACCGAATACTTTTTCTGAAGTTATTTTACTCTGGACACACCCGATGAAACACTACAGAAAGCTCTTCTGCGACACACATTTTAGCCCACATTGCAGCTAATCCTCCATCTGAAAAATTTTTCACTCCATCCAAT
>JBJEBK010000006.1:15800-17298 GCA_051869975.1 Candidatus Cryptobacteroides sp. | reverse complement strand
GCGGAGAGGGAGGGATTCGAACCCCCGGAACCTTTCAGTTCAACAGTTTTCAAGACTGCCGTAATCGACCACTCTACCACCTCTCCTTTCCCGAAAAGGGACTGCAAATATAGATATTTTATTTATTTCCTCAAAAAATTTTTTAATGGTGCCGAAAAGCTTACATATTCCCTCTTAAAGCCGGGCTTGATACAAACTGAGTTTACAGCAGCTGGGTAGGTGAAATTGTAATGCGTTGATTATTAGGCTGTTAATTTTTTCGTATGGGGTGAAACACCCCATACGAAAAAATTAATACTCTGTGTATAAGGTAGTTACAATTTCACATGGCCCGCACACCGTTCAGAGGTGCCCGTCCATCGTCGGACTTGGCGGAAGTGTGGTCTATGCCGGTCTTGCCCGGACTGCGCACGGGGACTGACACGGGCAAGACTGGGCCGACTCAAGACGGGGGACCGACACGGGCAAGACTGGGCCGACTCAAGACGTGGGACCGACACGGGCAAGACGGAGCCGAGTCAAGACGGGTGCCGACGGGAAACCGGTTTATTTCACGAGCGTGTAAGTTATCGAGGTGACTACCCTCACGCGTTTGATCTGTGGGGTGTTGGAGTCGCGGTCGTCGATACTGAAAGAGCCTTGCGAGGCTGTTTTGATTTTGCCGATATGGCTGCCGGAGTCCTTGGCGAACTGTTCGGCGGCGAGCCTTGCGTTGGCAGTCGCCTCGCGAATCATCTCAGGCTTGATTTCGTTGAGGCCCTCGAAATTGTACTGAATCCGGTTTTCCCATTCGTTCTCGTTGCCGATAAGAACCCCCTTGTCCAGAAGTCCCGAAATTTGTGAACTGAGTCTCAGTACCAGGTCCACATTGCCGGTGCATACGGTAATCACCGTCTTGCCGACATAGCGGAAAGGCCTTTCCACCCCGTAGCTCATAGAATTCTTGTCGGAAATCATAGGGGCGCCCACAGTAATCTCGGACTCCTGCACTCCTTCCGCCTTCAGGAAATCCAGAATCATCTGCCTGTCCCTGTCGATGGACCTGGTAAGGGTGGTCAGGTCATTCGACGCATTCCTGAAATTGATAGGCCAGATGGCCTTGTCTGCGCTCACTTCCTTTTCGCAAAGGCCCTTGACGGTCACTGTACGGTCCAGCGACCTGTACTCACGGACGGCAAACGGAAGACATACACCACAAATAGTGATGGCGATAGCGACAATTGCGCTGCTGACAATTCTTGACTTTTCCATAACTAAACAATGTTTCAAGGCGCGGCCGCGGTCGAGGATGTGTGCAGATGCCCGGTTGGAGCCTGGCGTGACGCAGGCCAAACCGTCCTGGCGTGACGCAGGCAAGCATCCCGCGGGCGGGCGCGAATTTCCTCTTCAAATATACCGATTTTTTTGCTATCTTTGCGCGATTATGCCGAATAGTGCATAGAAAGCACCACGGCACCCCCAAGCCCCGGCTCCCAAGCCCCGGCCCCCCAGCCCCGGC
>JBJEBK010000006.1:0-15700 GCA_051869975.1 Candidatus Cryptobacteroides sp. | reverse complement strand
AGCCCCGGCCCAACGCCCAACGGGCACAACAACAAAAGCGGCAACACGCCAACAAAAGAAAAATATATATGATGACATCAAAGGAAATCAGGCAGAAGTTTCTCGATTTCTTCGCTTCCAAAGGGCACACCATCGTGCCTTCAGCCCCGATGGTAGTAAAGGGTGACCCTACCCTTATGTTTACCAACGCCGGAATGAACCAGTTCAAGGACATCTTCCTCGGCAACAGCAAAGCCCCTTACAAAAGGGCGACCGACAGCCAGAAGTGCCTTCGCGTCAGCGGAAAGCACAATGACTTGGAAGAGGTTGGCCACGACACATACCACCACACAATGTTCGAGATGCTCGGCAACTGGAGCTTCGGAGACTACTTCAAGACCGAGGCCATAGACTGGGCCTGGGAGCTCCTCACCGAGGTTTACGGCATTGACCGTAACCTGCTCTACGCTACCGTTTTCGAAGGTTCCTCAGAGGACGGCACCGAAATGGACAACGAAGCAAAGCAGGCCTGGCTCAAGCATATGCCCGAGGACCATATAGTCCTTGGCAACAAGCACGACAATTTCTGGGAAATGGGAGACACCGGTCCCTGCGGCCCCTGCTCCGAGATTCACATCGACATCCGCACCCCTGAAGAGAAGGCAGCAACGGGCCTGAGCGGACGCGAGCTGGTCAACGCCGGCGACCCTCACGTCATCGAAATCTGGAACATAGTCTTTATGCAGTATATGCGTATGGCTGACGGCCATCTCGAGAGCCTTCCGGCCAAGAATATCGATACCGGAATGGGCTTCGAGCGCCTCTGCGCCGTGCTCCAGGGCAAGAACTCCAACTACGACTCCGACGTATTTACCGGAATGCTCGCAAAAATCGGCGAGCTCTCCGGCCACAAGTACGGCGAAAGCGAGAAGACCGACGTGGCAATGCGCGTGGTAGCAGACCATATCCGCACCATCAGCTTCGCGATTGCCGACGGCCAGCTTCCTAGCAACAACAAGGCCGGCTACGTGATCCGCCGCATCCTGCGCCGCGCAGTGCGTTATGGCTACACCTTCCTCGGCTCCGGTGAACCGTTCCTTTGCCGCCTCGTGCCTCAGCTTGTCTCCGATATGGGCGAGGCCTACCCTGAGCTCGTAAGCCAGCGCCAGCTCATCGAGTCCGTCATCCGCGAGGAGGAAAATGCCTTCCTGCGCACCCTCGACCGCGGCATCAAGCTTATGGACGAATATATGGCCAAGTCCCGCGAAACCAAGGTCATCAGCGGCGTGGATGCTTTCGTGCTATATGACACCTACGGCTTCCCGATCGACCTGTCCGAGCTCATAGCAACCGAAAACGGCTATACCATAGACCTCGAAGGCTTCCAGGTGGAGCTCGGCAAGCAGAAGGAGCGCGCCCGCAACGCCACCGCCAACGAGTTCGGCGACTGGACCGAATACTGCGAGGGCGAGAGCCGTTTCACCGGCTACGATGAGACCACGACCACCGGAGTCAGGCTCCTCAAGCACCGCAAGGTGGTGCAGAAGAACAAGGAGATGCTCCAGCTCGTCTTCGACCGCACCCCGTTCTACGGCGAAATGGGCGGTGAAATCGGAGATACAGGCTACATCATTTCAGCCGACGGCGAGAAAATCGCCATCCTCAATACCATCAAGGAAAACAATCTTACGATTCATATTGCGCAGCGCCTCCCGCAGAACTGCGAAGGCGGATTCACCCTCGTGGTGGATGCGGAGCGCAGGCAGAAAATCGCCAACAACCACACCTGCACCCACCTTCTCGACCAGGTTCTGCGCGAAGTGCTCGGCACCCACGTGGAGCAGAAGGGCTCATATGTCTGCGACAACTACTTCCGCTTCGACTTCAGCCACTTCGAGAAGCTCACCGACGCCCAGATCCGCGAGGTGGAGCATAAGGTCAATGCCCTGATACGCAGCAATATGCCTCTTGAAGAAAAGCGCAACGCCACTATGGCAGAGGCCAATGCAATGGGAGCAATAGCCCTCTTCGGCGAGAAATACGGCGACACCGTGCGAGTGGTCAAGTTCGGCCCAAGCGTCGAGCTTTGCGGCGGATGCCATACCTCTGCTACCGGCAATATCGGCTACTTCCAAATCGTCAGCGAAACCGCAATAGCCGCGGGCGTGCGCCGTATAGAAGCTATGACCGGCGAAGCAGCAGAGCTCTACAGCGAGACCGCCCAGGAGTCCCTGCGCACCGCCCGCGCCTTCTTCAACAACATCCCCGACCTCGCAGGAGCCATCCAGAAGCTCATCACCGAGAATGCGGAATACAAAAAGCAGGCGGAGGCCTTTGCAAAGCAGAAGGCAGCCCAGTTCGCGAAGGAACTCTCGCAAAACGGCAAACAGGTCGGCGGCATCAACCTGATTACCATAGACTCCATTTCCGGTTTCGAAGGAAACCCTGCTATGGTGCGCGAAGCGGCACTCCTTCTTCAGAAGGAACTCACCAACACCGCAATCGCAGGCGCCTTCCTCGCCGACGGCAAGCCTCAGCTGCTGCTCGTTTACAGCAATGACCTCGTAGCAGCTGGCAAGAATGCCGGCAAGGACATTCGCGAGGCCGCTGCCTGCATCCAGGGCGGCGGTGGCGGACAGCCGGGCATTGCGACCGCAGGCGGAAGGAATGCCGACGGACTCAAGAACGCCCTCGCGGTACTCGTAGGCAAAGTGGCAGCATAAACCCCTTCAGGCGTGAAGAAACTGGACAAGTTCATACTCTCGGCCTTCATAGGACCGTTCACGGCAATACTTCTGATTGTCGTGTTCATCCTTATGATGCAGTTCCTCTGGCTCTACATCGATGAGCTGGTGGGCAAGGGTCTGGGCCTGTCCGTGATTCTCGAGTTCCTGATGTGGGGCACCTGCACAATCCTGCCTCTTGCCCTGCCTCTGTCCACCCTGCTCGCCTCGATGATGACTCTCGGGCAGATGACGGAGAACAACGAGATGATGGCGATAAAGGCCAGCGGAGTATCTCTCGTAAGGATTATGATCCCGCTGACCATAGTCTCCGCCATCATCGCTGTAAGTGCCTTCTTCATAGGCAATAACCTTGTGCCTAAGGCCTATAACGAAATCTACACCCTGCGCGACGACATAGGCCGGACCAAGGAGGAAATCAAAATCCCTTCCGGCACCTTCTATGACGGTATCGACGGATACATACTTCGCGTCGAGGAGCAGGATAAGAAGAGCGGAATGATGCACGGAGTGATGGTCTATGACCATACCGACAAGAAGGGCAACAACTCCATCACCCTTGCCGACTCGGCAACGATGCGCCTGTCCAAGCAGAAGGACTACCTTATCTTCACGCTCTACGACGGCATCAACTATCAGGAGAGCAACAACCGCAACGGTGCCCAGGTGGAGCACGAGCTTCAGAAAATCGCCTTCCAGGAGCAGCAGCTCATCATTTCGCTGAAGAATTATGCCTTCGAAAAATCTGAGGACAACCGCTTCGGCAACGCCATCAAGTCGCAGAAAAACTCCAGCCTCATCAAGGAGCGCGACTCCCTCGCCCTCATCACCAACAAGGGCTATGAGGACCATATTGCCTCCTTCAAGGCGGACGGCACCCTGATGATGCGCGCGCAGCTCGACACCGCCTGGCAGGCGAAGCATCACACCGAGTTCGAATACGAAGGCTTCGGCACCTGGAAGACCCGCAACGACAAAATACGCGCGCTGAAGGCAGCTTCCGAGAAGGCTCAGAGGATGTCCTCGCAGCTGAACAATTTCCAGCACGACAATTACTCCGAGCACTTCTACCTGCGCCGGGCACGCGTGGAAATCCTCAAGAAGTTTGCGCAGGCCCTGGCCTGCTTCATACTGTTTTTCATCGGAGCACCGCTCGGAGCCCTGATAGGCAAGGGCGGACTTGGAGTGTCGGCCATCATCTCCGTGCTCTTCTTCGTGCTCTACTGGGTGGTGGACATCTCCGGCACCAAACTTGCCAACGACGGTGCCGTAGGAGCCATCTCCGGAGCATTCATTTCCTCATTCGTACTCGCCCCGATAGGAGCCTATCTGACCTGGAAGGCGGTACACGATTCACCGGTATTCAATATGGATTCCATAAAAACCTGGCTGCGCAAGTTCAAGAGCCGCGTAGCCTCCATTTTCCACAAGACCCGTATCGTCTATATGGGCACCCCGGAATTTGCGGTAGCCCCTCTGGACGCCCTCATCAAGCACAAATACAAGGTAGTCGGCGTTGTAACCGTAGCCGACAAGCCGAGCGGACGCGGCCTCAAAGTGAACGAGAGCGCCGTAAAGAAATATGCCGTAGAGCACAATATCCCCGTCCTGCAGCCGCTTAAGCTCAAGGACCCTGAGTTCCTCGCCGAGCTGCGCGCCCTCAAGGCCGACCTCTTTGTGGTGGTTGCCTTCCGTATGCTTCCTGAGGAAGTATGGAAAATGCCGCACCTCGGCACCTTCAACCTTCACGCCGCCCTGCTGCCTCAGTACCGCGGCGCCGCCCCTATCAACTGGGCTCTTATCAACGGCGAGAAGATGACGGGCGTGACTACCTTTATGATAGACAAGGACATAGACACCGGAGGCATTATTTTCCGCGAGGAATGCCGCATCGGTGCGGAAGATACGGCGGGCGATGTGCACGACGCCCTTATGGAGCTCGGCTCCCAGGTAGTGCTGCAGACCGTCGAAGGCATTATCCAGAAAAATGTGGAGACCAGGGTGCAGCGCAGCTTCATCCAGGGCTCCGAGGTGCTCAAGCCTGCACCTAAGCTCTCCCCTGAACTACTCAACATAGACTGGAGCGACACTGCGGTGCATATCCACAACCTCATCCGCGGACTCAGCCCTTATCCTACGGCCTACACAATGCTCCAAAAGGGTGAGGACAAGCCTGTGCAGATGAAAATCTTCGCATCCCGCGTGGTGGAGTGCCCTGAAGGCCTTGAGCCGGGCACCATACTCAGCGACGGCAAGACCTTCCTGCACATAGTCACGGCACAGGGGGCCGTCAGCGTGCTTGACCTGCAGCTCAGCGGCAAGAAGAGGATGCCTGTGGGTGACTTCCTGCGCGGCTTCCGTGAGCCGCAGCTCTGGACAGCCCTGTGCGGTACTTCCAAGTCTGAAACCCAACGATTGACAAACAAGTAAGAATGAAGAAATTAAGCAAATATATATACAACGCGGAAACCCTCCTGTACGAGAAGCACGAGGAGTCATCTGCCGCCCGTCTTTTCAAGGTACTGGGCTTTGTGGCAGCGGTAGTGGCCCTGGTATGCCTGTATTTCTGGCTCTACACTTCCGTATTCGGACTGGACCTTCCAAAAACGGCCTATCTGAAGAGCGAAAACGAGAAATGGAAGTCCCGCTACGAGATGCTCGGACACCAGCTTGACGGACAGGAAAATACCCTGAACGGCATTGAGCAGAGGGATGACGATGTGTATCGCTCCATACTCGGCCTCGAAGCCATTCCTCAGGAAGTGAAACAGGCCGGCTTCGGAGGTGCCAACAGATATGCCTATCTGGATGACCTCGGAGGAAACGAGCTCCTGAAGAAGACCGTAAAGCGTATGGACGTGCTCACCAAGAGGGCTTTCATCCAGAGCACCGCCCTCGATGAGGTGGCTGTGGTTTCCAAGCAGGCGGACGAAATGAAATCCTGCGTTCCTGCCGTTCCTCCGATTTGTCCGGAGAAAGGCAAATATCGCGTCTCAAGTTCTTTCGGACGCCGTCACGACCCGGTTTACAAAAACAAAATCGCTTTCCACGACGGAATAGATTTTGCGACCGGCAAGGTCGGCTATCCGGTTTACACTACGGGAGACGGAGTTGTGGAAAGGGTGCGGTATCAGTTCTTCGGCTACGGCAACGAGGTCATCATAGACCACGGCTTCGGATACAAGACCCGCTATGCCCATCTTCACTCGATAAATGTGACCCAGGGCCAGAAGCTCAAGAGGGGACAGCAGATAGGTCAGGTCGGCAATACCGGCAAATCCACCGGGCCTCACCTCCACTACGAAGTGCTTTTCAAGAACAAAGCGATAGACCCGATGTCCTTTATGGACCTGTCCATGAAGCCGGAAGAGTATAATGCAATGGTAGATGCAGTAAATGTCAAGTGACCATCTTTACAGCATAGACTCCGACCTTAAGGTCAAGGAGTCCGGAAAACCGGGACGCAGGGTGTTGAATTTCATCCTGAAGGTGCTTGCCGTATCCGTAGTGGTTACGGTAGTGGTCTATCTTGTCATTGCACTGACTATCAATACCGATGTTGAGGGAAGGCTCAAGAGGGAAAACAAAATGTACGAAAAGCTCTATCCGGAGCTTCTTCCACAGCAACAGCTTCTGGACGATGCCATCAGCAACCTCGAAATCAAGGATAACGAGATTTATGAGGCCATATTCCACAGCAGCGCCCCTTCCGTCGACCCTATCAACTCGCTCTGCCTTCTGAGCGGGGGAGATTCCATTCCGAACACCAGCCTCATTGCCTATTCTTCCGCAAAGTCGGACAGGATGATGGAGGATGCCCTGGCGGTGGAGCTCGCTCTCAAGCAGGCTCTCTACAGGGTGGCTAACCCTGCAACCGTGCTGCCTCCTATGCACCTGCCCGTGAAGGATATTTCCTTCACCCAAATCGGAGCTTCCGTGGGGAGCAGGCTTCAGCCTTATCTGAAAGCCTATGTTGACCACGACGGCCTGGACTTCATAGTGTCGCAGGGCGAACCGGTCTATGCTTCCGCTGCGGGCAAGGTAAGCTCGGTGGTCAAATCGGGCAAGGGCAAAGGCAATACGGTAACTATCACCCATCCGGGGGGCTATGTCACGAAGTATTGCCATCTTTCCACTATGAAGGTCAAGCAGGGGCAGAATGTCAAGCTGGGGCAGCAGATCGGAACCGTCGGAACCACCGGCAACGCCTTTGCGCCCCATCTGCACTACGAAGTGCTGCTGGACGGCCGCACTATGGACCCGGTCAATTATTTCTTCGCCTCCGTCGGTTACGAAGAGTATTCAAATATGTTGTATATGGCCGTGAATACGGTTCAATCATTGGATTAATATGGAGAAACTGTACTATTCGATTGGCGAAGTCGCCGAAATGCTTGGAGAGAGCACTTCCTGCATAAGGTACTGGAGCAATTCGTTCCAGGACAAAATCAAACCGCACCGCAACGCCAAGGGAAACAGGAAATTCACTGCCGCGGACATAGAAGTGCTGCGGCAGGCGCAGCATCTCCTCAAAACCAAGGGTATGACAATCGAGGGGGCGGCGAAGGTGCTGGAAAACGATGATAAGCTGGTCCGGGACAGGGTAAAGGCCCTGGATACTTTGAAGGGTATCCGAAAGGAGCTGGTGGAAATACGGAATTCACTTAAATAATAGGGGAATTTTTCCTATCTTTGCGTCCCGCACAAAACAGTAATAATAATCAGTAAATCAGATATGTCAGAGATTGTTAAAAACACAAAAGTCGAGACTCCAATCGACCAGAGGGAAACTTTCGTATCCCTGCAGAAGAGCTTTACGGAGTCAGGTGATGTAGCGGAGAAGCTCCGCGTGCTCTATGCTCTTCAGGAGACAGACAACGAAATCGAGAAGATTGTCAGCCTTCGCGGTGCCCTTCCTGAGGAAGTGGCCCAGATTGAGGATGAAATCAATGCTCTTGTTGCCAAGTCAGCCCGCCTTGAAGAAATGATTTCGGGCTATGAGAAAAGCATAGAGGAAAACAAGAACCAGATGGTGGAAATCGATGCCGATACTGCAAAGTACCAGCAGCAGCTCACCAATGTGGCAAACAGCCGTGAGTTCGATTCCATCAACAAGGAACTCGAGAATCTTGTGCTCCTTCGCCAGATTGCGGAGAAGCACATCGGAGAGGCCCGCGTTGCAATTGCAGAGCGCAAGGATGCCATCTCAGAGATTGCAAGCCGCATTGAAATCCGCAAGGAGGACCTTCAGGCAAAGAAGGAAGAGCTTGACAGCATTGTCGAGTCCACTGCAGCCCAGGAGGAGCAGCTCAGCGCAAAGCGTGCCGGGTATGCAGCAAAGATTGACGAGCGCACTCTCAGTGCCTACGACCGTATCCGCGGCAGCGTACGCAACCATCTTGCAGTTGTTACCGTTTACAACGATAATGCCTGCGGAGGATGCTTCAATACCATTACCCCTCAGCGTCTGGTGGATATCGCTTCCGGCAGGAAGCTCGTTATCTGTGAACACTGCGGCCGTATTCTTGTAAACCCTCTTGCTGAAGTACAGGAGTAATGGCTGAGAGAAGGGCAAAGAAAGACGATTTTCTGGAGGGCGGCAACGTTCCTCCACAGGCCCTTGAAGTCGAAGAGGCGGTTCTGGGAGCTATGCTCCTGGAGCCACTTTGTGTGGATGAGGCTATAGACCAGCTTGACTCGACCTGCTTCTATTCGGAGCAGCACAGGGAGATATTCAGCTCTATGGTCGAGCTCTCAAACGAGCACAGCCCCATCGACCTTATCACCGTTTCCGAGAAGCTGCGTCAGAGAGGCAAACTCGAAGAGGTGGGCGGCCCCGCCAAGCTCGCCCTGCTTTCCGGCAGAATCGGCTCTGCCGCCAACATTGAGTCCTACACGAGGATACTCCGTCAGAAGACCATACAGAGGGACCTCATTTCAGCCGCCCACGAAATCCTCAAAAAGGCCTACAGCGACGAGGTGAAGGTGGACGACCTGATTGATGACGCCCAGTCCAGGGTCTATGCGGCCACCCAGAGCAGCGACCGCCATTCCGTAAGGGAAATAGGCTCGGTGATTCAGGAGGCTCTCAACCGCATCGAGGCTATGCAGGAACAGACCGGTCTGAGCGGTGTGCCTTCCGGCTATGCTACCCTCGACAGGATTACCAACGGCTGGCAGCCTTCGGACCTCATTATCCTTGCTGCCCGTCCGTCTGTGGGTAAGACTGCCTTCTCGCTCAATATTGCGCGGAACGCGGCAGTGGACCATCATATCCCGACAGCTTTCTTCTCTCTGGAAATGTCCTCCATCCAGCTCGCCAACCGTCTTATGACCAGCGAGTCAGGACTCAGCGCTGACAAAATCAGGGGTGGCGTCAAGCTTCAGAATGACGAGTGGACCCTGCTGGAAGAGTCGCTCAAAAAGCTATCCCAGGCTCCTCTCTATGTGGATGAGACCCCTGGTCTTCCGGTAATGGAGTTCCGCTCCAAGCTCAAGTCCCTGGTCAAACAGAAGGGTGTGCGCTTCGCGATTGTGGACTACCTGCAGCTGATGCAGGGCCCTGTCGAGACCAAGGGAATGCGCGAGCAGGAGGTTGCTGCCATCTCCCGTTTGCTCAAGGCTACGGCAAAGGAGCTCAATATCCCTATCATTGCCCTATCCCAGCTGTCCCGCAAGGCGGTTGACCGTCAGGGAGGCAACGGCAAGCCTGCACTTTCCGACCTTCGCGAGTCGGGCTCCATCGAGCAGGATGCCGATATGGTTCTCTTCATTCACCGCCCTGACTTCCTCGGCCTTTCCGAGGGCCCTCAGGACAAGGAGAAGACCCAGCTGATTATCGCCAAGCACCGCAACGGTGAAACCAAAGACATTGATATGCTGTTCAAGTCGGAGAAGGTGAGGTTCGTCGAGATGCAGGATACCCTCTATGCCCAGGACCCTATGGCCACTGAGTATGAGTCCGGAATGAATTCAATGGATTACAGCAATATAGATCCTGGACAGGAATGGGAGAAATAATCCATAGCGGGAAGATAGTAGCTATCGACCCTCAGATGATTACCGTGGAGTTCACCACTGAAGATGCCTGCGCCAGCTGCAAGGCTTCCGCGCTTTGCGGTATGTCCGAAGGCAAGGTCAAGACCCTCCAGGTCCCTGCGAAGCTCGGCTTCGAACCGGGGGAGGAGGTGGATATAGTGCTCAAGCGCACTATGGGCCTGAAGGCCGTATGGCTCGCTTATGTGCTGCCTCTGATTCTGATGGTAGCGGTGCTGCTTGCTCTCACCGCGCTCGGCCTTTCCGAACTGGTGGCCGGGCTGTGCGCCATTGCCGCCGTCGGCCTTTGGTATCTCGTGCTTTGGCTGATGCGCGACAGACTTAAGAATGAATATACTTTTTATATAAAGAAAAAATGACTGGTACAATTATCTGGACAATCGTGATTCTCGCCGGTCTGGGACTCTTGCTCGCCCTGATTCTTTTCTGGGTGGCGAAGAAGTTCAAGGTCGAAGAGGATCCCCGTATCGACGAGGTTGAGAAGGTGATGCCCGGCGCCAACTGCGGCGGCTGCGGCTTTGCCGGATGCCGTGCCTTCGCCGATGCGGCAGTGAAGGCTCCGAACCTGGACAACCATTACTGTCCTGTCGGAGGAAATGAGGTGATGAAGAAGGTTGCCGGCATCCTTGGCTATGAGGTCAAGGAGAAGGCTCCTATGGTTGCTGTCGTAAGGTGCAACGGCTCCTGCGCCAACCGTCCTGCCACCAATATCTATGACGGAGCGCCTTCCTGCAAGGTGAAGGCTGCCCTGTACAGCGGCGACACAGGCTGTGCCTACGGTTGTCTCGGATGCGGAGACTGCGTTTCCGCCTGCCAGTTCGGGGCTCTCACAATGGATGTGACCACCGGTCTGCCGGTTGTGGATGAGCAGAAGTGCACCGCCTGCGGCGCCTGCGTGAAGGCCTGCCCGAAGAGCATCATCGAGCTTCGTGCCAAGGGGCCGCGCGGAATGCGCCTTTATGTGAGCTGTGTCAATAAAGACAAGGGCCCTGTTGCAAAGAAGGCTTGCTCCGCTGCCTGCATAGGTTGCGGCATCTGCCTGAAGACCTGCACGAAGGGCGCCATCACCCTGGAGGGGAACTTGGCATATATCAATTATGAACTCTGCAAGCTCTGCCGCGAGTGCGAAGCCGTTTGCCCTACAGGTGCAATCCACGGAGTAAACTTCCCTAAGCCATTGGATAAGGAAGCGGTAAAGGCTCGCATTGCCGAGCGCAACCGCAAGGCAAAGGAGGCCGCAGAGGCCGCAAAAGCAGAAAACAAGGAGGCTCAACAATGAAAAACGTTACTTTCAGAATAGGAGGAGTCCATCCTCACGACTCCAAGCTGTCGAGAGACTGCGCGATTGAGACCCTGCCTCTTCCGCAGACAGTCTATGTGTCTATGGCACAGCATCTTGGCGCCCCTGCGACCCCGGTGGTGGCAGTAGGGGACAAGGTCAAGGTCGGTCAGGTGCTTGCCGAGCCGGCGGGCTTCATTTCCGCCTTCGTGCATTCTCCGGCTTCCGGCACCGTCAAGGCTATCGCCCCGCGCGCCGATATTGCCGGCAAGATGGTTACCCACATCGAGATTGCCGTTGAGGGCGACGAGTGGGCTGAGGGGATAGATCTCAGCGATACCCTCGTTACCGAAATCCCTTCCGACCGTGCAGCGGTTCTCGAGAAAATCAAGAAGAACGGAGTTGTGGGACTCGGAGGAGCTACCTTCCCGACCCACGTCAAGCTCAACCCGGCTCCGGGCAGCAAGGCCGAGTGCCTGATTATCAACGGAGCGGAGTGCGAGCCATATCTTACAAGCGACTACCGCATTATGCTTGAGCGCACCAAGGAAATCATCGTAGGTGCTGCCATTATGCAGAGCGTGCTGGGCGGCTGCCCTTGCGTGCTCGCAATTGAGGAAAACAAGCCTGAGGCCATAGCTGCTATGCAGAAGGCCCTCGGCGAACTTCCATACACCAACATCAGGGTGCAGCAACTCAAGAAGCGCTACCCTCAGGGAGGTGAAAAGCAGCTCATCGATGCTGTGATGCGCCGTCAGGTGAAGTCCGGCGGCCTGCCTATCAGCGTAGGCGCAGTGGTGCAGAATATGGCTACGGCCCTTGCGGTCTATGAGGCTGTTCAGAAGAATAAACCTCTGATTACCAATACTCTTACCGTGACGGGCGACTGCCTGCCGTTGGAAAAGCAGCACAATTACCTCTTCCGCATAGGTATTCCGCTCAGCGCGATTGCCGACTATGCAGGTGGCGTTCCTGAGGACGCAGCGAAGATTATCAGCGGCGGCCCTATGATGGGCAAGGCCATATCCAATATGGATGCCGCTACGGTCAAGGGCTCGTCTTCAATCCTTTATCTGAGCTATGATGCGACCAAGCGGGGCGAGACTTCTGCCTGCATACGCTGCGGCCGCTGCTCCGATGCCTGCCCTATGGGGCTTGAGCCTTTCCTCCTGAACCGCCTGACCAAGGCGGGAGATATGGAGGGTCTTGAAAAGAATGCAGTTCAGGATTGCATCGAATGCGGATGCTGCCTGTACAGCTGTCCGGCCAATATTCCGCTTCTTGACAGAATCCGTCAGTCCAAGGTGCAGGTAATGGGCATTATGCGTGCCCGCGCCGCTGCCGCCAAGGCTGCTGCCGATGCTGCCAAAGCCGCTAAACAGTAACAGACGATGAAAAAGTATATAGTTTCACCAAACCCTCACATCCACGCGGCCGTAAGCACACGCTCGCTGATGCTGGATGTGATTATCGCCCTCATTCCGGCTTTGCTGGTTTCGGTCCTCTTCTACGGACTGAGTGAGCTGCTGATTCTTGCACTCAGCGTTGCCTGCTGTGTGCTCCTCGAGTGGGCCATCACCAAATGGATGCTCAAGCGCCCTTCCACCATCGGAGACCTCTCCGCAGTGGTTACGGGACTGCTGCTTGCAATGAACCTCCCTGCCACAACCCCTTGGTATGTGGTTGTGGTCGGAGCGATTGTTGCCATCGGAGTAGCCAAGATGTCTTTCGGAGGTATCGGCCAGAACCCGTTCAACCCTGCAATCACGGGCCGCGTGTTCCTGCTGATTTCCTTCCCTGCACAGATGACCGACTGGACCGTGCCTCAGGGCTTCCTCTCCATCCCGTCCTGCCTTAGCGGCGTGGATACGGTTTCCGGAGCAACCCTGCTCGGCAAATACGCGGAAGGCGGAGTCGAGGCCATTGCCGGAACTGACTATCTGCAGACCCTCTTCTTCAATATCGGAGGTTCCGCCGGCGAGCTCAGCGCCATCGCCCTGCTGCTCGGCTTCGGCTACCTTCTGGTACGCAGGGTCATCAAGCCTTGGACTACGCTGAGCATCTTCGGCTCAGTGGCTCTGGTCAGCCTTATCTTCTGGCTCATTGACCCGACCAGGTTCACGGATCCTCTGTTCAACCTGCTTACCGGCGGTCTCATTCTCGGAGCCTGCTTTATGGCAACCGACTATGTCACTTCCCCTATGAGCACGGCGGGCCAGGTCATTTACGGTGCCGGCATAGGTCTCATCGTAATGATGATACGCTATTTCGGTGCATATCCTGAGGGAGTCAGCTTCGCTATTCTTATTATGAATATGGTGGTTCCGCTTCTCAACAATGCGTTCCATCAGAAAAAGTACGGGAGGAACTGATTATGGCAGCTAAGTCCAATCTTTTGAATATGGCCCTCTGCCTTACGGCAGTCTGCCTGATTTGCGCCGCCCTGCTCGGCGGAGTATATGCCCTTACCTGGCAGCCGATTCAGGATGCTTCCGCCAAGGCTCTGAAGGCTTCAATCGGAATGGTGCTTCCTGAGGGAGGCGAGATTTCCGAGGCCAAGACCGTCAGTGTAGGCGGTGTGGAATACGAGTACTACGAGAACCTTGTGGACGGATGCGCTACCGCCTATGCGGTGAAGTCAGCCACCAACGGTTTCGGCGGCCAGCTCCTGCTGATGGTGGGTGTGCTCGAAGACGGCACGGTTTACAACACCTCCGTGCTTTCGCACAGCGAGACTCCGGGTCTTGGAGCGAAGTGCAACCAGGACGAGAACTTTATGGCGCAGTGGCGCGGGTTCTCTCCGGACAAGAAGATTGCAGTGCGCAAGGACGGCGGAGATGTGGATGCCATTACCGCTTCCACCATCACTTCCCGCGCTTATGCACTGGCTGTCAGCAATGCTGTAAATGTAGTTAAATCGCTTAACAATAAGGAGGTACGCAAATGAGCAAACTGTCCATTCTCACTGACGGGTTCGTAAAGAACAACCCGACTTTCGTGCTGGTGCTCGGTATGTGTCCGACACTCGCCACCACTACTTCCGCAATGAACGGACTGGAGATGGGACTTGCGACTATGTTCGTGCTCATCCTCTCCAATATCGTAATTTCGCTGATTGCTCCTGTCGTGCCGGACAAGGTGCATATCCCTGTCTATATAGTCGTGATTGCGACCTTCGTGACTCTGCTGCAGCTTCTGATGCAGGCTTTCGTGCCGGGTGTTTACCAGACCCTCGGACTGTTCATCCCTCTGATTGTGGTGAACTGCATCGTGCTCGGGCGCGCTGAGGCCTTTGCCAACAAGCACGGTGTGTTGGAGTCAGCTCTTGACGGAATCGGCGTCGGGCTCGGGTTCACCCTTTCGCTCACCGTCATCGGCATTGTCCGCGAGATTCTGGGAAGCGGCTCGGTTTTCGGCTGGAAGTTCATTCCTGGCGACGGTATTCTCGCTTTCGTGATGGCTCCGGGAGCCTTTATGGTTCTGGGCTACCTCATGGTTCTCTTCAACAAGTATCTCAAGAAGTAAGGAGGATAGAATATGGATTACTTGATTATTATCATTTCAGCGATATTCGTAAACAATATCCTGCTTGCCCAGTTCCTCGGCATCTGCCCTTTCCTGGGTGTTTCCAACAAGCTCAGCACGGCAGTGGGTATGAGCGGTGCGGTATGCTTCGTGATGACCCTTGCGACCATAGTCACCTTCCTTCTCAACAAGTACCTGCTGGTGCCTTTCGGACTTGAGTTCCTTCAGACCATTGCCTTCATCCTCGTGATTGCGGCTCTGGTCCAGATGGTGGAGATTGTGCTGAAGAAAGTCAGCCCGAGTCTCTATCAGGCCCTCGGCATCTTCCTCCCTCTGATTACCACCAACTGCGCCGTTCTCGGTGTGGCTATCACTGTGGTTACCAAGGAGTTCGTTTTCGGAAGCGCATCCCATATGCTCAATCTCGGCGAGTCTGTCGTCTATGCTCTTTCTACAGCTGTAGGTTACGGTATCGCTATGATTCTGTTCGCAGGTTTGCGCGAGCATCTTGCACAGAACAATGTGCCGGAGTCTTTCAAGGGCCTTCCTATTGCGCTGATTACCGTCAGCATTATGGCTATGGCTTTCCTCGGATTCTCCGGAATGGTCTAATCTTTAGTGAAGATGAAGAAGTTGTTGTCCGTTCTGGCCCTGTCGCTCGCTTTGGGTACGGCCGCTTTTGCACAGCCGAAGTCTTTCGGTCTTAGAGTGGGACCGGGGCTCGAAATCAGCTATCAGCATACAGTCAACCACAAACAGTTTGTTGAGGTGGATGCCGGTGTGCTCGGAATCTCCGAGTACCCGGGATTCAGGGTTTCTGCGGCCTATGACTTCAATATCCTGAATTTCAGGCTTCTCAAAGGCCAGTTCAATATGTTTATAGGCCCGGGGGTGTCTGTGGGTATGTACGACAAGTCCCTTTTCACCGCCGGTCTGCTTGTGCAGTATGGAGTGAGCTACGATTTCCCTACTGTGCCTCTGTCTGTGGCCGTGGACACCTGTCCCTGCCTCTGGATTAATTCCGATGGCGTGACTATGCGTTTCAAGTCATTGATACCGATGCTCAGTTTGCGATGGAAGTTCTGAAACACTGCTTTCTTGCCGGTGCTCTTGCCCT
>JBJEBK010000005.1:0-3412 GCA_051869975.1 Candidatus Cryptobacteroides sp. | reverse complement strand
ATTCAAGAACGTTCGCATCTTTCGGAATTATGATGTCTGCAAGAGTTGATTTTCCGACCTGGCGTGGCCCCATTATCGTTACTGCCTTTTTTTTGGCAAGGGCGTTATGTATTCTTTCTTCAATTGCTCTCTTAATCATAGCGGGGTAGTGTAATGTATACATGCAAATATATTCAAATTCCTTAAAACTTAAAAGATTTGCGGAGTCGCCTCCTCAAATATTAAAAGATTTGCGGAGTTTGTCCTTTAATCCAGCTGTGATGCAGGCCAATCCCCAAAGAGCCTTCCCCGTGGCACCTTCAGCTAGCGTTTTATCTCGTGTGTGGCTGTTGTTAAAGCGATATTTGACCGAATATGCTCCGGAATATAATATGATTGAGTATATTTGTCTGGTTGATAGATAAATAACAGTTATGCTAGCCGATATTGATAACACTACTTCACTGGAGCAATCGCCTTCAGGGGCTTTCGAGACATTGTTGAAAAATTATGAAGCATTGTTGCCACAGTATTCTGTCCGGACAAACAATGTTCTTCAAACTCTGATGGATTCATTCTCGAACAAACAAGCATTTCTGGATTGTTTCCTCAAATTGTCCCGCAGCCAAATTGCCAGATTACGCAACTGCGGACAGAAAACGATGGAGGAAATATTGTCAATACAAAGCCGTCTTAACCCGAATCAAGCAGGGTACGGGCAGGATAATACCATTTTCGTCCGCACTCTGCCGTCCAATATTGATGCACTCCTGCCGCTGATTCTGCCTCGTCTGGATGAATTGACGGCTCGGGGGAAAAACAGTATCCTTCTTTTCCTAAGAGAGAATAATGACTCTCTCGCTGACTTGTATGCTGCGGTCAATGCACCCGGGTTCAATCCGGCCAAACTGAAAAATGTAGGACGAACCACCATTCAGGAAGTCACCGGGCTATTGCACTGGATTATGGATTATTTGGAGAGTTTCTCTGACGAGCAATCAGTTGAGGATGCGGTTTCCAAATATTTCTCAAAAACCCTCGACGACCTTCATATTCCGTCTGCCGCACAGCCAGGCATTCTTAATCTTGAAAAGTCATTGGGGCATTTCCCGCTGTTTGCTGCCATCAAAGCGTATCTGGATGGATTGGAGGGAGACGATCGTATCATCATCGATGGTTGTTTCTTGATTCACGAAGGACAGACTCTTCAAGGGAGAGACAAAGTTGCGGCATTGCTCGGGCTTAGCATCGAGCGTGTCCGTCAGAAACTCAGCCCGATGATTGATAACTTGTCTGAGTACTTTTCAACCTATCGCACATACGGCTTCATTGATGATTGTCCTTATGACTATCAGATGAGAAGAGTCAATGAAGATATCAATTCAACGGAAGGAACTGATTTCAGCCTTCATTTCGTCAATTGGGTCTTAGCCTCCACTTTCCCGGACTTGACTCTTTTCGGTGATTTGACTAAAACTATAACCGGCTACTACGACAAGGCCTTCTTTGTATGCCTTGTGCCTACGGATTTGTGTAAGGAAATGGATTTCGCGGCATTCATACAAGATGTTGAGGCTCGACTCGCAGAAAAGCGTATTGACGCGGAACAAGTCAGCCTTGACTGTCTTATACAGGGGCACCTCACGGCACAGCACTGTCAGGAAAGAATGGAGTTAATCAAAACTGCGTGCCGTTCCATACTATTGCTCCATTTCCCGGTTGAGGTCTTTGACAGCAGCGTTGTTTTCAGACCGAATACCCGCAAAAACAATCCTCTGGTAATTGAAGATATTATCCGTGCAGCAGGCCGCCCGCTTACTTTGGAAGAAATATACCAAGAGTTCAATGCCCTGTATCCTGAGCGTAATACGGATTTTAGCCGCCTTCGTGGCAATATCAACAATAATCCGAATATCATTCCAATAAGCCGTACAAGCACATACTCTTTGGCAGAGTGGGATGGAGAAGTTTATCGTGGCGGTTCCATCCGTAAGATAATTGCAGAATATCTGGGAGAACAAAATCCTACTATCGCCCCTTTTTCTGAAGTTGTTGAATATGTATGCCGATTCAGGCCTTCAACGGGTGAGAGCAATATTCTTACCAACCTTGCTCTGGAACAGAGTGGAATGTTTGCATTCTTTTTCAAAAATGGTGTAAGGTATCTGGGCTTGGCTGCAAATTCCTATCCTGTCGAATATTTCCCTTCATTCGGAGAAGCCAAAAATGCGACCGCGATGAGCCTGTACTATCCAAAACTTCTTGACTTTATCGAAACTAACGGCAGGTTCCCGTTCTCCAGCGGAGTGGATGATGAAGAAAAACTGTTGTGTAATTTCTGGCGCAGGCAGGAGCATTATTACCAGGCGGGAGAATTGAGTACCAGCGGCCTGGAGTATCATACCCGAATTCTCACCGAGTTCGGCCACCTGCGGATGGACAAAAAGGAGTATCGATGGAAGCAGATGCACGCTGAGGTAAAGCGATGGCTGGAAGCCGGCGCTCCTTCCGAAAGTGATATGGGAGTCGGGAATGAGTATGGCAAATGGCTCGGCAAGGCCCTGAACGACTACAAATATTACAAAGACAAAATGCCGCAGTGGAAGATAGAGGCTGTTGAGGAATTGAAAGCCAGTCTTTTGAAAATAGAGATAGAAGACATTTTCGGATTTATGCGTTAACGCCCTGTCCGTCCCAATACGATTTGGAATAACGCATCAGGCAGTACCGCGAACACAATTCGATGGGTATTGAGTTCTTGTTCCCGATGAGCAACTTCTATTTGCAGATTTGAAAAATCTTCCTACATTTGCATATGCATCAAGAGTGCCCTATGAGGGCCACCAACCGAGCAGCCAGAAGCCACGGTGGTAAAGTGATGCGGATTGTTCAACATCAAAAAAATTCTGTACCATGAAAGAGTACAATTTCTTCAAGACCTACGGACACCGTCCGTCTGAGGAGCAAACGCTCGACACCCAATTGTTTTACAGTAATTCTCCGGAAATCTATGCCCGCTTTGACGAGTGGAAGGATAATGCGCGGTTTTATTTCATCCCCCTCTATCTGAATACGTTCTACGCTTGTAGCGGAGGGGTATTGGAGGTGGCAACTGGACAGCCCCACGAAAAAAGCACCTGCAAAAATGCAGATGCTTAATAACTGACATACGGTTCCCGGGACTAAAGACTCTTCTTCAGTTCCTCAACCTGCTCGAAACTCAGCCCGGAATACTTGGAAACAAAACTGCTGTCAAGACCATCCGCGAGCATAGTCTTTGCCACCTCTGCAGCCTTGGCCTGCTCGCCTTCAGTCCTACCCTGAGCCAGACCTTGAGCGAGCCCCTCGGCAAGACCCTCAGACTTACCCTCTGCGCATCCTTCGGCGCGCTCGCAATCCATTTCGTAAAAGTAATCAATTTCGCTCATCTTCT
>JBJEBK010000004.1:0-87591 GCA_051869975.1 Candidatus Cryptobacteroides sp. | reverse complement strand
TTTACGTAAGTAATTGAAAATTACATAATTGTTACATTTTTAACGAAGTATTGATGGAGCATAATAGCGTCATTATTATTAGGTGTTCGATTATGGTGGACGCTTTTTTTCATCGTGATAGCAATTGTTGTACTGATACTCCTCCTTTTTAGAAAACCTAAAACACTTATTTTTATTGACTCTGAAGGTATTAAATTCAGGGATGATAAAGATAAATTACATTACTGTAGTTGGGATAATATGAATGAAATGAGTTTTGTGTCCCTAAGTACTTATAAACAGAGAAAATGGGGGGACCCTTCTTATGTGATAAAAATAGAACCTTATCATGGTAAGGAAATGTTCCTGGATTATAGTTTTACGATTCTAAATCTATACAAATTTCGCCGCATCCTCCGTGAGGCATCAGGCAGAGAAGATATCCTCCAATCAAAAGGCCCCCTGTGGACAAAGATATTATAGTAAACCATAAAGATATGTTTACAAAACTATTTTGCCTTTTGCCTTATTCCAGACGAGAATTATTATCTCGTCGAGATTAGAATAATTTAGTATATTCGCGAAAAATAATTCAAGGAATGAAAAAAATCAAGGTTTTCCTCTCCAAATACGGCGCCTACATCGTTGCCGCCATCATCTTTGTAACTCTCACTTTGGTGTATTGTATGCCGGCCCTCAGCGGCAAGGTTCTCCAGCAGGGAGACACTATGCAGTGGAAAGGAATGGCTCACGAACTGAAGGAATACAATGAAACGGCTGAGACTCCCGCCAACTGGACCAACTCGATGTTCGGAGGTATGCCCGGTTACCAGATAACGATGAAGAACCCCGGCAATGCCGTAACCGATGTCGTCTGGGCTGTGGACCGTTTCTTCAGAGGACTCACCACCTTGTTTTTCAATTCCATATTTGCTCTGCTGTTGGGATATTTCATAGGATTCTTCCTGATGCTGAGGGCCTTCGGGGTAGAGAAATGGATGAGCATAGTCGGTGCTATTGCCATTGCGATGTCCTCCTATTTCTTCCTTATCATCCCGGCGGGCCACGAGACCAAGGCGCTTACGCTCGGGATGATGGCTCCGGTAATAGGCGGCTTCTTCCTTATTTTCCGGGGTAAATACGGCTGGGGCGCCGCTCTTGTTATGCTCTACAGCTCCATTGGTATGATGAAGCATCCGCAGATGTCCTATTATCTTTTTATGATGATGGGGCTCTTCGGCATTGCGGAGATTTATATCCATATCAAGGAAAAGCGCCTTAAGGACCTGGGCATCGCGGTGGCGGTGTTCGCGCTTGCACTCGCGGTGGGCGTCGGAACGGGCTACAGTACGCTCAAGGCGAATTCTGAATATATGAAGGAGACTATGCGCGGCGGCCATTCCGACCTAGCCCCGGAGGGCGAAGGCGCTTCCAAGGGCTTGGATATCGAATATGCCACTGCCTGGAGCTACGGCATTGACGAGACTCTGACCCTGCTGATTCCGAATTATATGGGCGGAAGCTCCAACTACAATGTAGGCAGGAACTCGCAGATGTACAAGACTCTTGTAAGCGCAGGGGTGAACCGGGGCTATGCGGCCGATATGGTTTCCAATCTGCCTACCTATTGGGGAGAACAGCCTTTCACGGCAGGGCCTGTCTATATAGGCGCCATAGTATGCTTCCTGTTCCTTCTGGGCTGCCTGATTGTGAAGGGACCGTACAAATGGGCTTTGATTGCAGCTACGGTTTTCTCGATACTGCTGTCCTGGGGCCATAATTTTATGGGGCTTACAGAGCTGTTCTACAACTGGTTCCCGTTCTACAACAAGTTCAGGACGGTGTCATCCATATTGGTTGTAGCGGAGATTGCTATGCCTCTGCTGGGCTTCCTGGCTTTCAAGACCATCGCGGATGCTCGCAGGAGCGGGAGGTGGGAGGAACTCAGACGAGGCTACCTGCGCTCAACAGCTATCGCAGCGGGCGTGACTGGAGGTATATGTGTGATTTTCGCCCTGTTCGGCGGGTCTATATGCAGCTTCTCCTCCAGCTATGATGCTCACACCCTGGGCGGGATGCCGCAGTGGTTTATGGAAGCGCTCTATGACGAGCGTGCCTCTATGCTTCGCGCTGATGCCTGGCGTTCGCTTATTTTCATTGCGCTCGGAGCCGGTGTGCTGGCGCTGCATCTTGCGGACAAGCTCAAATATGCGCCTTTTGTTGCAGCGCTTGGAGTTCTGGTGCTTGCTGACCTCTGGCCTGTGAACAAGCGCTTCTTCGGGGAAGACAACTGGGTGAGCGCAAAGCAGAACGACAGCTACTTCCAGATGCAGCCTTACGAGAAGGAAATACTTAAGGACGAGGGGTATTTCAGGGTGATGAACCTTACGACCGATACCTTCAACGAGTCCCGAACTTCCTATTACCTGCATTCGGTGGGAGGCTACCACGCTGCCAAGCTGCGCCGTTACCAGGACCTTATCAACGAGCATTTGAGCAAGGGCAATATGGAAGTGCTCAATATGCTTAATACCAAGTATTTCATTCAGGAATACGACGGAGTGCCGCAGCCTGTGCTGAATCCTGGAGCCTACGGCAATGCCTGGTTTGTGGATGAGGTTCAGCTGGTGGAAAGCGCAAGGCAGGAAAGCGATGCGCTGAAGGTTATGGACCTGCGTCACAGTGCCGTTGCGGACTCCAAGTTCGCCTCTCTTGTGAAAGTCGGAGAAGGTGTCTGCGATGGTTCCATTGAACTGCTTTCTTATGCTCCGGACCGTTTGGTTTACCATAGCAGCAGCACTTCGGATGCCACTGCCGTGTTCTCGGAGATATATTATCCTTACGGCTGGAAGTCCTATATAGACGGTGAGCCGAGTGAGCATTTCAGGGCGGACTATGTGCTCAGGGCAATGACAGTGCCGGCAGGGGAGCACGAAATCGTGTTCGAATTCCGCCCGGATTCGCTCTACAAGGGATATAAGGTGAATGCCCTGTTCAAGGCTGTTATGTATGTCTTTATCGGGCTCTTGATAGCAGGCCTCGTGTCACGTGCGCTCGGAAAAGGACCAAAGTGGCTCCGCAGGATGGGCGCAGAATAAGGCAGTAGGCAAACAGCAGCACTATTGTTCCGCACCATTTGACGGCTTCCGCAAGAAGCCGTTTTGCATATGTCCCTTCTGCTTTGCTGCGTATGCGTTCGCTGCGGCCAACTCCGTCGCCGAAACGCCTGATATAGTCGGTGGTAGTGCGGCTCTTCGGTATCACGTGCTCCACCTTCAGTTCAGGGAGATATATTATCTTGTGCCCGGCGGCTTTGATGCGTTGGAAGAGGTCTTTCTCTTCCCCTCCCATAAGGTTTTTGCCGCTGCGGCCCAGTTCGGGATTGAACCCTCCCGTTTGCTTAAGGACGCTTCGGCGGAAGCCCATATTGGCTCCGATAGGGTATTTGTTTTTGGGAAATTCCTTGGTTTCGGCTCCCATATCAAGTCCTGATACCCAGGAAAGGGACCAGCGGCAGAGCCAGCGGGGAGTCTTGCCGTCTTCGAAAAGGGGAGTGATGCGCCCTCCGAAGGCACCGGCTTCAGGGCGGGAGTCCAGAGCTTTGCTCAGATGCTCGAGATAGTCCGGGGCAACCATCGAATCATCGTCCAGAAAGACCAGGATGTCTCCTTTTGCTTCCTTGATTCCTCTGTTGCGGGCGTGGGAGAGGCCCTGGGCTGTTTCGAGAAGATACCTTCCCGGGAAGTCCGGATGGGCGTTGAGGTAGCCTTTTATGAGGGACGCGGTACTGTCGGTGGAGTTGTTGTCCACGACAAGGACCTCAAGCCTCTCTTTTTGGCAGGCGATGCGCAGGTGCTCAAGGCATTCGACTATGTATTTCTCCCTATTGTAGGTGCAGATAATCGCTGATATCATTTCTTTCTGTCCCCCAGAATTTGTCCGCAAGGGCTTTTCTTGATGCTTCATCCAGGGCTTCGGGGCCCTTTTTGATTATTGCCTCAAGCTGCTCGCGCTTGTATGCTCTTTGTCCTATGGTATTTTCCTCGAACGGGAAGTAGAATTCGTGCTCTTTCACATAGTCTTCGTAGTCGTAAAGATATAGGAGCACGCTTTTGCCCGGCATAAGGATATAGTCGTAAAGTATTGAAGAATAGTCTGTTATGAGGCAATCCGTGAATGGCAGCAGGGGATAGGTGTCAAAGCCCGGGTCAAGCACCAGGATGCTGCTGCACTGAAGTCCCTCAGGCAGGTGGCAGTTGTAGTGGGGCTTGAGTATGAGAAGGTCGCCATTCTCTTCCAATATGCCTGCGAGGCTTTCGAGGCCGCTGAATATGTCTTTCTGGGATTCGCGCCAGGTCGGCATATAGATATAGACATTTCCCTTGCAGTCGCGCAGTCGCGCGATTGTTTGCAGCTCCTGCGGACTGCAGTATCTGCTGATGAAGGCCTCCCTTTGCTGAGGACTGCAGGTCAGGATGGTGTTGCGCGGGTAACTGCACCTGAGGCACTTGTTTTCGGGGATGCGGAAGGCGCTTGCAAACATCGGGGTCTGGAAATCGGAAGCGCTTACAAGAAGGTCCGGGCGGCGGAAGACTTCTGGGTGATAGAAAACTTCACGCGGGCGGCGCTCTGCGTAGCGTGCAGCGAGGGGACCTTGGGTGATGTTGAATTCGGTGCGCTTGAGGCCGACCCCGTGCCAGAGGTTCACTACGCAGGCGCCGCCGCTAAGGGCCCAGAGTATGTCTGAGGTATAGGCATTTACGAACCACAGGCCGCTTCGCAGGGCTCTCCACAAGCCTTTGGGGGAGAAGAGATACTGCGCGCGAAGGCCCAGTGAGCGGATATGCCGTACGCAGGCTTTGTCGGGGCTTATCCACACGGCGTCCCGGCCTTGCCGGCTGTAGCGAATGAAGAGGTATTTGGCGTTGCCTTCAAAACCTGCACGAGGCGCTCCGAAGGCCATCTTCTCCCGGCTCCTCGGCACGAGGAACGAAAAGGGATAGACCAGATAGGATGCCAGATATGCGAGAAAGCGTGCCACTTTGCGGAATTAGGTTATCCTTTGTAACAAACGGCATCTTCATTAAGTGTCCTTTCACACAGTCCACCGTGAGAGAACATTCCTTCGAAACTTAAATCCTCATCAATTTGTGGCCAATGAATGCCTGAATAGGTAAGATAAAAATCCTCTCTTTGTGATTGGGTTGCATTCTGGAGACGCTTCCACATTGAAAAAGGGTAGCTAGCCACCAGACCGTCACGTGTCTTGGCATAAACGTGGGTATCATCTACCCAAACCTTTTCAATAAAGCGCTGCATATCAATATGTTCTTTTGAAAAACTCGTTCCAACGACTTTTGATGACTTCGATATTTACACAAAAGTATAAATTTTTGATGAAATGACAAATAGTTGCCGGGTGAGGCATTTTGTGCTGAAGGTAGTTTACTAAAATCGGGTCTTAGAGTGAAATTATAAAGAGCTGTGTATCAATGATTTAATTATTTCGTATGGGGTAATTTTACCCATACGAAAAAGCTAAGGTGCTATGTGTCAAATGGTTATAATTTCACCCTCCCGCCCGAATCCCGGCGGCACAATCACGAGATAGTTTTCTAGAGCAGTTTCTTCGTCAGGCCGAATAGCTTGTACGGCATATACTTGAACGGGAGGTCGAAATGCGTGGAGCTGGCAACTATGGCGCGTGAGTGTGAGAAGACCTCGAAACTAAGCCTTCCGTGATATGCTCCCATTCCGGAATTTCCAACGCCTCCGAACGGCAGATGAGGGTTGGCGATATGCATAATGGTGTCGTTGATGCAGCCTCCGCCGGAAGATGTGCGCTCAATGAGTTTCCAGCCTTCGGACTCTTTTCCGAAATAATAGAAAGCCAAAGGCTTTTCGCGGCTGATTATGAATTCCCTGACTTTTTCTGCAAACGGCTTGCCTTCATCGTCCATCTCAATCAGAGGGAAAACTGGACCGAAGATTTCCTCAGTCATCACCTTTGAGTCAGGTGCAACATCTCCGAGAAGGGTAGGAGCTATGTAGCGCTGCGCGGCATCGGTCTGTCCTCCGTAAAGCACGGTCCCTTCCTTGAGGTAGCCGGCAACCCTTTCGAAAGCGCGGTCGCTGACCATACGCACATAGTGCTCGTCCTGCTTCGGGTCCTTGCCGTGAAGCAGTTCAACCTGCTCCGCAAAAGCCTTCACGAAAGCATCCTTTACATCTTTGTGTATGAGTATATAGTCCGGCGCTATGCAGGTCTGGCCTGAGTTCAAGGTCTTGCCCCAGGCGCAGCGGCGTGCTGCAAGCCGGATATCGGCACTTTTGTCAACGATGCACGGGCTCTTACCTCCGAGCTCAAGCACAACCGGTGTCATATTCTTTGCTGCCGCTGCCATCACTTCGCGTCCGAGGGAAGGGCTTCCGGTAAAGAAAATCATATCCCAACGGCAGGACAATAGCTTCCGATTTACCTCTCTATTCCCCTGTACCACAGCAACATATTCCTCCTGGAAGGTATCCTTTATCATCGCCTCGACGGTCAGTGATACTTTTGGAACATAGGGCGAAGGTTTGAGCACAGCAGTGCATCCCGCGGCAATAGCTCCAACCAAAGGGTTGAGCAGCAGCTGTACCGGATAGTTCCAGGGAGAGATAATCAGCGAGCAGCCGAGCGGCTCCTTCACCACAAAGCTTCGGGCAGGCATACAGCCTATGGAAGTTGGGCGCTTCTGATTGCGGGACCAGCGGCAGACTTCACGGGCGGCCTTGGATATTTCTCCTTTGACAAGACCTATCTCTGTGATATAGGCCTCTTTATATGATTTGTGAAGGTCTTCCCACAGAGCGTCTGCAAGA
The DNA here is from genome assembly GCA_051869975.1 of Candidatus Cryptobacteroides sp. Classification (GTDB taxonomy): domain Bacteria; phylum Bacteroidota; class Bacteroidia; order Bacteroidales; family UBA932; genus Cryptobacteroides. Next base: position 80,748 of record JBJEBK010000004.1, on the reverse strand, counting down.
GGCTTTTCCCATTTCTCGATGGCTTTCAGGAAATCCTTAAGTCTGGCTTTGCGCCATTTCGGGTCAAGTGTGATACCACTTTTGAAATACTCTCTCTGTTTTGCAACGATTGAATCTATTGTGCTGTCTGCCGTATTTGTCATAATCCGTTTTATTTTCTTCCTGTAAAGTTATCCATTGTATGGTAAATTCCGAACACTTGTCCGAAAAACCAGTCGAAAAACTTAGTCGGAAGCAGGCCCTGACCGAGACGTATGAAGTGGAAAGAGAAAGGTATGCCTTTGAAATCCACATCCTTCTCTATAGCCCTGACGATTTTGTTTACCGTTTTCTGAGGGTCCAGGATAGGAAGGATGCGGGACTGGACGCCGTCAAACATTCCTGTGTTGATGTAGTAAGGGGCCACTGTTGTGATGCGGACCTTGGATTTCATTTCGGAAAGCTCGATTCTGACCGAATCGGACCAGCCTATTACAGCCCATTTGCTTGCCGCATATATGCTCATTCTCGGATTGGAAATCATTCCGGCAGCGGAAGCGATGTTGCAGATATGGCCGCAATTGCGCCTGAGCATTGCCGGGAGTGCAGCGTGGGCTACATACATCGGAGCAGCGGTGTTGATGCTGAAAGTGCGGTCGATTTCATCGATGGTATTTTCGCAGAAAAGTCGGTTGGATGTGACGATTCCGGCACAATTCACCAGGATATCTATCTGACCGGCAAACTGCTCGCTGACATCGAAGGCGGAGAGTACTGCATCATTGTCCGATACATCGACAATATGTCCTTTGACCTTCGTGGAAGTGTTGGCAGGATTTGCCATCAATTCGTTCACAACCCTGTCCAGATTGGCATGGTTGATGTCCCAGAGTATTATTGAGGATGCCTGCTTTTCGATTGCTTTGATTGCGATAAGCCTTCCCAATCCGGAGGCTCCGCCTGTAATGAGGATGTTTTTGCCGTTGAATTTCATTGGAATGATAAACTAAAAACTCAGCCGCAAAATTACTCCAGGAGCCTTTATGAAATGTGTTATGATTTCTCCAATTTTGGAATAAAAGGAAGAAACTGCTCTAGAAAACTATCTCGTGATTGTGCCGCTGGGATTCGGGCGGGAGCCGGTGCCAGTCACCGTAGATGCGGCGAAGATAGCTGTCCGGGTCCTTCGGGGCGGGGAAGTCGCAGCCTTCGAAGCGGACGGTCTGCAGAGGGAAAACCTCCTGCGGGGTTCTGATATTGTAGAAAGGCACTCCGAAATCGTGCATCAGTGAATTGCGATGGAAGGCTCTGCCCCAAAGGTCCGTAAACAATACCGCCAGCCGGGCAAAAGGATACAACAGATAGGCCGCGAGCTTTTTAAAAGCCCCGTCGTCAATGGCACCGCTAATGCGCCTCAGGCACCTGCCGTACAGAGGGTCAATCATTTTCTTCACCTTCGGATTGCCGGGCCTTACGATAAAGGTGTCAATCCACAGGAAATCCTCTACCGGCTCTCCTGTGACGGCATCGCGCCTTATTATCCTGCAGGAAGAGTCTATGAACCGCGGCCACAGGCGCGTGTAGCCTTTGGTTCCCCTGCGGTCCACAAAGGCATAGGGGGCCGGCGCCTTATCCTTTAATATTCTGCGTATGCGCGGGACATCCTTCCAAAGAATGCACACATCCAGGTCGTCGTCCCAGGGGATGAAACCGCCGTGGCGCTGAGCTCCCAGCAGGGAGCCTCCGTCCAGCCACCAGACAATGCCGTTCTCCCGGCACAGCCTGTCGAACTCCTTCAGCAGTCCCAGGAGCCTGAGCTGATGTTCCCTCAGCGGGGAGCCTTGCGGGTTATAAACTTTCTCCATATTTTCTTGAGAGCTGTCCTTTCGGATTTTTCGAGACCTATGGTCCATACGGCAAGGGCCGTGCAGACAAGGCTGAGCGCTATTGTGAGCAGCAGGCGTCCTGCTCCCTCCGGTACGAAGTGCACAAAGATGCAAGGCAGCACGGCGGAGGCGAGGGTTACTCCCGCAATAGGAAGCAGCACCTTCGCAATGTAGTCACGCAGGTTCATTGACGCATACCTTACTGCCATAGCGATTCTTATCCCCTGGGTGATGACGGCGAATATGAAAATCAGCCAGAAAACCATCTCGGCGCGGATGTGGGCGAATTTCAGAAGAAAATAGGCCACAAAGACGATGAGAAGCTGGCTGCCGCCCACCAGAATATTGTACCACTTGACCTTGCCCGTCGCCTGAACGCTGTAGAACAGAGGGTCGTGGAAGGAGTCTACGAGCGAAACGGCAAGCATAATTGATGCGAAGGTGGCGGTGAGTGCAGGCACATCCCCAAGCCACAGGCCCAGGACACAGTCCATCTCCAACAGCAGGGGCAGCACTATGGCATAGAGCAGGAAGTAGGAAAAGCGGGAGGCCTGGAAGACCAGACGCATCATATCTTCCTTCTCGCCCGCGGCCCAGGACTTGACGATTTGGGGATTGAAGGCAAGTACATAATTCTGAACGAACTGATATACATTGACATAGACCTGGTTCGCCAGCCCGCGCGCAGCATTGACCGCAGGGCCGAAGAACATATTCAGAAGTATGTTCACGCCCTGGTTTTTGCCTATGGTTGCCATCGAACCGAGCACGCCCCAGCCGTTGAAGGACATTATCTCCCGGGCGAGAGCTTTGTCGCAGTGCCAGTCATAGCGGCACTCGGGGTAGCAGCGGTGGCAGTAGATTATGTAGAAGGCGTTGGTTGCGGCGGATACCGCCAGCATCAGAAGGGCGTAGAAGACAAGTTTGTCGATGGGCGAAATGCTGAGCAGAAATACAATGCCCAGCTTGAGTACCGCTTCCACAACGGAGCAGTAGGCATAGACCTTCATCTTCTCCTTGGCGGTGATAATGGCGCGGTACGGAATCGCCACCACGCTGCACAGGAAACTCAGGATGCTGAGCTGATATACCCAGCGGCAGGCCTGCAGCCTGTCCGCAGGAATATTCATCTTCCGTTCCATAATCCACAGGCCAACGGTTTCGGAGAGCAGCAGGATTGCGGCGGCGAGCACAAGAAAAATCGTGACATTCACCTTGAAGACCTGATGCAGGGCTTCGTAGTCCCGGAGGCCGAGCTGGGTGGCATAGTAGCGGTTGCAGGCAGAGTTCATCACCCCGTTGAGGAAGGAAAAAGCTACGACTATGCCTCCGATGACATTGTAGAGGCCGAAGTCGGTTTCCCCGAGGGTTGAAAGCACGACGCGCGAAGCCCAGAGGCTGATAATCATTATCAGCCCCATCCTCATATAGAGAAGCAGGGTATTTTTGGCTATCCGCCTGTTGTCCACATTGCCCATCGGGACAAAGTTATCGTTTTTTGGTGAAGTCTCCAATATTCATTATATTTGAAGGATTTTTTAACAGACAAAACTTATACTTTATATGGCATTGACAGATTTTATCAAAAAGCTGTTCGGTTCCAAGGCTGACAGGGATTACAAGGCCATCAAGCCTATCCTTGACAAGGTGCTGGCAGCTTATGTGGAGATTGACGCACTTTCCGATGATGACCTTCGTGCGCATTCCGCTGCACTCAGGCAGAAGATGCGCGATGTGGAGGCTCCTTTCGAGAACCGTATTGCTGAAATCAAGCAGCAACTCGACACGGAGCTGCCTATCTCAGAGAAAGTAAAGCTTGCAGACGAGAGCGAGAAACTCGTTAAGGATGAAGACGAAGCAATCGAGAAAGCCCTGATGGAAATCCTTCCGGAGGCTTTCGCAATAGTCAAGAGCACCGCACGCAGATTTGCCCAGAATCCGGAAATCAGGGTGAAGGCTACCGATTTCGACCGCGCCCTCAGTGTGGACCACGATTTCGTGCATATCGAAGGGGATGAGGCGGTTTATCAGAATCACTGGGTGGCCGGAGGCAACGACCTCAAATGGGATATGGTGCATTATGATGTACAGCTTGTCGGCGGTATAGCCCTGCACCAGGGAAAGATTGCCGAGATGGCTACCGGTGAGGGAAAGACCCTCGTTGCAACCCTCCCGGTATTCCTCAACGCCCTCGCAGGCAAGGGAGTACATATGGTTACCGTCAACGACTACCTCTCCAAGCGTGACTCCGAGTGGATGGGACCTATCTATATGTTCCACGGCCTGAGCGTAGATTGCATCGACAAGCACGAGCCCAACTCGGCAGCCCGCAAGAAGGCCTACGACTGCGATATCACCTTCGGTACCAACAACGAATTCGGTTTCGACTACCTCAGGGACAATATGGCAACCCGCGAGGAGGACCTCGTCCAGCGCAAGCACCACTTCGCCATTGTCGATGAGGTGGACTCCGTGCTGATTGACGATGCCCGTACCCCTCTCATCATTTCCGGACCTGTGGCCAAGAAGCAGGATGACGAGCAATATATGGAGTTCCGCCCTTATGTGGAGAAACTCTATACCGCCCAGAGGGCGCTTGTCAACCAGGTGCTCAACGAGGCCAAGAAGAAGATGGCCGAAGGGGATGAGGAAGAGGGAGGAAAGCTCCTTCTGCGTGCCTACAAGGGACTTCCGAAGTACCAGCCGCTCATCAAATACCTCAGCGAGCCGGGAGTCAAGGTGGTGATGCAGAAATCCGAGAATTACTACATTCAGGACAACGAAAGGGAGATGCCTGTTGTCACCGACCATCTGTATTTCGTCATCAACGAGATGATGCATTCCATCAATCTTACCGACAAGGGTCAGGAACTGCTTGCCCAGAGTGTGGGCAATGACGAGTTCTTCGTGCTTCCTGACGTCGGAACCAAGATTGCTGAAATCGAACACTCCGACCTGAGCCTCGCCGAGAAGCAGGAGAAGAAGGACGCCCTGATGGAGGACTTCTCCCTGAAGAGCGAGCGCGTACATACCGTAAACCAGCTTCTCAAGGCTTATGCAATGTTCGAGAAGGATGTGGATTACGTGGTGATGGAGGAGAACGGAGTCAAGAAGGTGAAAATCGTCGATGAATCCACCGGCCGTATTATGGAAGGACGCCGCTGGTCCGACGGACTCCACCAGGCCGTCGAGGCCAAGGAGAATGTAAAGGTCGAGGCAGCAACCCAGACCTTCGCTACCATCACTCTGCAGAACTATTTCCGTATGTATCACAAGCTTGCCGGTATGACCGGTACGGCCGAGACCGAAGCGGGAGAGTTCTGGTCCATCTACAAGCTGGATGTTATGGTCATCCCGACCAACAAACCTATACTCAGGGACGACCAGGACGATATTATCTATAAGACCAAGAAGGCAAAGTACGCAGCCGTGATTGACCGCGTGGTGGAACTCTCAAAGGCGGGACGCCCTGTGCTTGTGGGTACTACCGATGTGGAGACTTCCGAGCTGCTGAGCCGTATGCTCAAGATGAGGGGCATACGCCATAATGTGCTCAACGCCAAGGAGCACGCCCGCGAGGCTGAAATCGTTGCACAGGCCGGTCAGAGCTCGACCGTTACCATCGCTACCAATATGGCGGGTCGTGGTACGGATATCAAGCTTTCCGACGAGGTGAAGGCGGCCGGCGGACTTGCCATCATCGGTACCGAGCGCCACGATTCACGCCGTGTGGACAGGCAGCTGCGAGGCCGTGCCGGACGTCAGGGTGACCCGGGTTCTTCCACTTTCTACATCTCCCTCGAAGACAAGCTGATGCGTCTCTTCGGCTCGGAGAGAATAGCAGCTGTCGTGGACAAGCTCGGAATGGCGGAGAACGACGCACTTGAGAGCAAGATGCTTTCCAACGCCATTGAAAATGCCCAGAAGAAGGTTGAGGAAAACAACTTCGGAATCCGCAAGAACCTCATCGAGTACGATGATGTTATGAACTATCAGCGTGAGGCCATCTATTCCCGCAGGCGCAATGCCATCAGCGGAGACAAGGTTGAAATCGACCTTCAGAATATGATGGTGGACACCGCAACCCTTATCGTTGATTCCTGCGAAGGCGCTGATTACAAGGACTTCGAAGAATACCTAATGGCCCGTCTTTCCATCGATCCGGGCTTCGATGCCGAGTTCTGGAACAAGTCCAAGAAGGACGCCGTAGTGAAGGCCCTCTGCGACCATATGTACGAGGTTTACCGCCGCCGTATGGATGCTCTTGTCGAGAAGCTCACTCCTATCATCAAGCAGGTTTATGAGAAGCAGGGCACTATGTATCAGAATATTGCAATTCCTGTTTCCGACGGCCGCAAGGTTATGAACCTGAGTGTCAATCTCGAAAAGGCCTATACTTCCGAGGGACGCGAGGTGGCAAAGACCCTCAGCCGCAACATTATTCTCTACCAGATTGACGACCATTGGAAGCAGCACCTGCGTGAAATGGACGACCTCAAGCAGAATGTGCAGAATGCATCCTATGAGCAGAAGGACCCTAAGGTGGTTTACAAGCTGGAGAGCTACAACCTTTTCGCCAAGATGCTGGAGTCCCTCAACCAGGATGTGCTCTCCTTCCTGCTTCGCGCCTTCATACCTCTGCGCGAAGGACAGCCTCAGCGTCCTGTGCAGACCAGACCTGATATGTCCCGTTACCAGACCCGCCGCAACGACCTGGTAACCAATGGAGAACAGAAGGCGAACGCCCCTGTGAAGGTAGAGAAACACGTAGGCCGCAATGACCCTTGCCCTTGCGGAAGCGGCAAGAAGTACAAGAACTGCCACGGCAAGGGATTGGTTTAAACTAATAACAAAAGAAATATTATGAATATGGATCTTTCAAAGGTAAAAAGGGCCGTGGAGCCTGAGGTCAGCGTTAATGATGTCAGCCGCATCTCAGTCGGTACGGTCATCAAGGGAGAACTCTCCTCCGATTGCGATGTGCGCATCGACGGACAGGTTGAGGGCAAACTTTTCTCAAAAGGCAGAATAGTAGTGGGACCGCAGGCCAAACTTGTTGGCGGTCTCGCTTGCCAGAATGTTGATTTCTGGGGAACTATGACCGGAGACATCTTCGTGAAGGATGTGCTTACGGTAAAGAACAAGGCAGTTATCGAAGGCAATATCAATGTCAACAAACTTCAGGTTGAGATGGGCGCTTCCATCAATGGCTCCTGCCATATGATTACTCCTGAAGAATACGACAAGCTTTGCGAATCCTTCGTTACCACCAAACTCGCTGCTAAGGCTGCTCCTGCACCGAAGAAGTAAGTTTGATGCCGTACATACGGCCTGAAGAGCACCTGTATTCTATATCGTAACAACGGTAGCGGACGGTGCTTGACATAAAGATTACCTCACTGCAGGAACTGGGACTGAACCCCAGTTCCTGTATTTCTTGTAAAGGGATGGAACTGATTCCAAGTCTGACAAGACTGATAAGGATAGAGTAGTTGCAGTCCAGTCTTCTCAGAATCTTCTTTCCATAATAACGGGACATCACCATATTGTTATGGTAATTGTTCTTGCATTGCGAATTGCAATACTTCTTGTCTGACCGACCTTTGAGCGGAGCTCCGCAGTATGCGCAGAAACTGATTTGCATTTCTTTTGTTTTCATAGTCCGTAAGATATGAAGGGAGTCCGCCAAGTTGTTCTTCCATAAATTATAATTTTCATAAAAACTTTTTTTAAGGCCGAAAGAAACAGCTTCCGGCCGCATTTTTTCTTTTGACTTTCCGAAAAAAACAGCTCCAGAGCTAAAGAATCGTAAATATTTCGCCTTTTTCGTCACACTTTTCTTGAAGCTTGCACGGGAGATCTCAACTTTGCACTACCGCCAGGAACCGCGGACAGGGCGGGATAAGTTTAAAAGCAAATACCAAAACTTCGAAAAAATGGAACAAATCAACAGAGTGGAATTGCGTGGCGTTGTCGGTGCAGTCAGGACCGCCAATGTCGCAGGCAAGAAGGTCTATGACTTCTCCCTTGCCACAAACCGTGCGTTCAAGGACCGCAGCGGTACGGCAGTTATCGAAACCCAGTGGCACCAGATAACTACCTGGGATTCCGGTGACGGAGTGAATGAAGGCTTGGATCATATTGATAAAGGGTCCAAGGTATATCTCACAGGCCGTCTGCAGTACGACCGCTATGACGGTGCTGACGGTATCGAAAGATTCAGGACAAAAATCATATCAAACAGAGTCGTTGTGCTCGACGGACCTGAACAATTGGACTATGAAATGTAGCATAGTGAAAGCCGCAGCAGTATTGCTTCTGCTTCTGGGATGTTTGAGACTTGAAGCCCAGACCTTTCAGATAGGCCTCAATGCAGCTGACCTCGCAAGTCTCGGTACTCTGAGTGCCGAGGCGGGGGTAGCTCTCCAGCGTCATTGGACTCTTGGTGCAAAGGCCCGACTGAATCCCTGGACTTTCAATGCCGGCGACCCCGCAGAGCAGTTTCAGAGCAAACATCAGACCTGGTGGACAGGAGCCCGTTATTGGCTCTGGCACGTCTATTCGGGATGGTGGACTTCATCCGGACTGCAGCACAGCGAGTTCAATACGGGAGGTATTGACGGACCTCTGACAAGGGAAGGAGATGCCTGGGGAGCGACACTGTCTGCCGGCTATTCGCTGATGCTTGCAGATCATCTCAATATCGAATTCGGACTTGGCTTCTGGGGTGGATATCAGACCTATACGGTCTATTCCTGCCCGGTTTGCGGAAAGGTTGTAGATTCCGCAGGCAAGGCTTTCTTCCTGCCCAATGAAGCATTATTGTCTCTGATGTATGTATTCTAGACATTTCCATAGGGCTGTGGTGCCGTTGCTGCTGATTCTGTTTGCCGCCGGTTGTGCCTCAACCGGGCGTAAGGCCCAGAAGCTGCGCTCCTACGGTTTGAGGGCAAATATGTCCCTGCCGGGAGAAGAGACTCCTGTCAGCCTGCCGGACAGCATTCCTGACAGGGATACACTTGTGGTAACCGACGACAGGACCGGTGCTCAGGTGCTGATTATGCGTGCTGTAAAAGACGAAGATGGTGAAATGGTTGCACACGAACAGCTCGAAGCTGCCTATGTCACTGCCCGGTTCAGGAATGTAGCCGAAAGGAATGGAAAAGTGACTTTAAAGTTCTGTATCACCGTTCCGCGGCATATGATGGATTCGAAGTGGCAGCTGCGCCTGCAGCCCTCAATGGAAGTGCTTGGAGACACTCTCAGACTGGAACCTGTGATAATTACCGGCAAGGACTACCGCCGGGCCCAGCTCAGAGGTTATCAGCAGTACGAACGCTGGCTGAAGGGTATTGTCTCAGATACGACAGTCTTCGTGAGAAGGTGGCAGCTTGAGCTGTTTCTGCAGCGGAACCTGCCCGAAGTCTGGGCTTTCAGAAATGACAGCTCCTGGGTTTCGGACGAGGCCTTCCAGTCAGCATTCGGGGTGAGCGAAAAGGAGGCTGTGGAGCATTATACGGACAAGTTCAGACGGGGTTGGAACCGATGGCTGATAAGTCGCAAGGACAAGACTTTCAAGCGTTTGGTAAAGGTTCCGATACAGACTGACGGCTTGCGTCTTGATACGGTAATAGTTTCTAATACAGGAGATTTTATCTATGAATATGCGCAGGAACTCCTGGTGCGCCCCCGTCTGCGAAAGGTGGATGTGCTGCTTTCGGGAAGCATATTCGAGCAGGACAGGCAGGTCTACAGCATCCCGCCGTCAGACCCTCTCACCTTCTACATCAGCTCACTGTCAGCCTTTGTCGATCCGACAGAGAAGTATCTGCTCAAGGTCGTGGAAAGGAAAGTTTCCGCCAATACAGCGTGCTACATAGACTTCGAATCGGGAAAGTATGAAGTGGACGAAAACCTTTCTTCCAACAGGGAGGAAATAGGCAGAATCAAAGATAACCTCAAGGCTCTCATAATGGACAGCAGATTTGATATGGACTCCATAGTGGTCCGATCCTCTGCAAGTCCGGAGGGCAGCCTTTCTTACAACAGGGCTCTTTCAAAGAAGCGCTCGGAGAGCATTTCCAGGTATTTTGACGACTGGATGAAGGCTCTTTGCGATTCTCTGGACGCGCAGTCCGGCTTCCTTGTCGGGGAGGACGGTAACATTGTCAAGCATAGTTTTCATAATTCAATAAGTTTCTGCAGCCGTTCCGACGGGGAAAACTGGAGGATGTTGGATAAACTTGTGGAACTGGACAGCGTGATGAGCCCTTCCTGTAAGAATCTTTACCGCCAATATGCTTTGACGGAAGACCTTGACAGGAGGGAAAAGCAAATGCAGAAAGGTATTGCGTCATATCGCTATATGCGAGAGCACCTTTATCCGAGACTGAGGACCGTAAAGTTCGAATTCCATCTGCACCGCAAAGGGATGGTCAAGGATACTGTCCATACAACTGTTCTGGATTCGGTCTATATGGCCGGTGTCCAGGCCATCAGGGACCACGATTATCAGATGGCGGTCACCCTGCTCCGACCCTACAATGACTACAATGCGGCGGTTGCCTTTTGTGCCCTGGGCTATGATGCTTCTGCGATGGAGATACTTCAGGGGTGCGAACGCAATGACAGGGTGCTCTATATGATGGCTGTACTGCATTCCCGCAAAGGAGAGGACAGGGAAGCAGTCCAATGCTACCTGTCGGCCTGCTCCCTTAACCCGGGCTATGTGCACAGAGGCAATCTGGATCCTGAAATATCGGTATTGAAAAAGAGATATGAATTGAAATATGATGAACTACAGTAAAACCATAGTCTTGGCTTCACTGCTGCTTGCTGCATCCTGTACGCAGATGGAGAATGAAAAGGAGCCGTTTCCTGTTGGTGAAGCGGCAATGATCACGACTAAAGTGGGCGGTGCTTCCGCATCAGGAGAGGCAGCCGTATCCGGTCTTCAGCTGTTCGTATTCGACAGCGGAGGAAAGTTTGAAATCAAGGGGAGCGGAAGCAGCTCCACCATCGAACTCGGCTGCAGCAAAGGGCGCAAGACCGTCTGGGCTCTTGCCGGGGCGCCTGAACTTAGCGTTGAAAGTGAAGAAGAACTGCTTTCCGCCACTACCTTGCTTGAAGACAATGCTCCGGGAGCCTTTGTGATGTCCGGAAGCCGCAGCCTGGAGGTAAGCGGACCTGCATCAGTCGATATTACGGTAAAACGCTATGTCGCCAAGGTCTCTCTTGGCAGGATAATCAATTCCCTGAATGGGGCATATGCCTCCAAGGAATTGATAATCAGAGGAGTATATCTTCTCAATGTGGCCGCAAACACAACTTATGGCCTCTCGGCACCTACTCTGTGGTACAACAGGATGGCAAAGGAAAGCACCCCTGCGGATGAGCTGATTTCGAGTACAGGCCTTTCTGCCGTGGTGCCTTCGGGAGGAAGCTGCGAGCTTGGCTGCGTTTTCTATCCCTATCCCAATCCCACTCAGAACAATGCCAACGGAGGACTATGGTCCGAAAGGCATACCAAGCTGGTTGTCGAAGCCAGTATAGGAGGGGAGATATGCTATTATCCGGTAGTGCTGCCGATTCTGCAGCGCAACAGGACCTATACCATTTCCGACCTTACACTGACAATGTTCGGCTCGGACAGTCCTGATATTCCTATAGACAAGGGAACGGTCGAATTCAACATACTCGTTGAGGATTGGGAAAGCGGCCAGGACCCACATTCAGAAACCATATGACAATGAATAAATTCTTATTTGCGCTCACGGCAGGCCTAGTCGTGATGGCGTCCTGCAACAAGCAGGAAAATGCTCCCCAGCAAATCGTAAAAGGGGAGAAGGCAGTACTCAACGTGACTATCAGCGGAGGTCCACAGGCCAAGGCTGCAAGCTTTGACGAGAACAAGGTGGACTCCCTTCAGGTTTTCGTATTCAGCGGCAATGAACTGGATGCTTACGGCAGTGCCAAAGCAATGACCCTGACACTCAATGCCACTACCGGACAGAGGACGGTATATGCCCTTGTCAATGCTCCGGATTTGAGCGGCATTGTGAAAAAGGATGAACTCCTTGCCGGGATTTCCACTCTTTCAGACAATGCTCCGGGCAGTTTTGTGATGATAGGCTCCGATGACTGTACCCTGTCATCAAGCAGCAATATCACCATTGAAGTCAGCAGGCTGGCTGCCAGGCTTATGCTGCACAAAATCACCAGAAATTTGAGCTCTGACGGTCTTGCGGCTCTCGGGGCAGAAAAATTCGAACTTGTGAGAATCTATGCTGCTGATGTGGTGTGCAATACCAACTATGCCGGCAATATGGCCGCCCCATACATCTGGAAGAACTCCACTCTTGCGGATTCATCGATTGACACTTCGGATGAATTCCTGCTGAGGACACTTTCCCCAAGCGCTGCAATTGCTCAGGGTGCTTCATATGAGGAGGATATGTGTGTCTATGTCTATCCTAATCCTACTTTGGAGGACAGCGGAAGTGCACATTGCACCAGACTTGTGGTGGAATGCAAAATTGACGGACAGTTCTATACCTATCCTGTCGTGATTCCGAAAGTCGAGTCCAACAAATCGTACGAAATCAACAATCTTATCCTCACCCGTCTAGGCAACCAGTCCGATGGGGACAATAACATTGATGAAGGTGAGACCGACAGAATCGAATCTTTCGAGATTCCTTTCGGAATTACAGTCAAGGGCTGGGACACCGTGCTTCTGGGTAATGCGGAGGGTGTTGTCACCATCTAGAATTCTAATCCTGGTGCTGGCAGTGCTGGCCTTGTCGGCCTGCCTGCGCCCGGAGGAGAAAAGCGGGGAAGTTCAGATTAGTCTGGTCCTGGATGCCGCGCGCACTCTCAAGACAGTTGAAGGCACGGTGGACGAGGATGGCGTAGCATACTGGTATGTGCTGATTTATGATGCTCAGGGCAATCTTCTGAAGGAAATGATGGATTTGAAGCAGACAAGATACGATATGATAGTGGATGCTTCGCAGTATGCCTGCGTTACACTCTATGCCTTTGCAAACATAGATCCGGACAGTCTTTCAAGCGGCTGGTCGGATGAGCAGAGCCTGCTTTCAAACAATTACGGACTGGATATGGTCCAGCAGAGTGGACTGTTGCCTATGTGCTGCAGACTTCAGACGGCTTTCACCTCGTCAGGAACAGTGAAAATCTCTTTGGAAAGAATGGTCAGCAAAATCTGCCTGAATTCCCTTGTCGTGGATTTGAAGGGAGAGTTTGAAAATGACGATTTCGGGCAGGGACCTGTATATCTGCAGAATGTAGTCCCGCAAATGAGTCTGGAGCAGTACTTCAGCGAATCTTCGGACATTGCGGCTCAGCAGGGACTCTACCCCTGGTTTTACCACGATAACTGGATGTACTCGAAATTCAATTCGGGCAAATACAAGGGGGACCGTAACGAAAGCGATGCGCTCGGACTGCTGGGAGGGGGGACGGTGTTCTACACCCTGCCGAATTTCAGCCATTCTATGCCAAGCGAAGACCCTGACTGGGCGGACCTTTGCACCAAGCTTGTAGTGGAAGCGGACTATCTGTACAAATATATATGGTCGGATTTGGAAGTATATTACCCGGTTGAGGTGCTGAACCGTCTTAGCGGCTGCCTTGAACCAAACAATATCTACAATGTGGACATCACCGTCCATTGCCCGGGCTACCTTGACCCCTGGGGTCCGAGAGTCACTTCAGACCCGCAAATCAGCTTCTCCCTGAGAGTACTACCCTGGAACAAATATTCAATACAAGAAACAATATGACAAAGCTTAAACTTTATGCAGCCCCCTTGCTGATTCTGGGGCTTGCGGCCTCCTGCGCAAAGAGCGTGGAGCCGGAGAATCAGGACCCTAAAGAGATAGTGCTCTGTGTGGGCGGTGATACCATCGATATGCAGGTACAGACCAAAACAACAGCGATTACGGACGTCCCTTCGAGTCTGTATTATTCGATGACAACGGGAACTCTTGGCTCGGAGACTTCGAAGAAAGTCTCAGCAAGCGGTAATGTTGGTAGCGGAAAGATTGCTACAGGAGTATATCAGACCCTTTCACCGACATCCTACAATTACTATGTTTCCAATGCAGCAATAGCTTTCTCGGCTTCCGGCTCAACAATATCCGCTGCCAATACTACGGATGTGATTGCGGGAAAGGTTACTTCCAATAAAACAAATCCAACAGTTACTCTGAATCATGTTTTTGCAAGAACCGGAGGTTTGACTCTCAATAGTCAAAGTGGTTATGCTTTGAGCAATGTTTCCTGGAGCATTGAATCAATCTCAGGGGGGACTGGAGGCACTTACAATATAGCCAAAAACAACTGGACTTCAGTAACTGCACTCAGTTCCACTTCTTTAACGGAGACTTCCGATTTGTATCTTGTTCCGGGGGACTATACTTTGTCGGTAACTTATACCTTAACCAAGGGTGATTGGAACCAGACCTTCACCAAAAAGGCAACTGTAACTCTGGCAGCCGGCAACGTCAACAATATCACCGGAACCGCTTCCGGAGGAAATGCCTCCGAGATTTCAATTTCTGTAACACTTACGGAATGGGGAACCAATAACATAACCGCAACCTTCAGTTGATATGAAAAGAGTAACCCTGCTTTCGCTCGCTGCACTGCTGCATCTTGCAGCCTGTTCTCCCGTGGAGGAAACTGCGGAAGAAGTGGTTACTGTGGATTTCCGGGCGGGAACTACCAAGTCGGCTGTAGAGGATGACACTGCAATCCGCTGTCTTGATATCTTCGTTTACAGGTCGAACACAGGTGCGCTTGAAGCTCATATCCGAACCGAAGGCAAATCTGCCAGCCTTGAACTTCCGAAAGGAGTAGCCCTTGACTGGGTTCTGCTTGCAAATGCACCCGAAGGAGCGGATCCCGCCTTATGCTCAAAAATGGAGGACAATTCTTCCGGCTATCTTGTGATGTCAGGCCGGGGGAGCGGCTCTTTTGTAAAAAGCTCCTCCGTGTCCCTAAAACTGTCCAGGTTGATGTCAAAAGTGGTGCTGGAGAAACTTACTCCATCCGAAGGATTCAGCAGGGCATATCTTGCTGATGTGGCCGGGACTTGTCCTTACCTTGAAGGGCCGGATACCTCAAGGGTAAGGTACAATGTAGCCGGAGCGGATATGTCCCTGAGTCCTTTTCTGATAGACTGCCTTGTGAGCTGTTCCTGCTCGGATGCGGAGTTTTTCTGCTATCCCGACCCTCTTGCAAGGACATCCCTTGTCATAGAGATGGGACCGGACAGCTACAGGGCCCAGCTGCCTCCTCTGAAGGGCAATACTACATATATAATAAAAGAACTGGTGATAGAAAGCCGCAAGGAACTCAGCATCACCATACAGATAAACCCTTGGGAAGAGGTGGATTCTTCCTGTACACTGGAATGACAAACAAAAGTATCTTGCTGCTGCTTGCCTGTCTGGCTGCATACTGCTCCTGTTCCATCAAGGAAGACAGGCGCGAGTGTCCCTGTTATCTGGAACTTGTCCCCGACGAAAGGATGGAAGCGTGTCCTCAGGGAAGGCTGATGGTATCCGTATTCGAAGGGGAGCGAACGGAGTTCCGTACAGTATTCAGTCCCCGTCAGGTGGACGAATCCGATTATGGGGAAATAAGCCTCAGAAGGGGTTATGTGGATGTCAATGCCCTTTGGGGAGTATTTCACGGGGTAGTGCGCGGTTTCAACTATATGCTTCCCGAGGGAAGCCAGATGGACAGCCTCTATGCCAGTACCAGAAGGGGAGTGGATGCAACCGGAGAACTTGCCACTGCCAGTATCTTCGATGCCAAACAATTCTGTACCATAGGGATAAACCTGCTCCCCGAGGGAGTGGAGAGTCCCTTCACCCTTCAGTTGAGGGGTGATGTGGCAGGCATAGACCTTCGCACCCTCCTTCCTGCTCACGGCACTTTCCTCGCAAGGGCGCAGCAGACGGCTCCTTCCCGTTTCGCACTCCGGGTGCCCCGTCAGGATGATGCCTCCCTTATGCTGGATTTCCTTCAGGGCGAAAGGACTCTCTTCAGTTTCGAACTCGGCAGACGCATACTTGAAATGGGTTACGACTGGACCGCCGAAAGCCTTGAAGACATTGAATTGGAAATAGATTATGCAAATGCCCGCATTTCCGTCATTGTAGGTGGATGGGAGATGTCCTGGGCCTATTCGATTGAGATATGAAAAGAAAATGCTTTATCCCTGCCCTAATGCTGGTGATGCAATCCTGCATAGGCATACAACTGAGCCCTAGTTTGGAGAGTGAATCCACGGTAATGCTTACCGTCAAGTCTGGTGTCGAAGGTGCTACCAAGTCGCAGTATGCTCCTGACGAAAACCTTATCGGGGACCTGAACCTGTTTGTCTTTGACGGGCAGGGAGTATTGGTGGCGAGCCGCTTCGAGGACAGCAATCCGGGAAGCATTACATTGGAACTGAAGTCTGCCGTGGATTATTCGGTCAGGGCAGTGGCCAACTGGGGTGAAGAACTTTTCTTTGCCGATGAGTCGGAATTGCTCGCCTGGAGCATAGACTGGCCTGATTTCCTGGTTTATGGTAATATGGTAATGAGCGGAAGTGCCAGCTGCACTCCTGTAGGCTCCAATATATATGTTTATCTCTCACTCAAAAGGGTCGCATCCAAAGTAAGCTTCAGCGTTGACGACAGCGCTCTCGGCTCCGTAAGCATCAAATCCGTAAAACTCTGCCAGATTCCGCTCTCGACACTCCCTTTCTCCGAGTCCAATAAAGCGATGCAGGTAAGGGCAGGAGATACGGCTTCGGAGTCGGACCTTGCCTTGCTTAACGGGGGAGAAGAAGTAGTGTTCTATACTCTGGAAAATATGCAGGGTACTCTGCTCCCCGACAATGATGATCCTTGGGACAAAGTCCCGGAGAAAATCAGCGTTGTAAGCGGTCTATGTACCTATGTTGAGGTACAGGGGCATTTCGACGGGGTTTCAAGCATTTTCAGCGGAGATGTCACTTACCGTTTTTATCTCGGAGCTGACAACTGCTCCAATTTCGATGTGAAACGCAATACCGATTACCATATTACGCTTGTGATGTCCACGGACCTGGATGCGGTTTCCTGGAAAATCAGCACTGATGCAAGCGTAGTTGAGGAAGGGCACGGCTTGGGCTATATATGTGCCGGCAGGCAGACTTCGCTATCTTCCCTCTATATCGGAGAATGCTTCAAATATGCAGTGGAGGTGGATGATGCTTTGATGGCATATTTCGCCGGCAGTCCAGACGGGGCGCAGCTGCTGCTGTGCGCATCCGACGGCACTGTTTGCAGCGAACTGGAGCTCGGTACTCTCTATCAGCAGGACGGAGTATGGATGAGCGATGTGCGCTGCGTGGAGATATGCAGTGAGCCGCGCGAAATATGGCTCTATGACCCGCAGCGGGGCAGGAAAGTGCAGAAACTGAATACCGGCGTCCTGGTGGCAATGCCGAGGGTAGTGATTTCGGACACCATAAGTGCAAAGCCTGCTTCGCAGCCGAGTATGTCCCTGACGATTAACGCTGCAAACAATATGACTATTGTATATCTGACGGATGAACAGGGAAATTCGTTGGGAGGACAATGGTATGACAACAGTCTGGTTGATCTGGACAGCTCTCTTCATTCTGATATTGTCTCCTACGATGAAATCGGCTCCGCGATAAGCGTGAGTATGACCAAGCAGGGAAAGAAATCATCCTATTACGCACAAATGCAGCTCCAACTGCAATATTCCGGCAGCCCGCTTACATTCGGCTACAAACTATGCGAACTGTGCGCCGGGGGAGCCGACCATTTGAAATTGACACTGGAAGGTTCCGGAGTAAGCGCTGAGCTTCCCATCCATCTTGTGCACTTCCCGATAAAGCTCAACTACAAGGCCTCCACCCAGGAACTTGTGCTGTCGAACCCTTCCAAACTGCCTCTGGATTTGTCCTATTATGATTTCACCTGGTTCGGCCCCGGTTCATACTCCTACGATGGCATTACTGAAGACAGTGCGCAGAGCTATTCTTATACCAATGGAGGCAAAACCTACAAAGCCTACCGTTTGGATTGCGTGAATTTGGAGAACCAGTCCTTCGGCTATACCGAGCCTGCAGGCTCAGTAGCTCAGGACGGTACATATTCACTTTCTTCCAAACTCTTTGACTATTACAATGCGTATGCTTTGTTCAACAGGGACAATTGCAATTCTTCGGATGCTTATTCGAGAACATATACCGTTTTCGATGTTGCACTGAAAGGAAGGACGGATACTTTCGCTATGAATTCATCCGTTCTCAGCACTACGACGGGACAGACGAATACTGGTTCCTGCGGTATGCACGGCGGGCTTGTCATTTTCAGCAAGGGAGACCTGATATGCGCTACTTCGGGGGTAGATGCCATCGTCGGATGCCCGTCTGTTGCGAGGTCGGGACTCGCAATCATTTATTCTCCGGAGATTATCAAAACATCCCTGGCAACTCCTGCGACCTTCTCTTATTCGCAAAGCAACTGCACCGACGGTCCCAATGCGGGTTCTACCCAGAATCTCCGGATGGCTCTCTACGGAGGATACGAATCTGTCGTGGAAATGACCTACAGCCAGATAGCAGCCCTGCGCACCCTTCCCAACGGCTGGGGAGATAGCTGGTTTACTACATATGCTTATTATTGGAAAGGCTATGGAGAATATTCTTCCTCCCTGTCCAATCCGGGTAACAACACTTTGTCCTATGTTTACGATCCGAGCGGGAGCTACACATCCTTGGTTTCCGGTTGCTACGGCAGCGACAAATTCACTTCCTCGAATTACAGCAGGAACCCGGGACTGATTGCGACCTATACGGCAACACTTGGCAGCAGCGGCAACTCTGTAACTGTAATTCCGGTACTGGATTTCATCAATGATAGAGTGTACAGCCTGAGCGAAACCGATTCGGCATCAGAGTTCGGACACTCTGCCACCTACAAGCACAGATATCATCCGGCTGACTGTTATATAGACGGGACAATAAGGACTACTGCTCCGCAGGCACTGTACAAATGTGTACTGCCCAAACTGTTCCAAGATCAGATGAAATATCTGAACTCAGAGTATGAGGGCTTTTTATCTTGGGTTTTCAGGGATGTTTCAGCCCCGTTATCCGGTACGGAGATGGAACATTACAATGCAGGAAGCAACTGCGACAAATACACTACCTGGTATTACAAAAACGCAAGTTCCGGCACTCAGAGCCTGAACGCCGGAACCTGCATACTGTTCTCAAAATAATCAGTGGTTAAGCTTGCGGTATTCGCGCGGGGATATGCCGGTGACCCTTTTAAAGTATTTTCCGAAAAGGGACTGGCTGTGGAATCCCATCGCTTCGGCAATCTGCTCGATAGAATTGTCGGTGGAACGCAGCAGCGCCTTGCTTTCTGAAATCACGAAATCGTCTATCAGTTGAAGCGCCGGCTTGCCGGTAGCATCCCTGACGGACTGGGATAGGTATTTGGATGTGATGCACATAAGGTCGGCATAGTAGGCTACATCCCTGTGCGACCTGTAGTGCTGCTTGACCAGTTCGAAATAGCGGTCGGTTATGCTCTCGCTCCTGTTTTGAGCCTTCTGTATCAGTCTTTCCGGATGGTTGAGCGCGAATCCGTAGAACAGGGTGAGAGTCATATGGGTTGCCGCTTCAAGCCTGTATGGTGAGTCCTTCATCTCAATTATTTTGAGAAGGAGATGGTTGAAATACACCGTTACCTTCTGCTGCCCGGTAAGCGGGAAAACAGGGTCCCGCATTATCTGGGAGCGAAGCTGGCTGTACATATTGGATTCGGTCAGGATGTTGTCGGTAAGCTGTTTGCTTATCATAAACACATCCATTCTCGTGCCCGGGGCAATAGCGCCCTGGCGCACGACCATTCCTTCAAAAAAGATAATCATCGAAGGCCCTACCACGTGGTAGTCCTTCATATTGATGGAAACTTCAACGCTTCCGTGTGTTACAAAAATTGCACTGGTCGCATTTGCGATGAACGGCTCTTCCGAATCAACCCAATAACTCTGGGCGTCGAGCAGGAGCATATCATTGCCTATGCGCCTGTTCTCCGGAATATCCATCTGGAAATAGTCACGTCTTAAGATTCTTCTCATCAGGCTGGTTTTGTACAAATATCAAATAATTTTTCCTAAAACGGTTAAAAAATCCTCGAAATTCTGTAATATATTCCAAAACTTTGGAAATCAGGTTGCAAATATCAAGAGTTTGAGCCTTACTTTTGCACCGTATTGAAATTGAACTTACTGAAACCAAACCTGATTCATATGGCAACAATCGCCCAAATTGACAACCTGGGAACCTTGGCGGACCTTTACCGCTTTTCCTCATCGCAGTATGCGCCAAAGACAATGAACCGTCTTTACGGCTCTGATGCCGGATATACTTTCGGCTCCTTCAAGTACGCCTGTGAGCGTCTTTCCACCATACTCAGCCGCCACGGCGTTGGTGCAGAAGACAGAGTAGCCATTTACTCTACAGGACATCCCAATTGGTCTGTCGCCTTTTTCGCTGCGACCGCTTTCGGTCGCGTAGCTGTACCTGTACTCCCGGATTTTACGGGCAGCGAGGCGAAACACGTCCTCGAACATTCGGGAGCAAAGGTACTTTTCGCTTCGGCCCGGCAACTTGCCAAGCTCGATGAAGAGGTGCTGGATTCTATGAATCTGGTCTTCGCAATTGAGACTCTCGAGATAGTGAGGGACAACAGCAGCGATGCTGAATTCTCAAACGTTTCCACCCCTCTTCCGGATTCCCTCGCCACCATCATCTACACTTCCGGCACCACGGGATCCGCCAAGGGAGTAATGCTCCTGCATCGCAACTTTATGGGCAACCTCCGCGCGGGCATCCATTACATTCAGCTCGATACCAGGGATGTGATGCTGTCCATCCTGCCGCTTGCACACGCCTACGAGCTTGCACTCGGAATGCTATATCCGTTCAGCACGGGTACCTGCGTATACTACATCCCGAAGCCGCCAACCCCGAGCTTCCTGATGCAGGTTATGAGCGAAGTGCGTCCTACCGCAATGCTCTCCGTTCCGCTTATCATCGAGAAGGTGTACAGGGGAAGCATAGTTCCTATGCTCAAGAGGTCCAAGTTCCTTCATTGGATGGACCTGCATATGAACCGTACCCTTTGCCGCATCGTGGGCAAGCGTATGGTCAAGACCTTCGGAGGCCGTCTGCGCTTCTTCGGAATCGGAGGCGCCAAACTCGATGTGGAAGTGGAGCGCTTCCTGCAGAAGGCCCGTTTCCCTTACCATATCGGCTACGGCCTTACCGAATGCGCGCCTCTGCTCTCGCTGTGCAACTACAAGAACACGGTCCCGGGACAGATTGGAGTGCC
This sequence comes from Candidatus Cryptobacteroides sp., assembly GCA_051869975.1. Lineage (GTDB taxonomy): Bacteria > Bacteroidota > Bacteroidia > Bacteroidales > UBA932 > Cryptobacteroides. Next base: position 59,441 of record JBJEBK010000004.1, on the reverse strand, counting down.
TGTCTATGGAATTGAGCTTCGCCTGGACAATATCAACCCTGCTACCGGTGAGGGTGAAATAGTTGCAAGGGGAGAGAATGTGTTCCCGGGCTACTATAAGGATGCAGAGCGTACCGCCGAGGCCTTCACTCCTGACGGATGGTTCCGTACCGGAGACCTTGCCAGCGTCGATGAAAAGGGCCGCTACGGCATCAAGGGAAGGATAGGCAATATGATAGTCGGAGCTTCGGGAGAGAATATCTACCCTGAAGAAATCGAGATGGTTGCAAAGGAAATACCTCAGATTGAAGATATTATCGTGGTCAGCCGCGGCAACAAGCTGGTTGCTCTGGTAAAAGCTGCCGACTCCCTGTTCGACCTTGCCGAAGCAAAAACCGACGAGCAGACCAAGTTGGCTGTCGAGAACTTCAAGAAGGTGGTTTCCGACTATGTCAACGCCCGCGTCAATACCGCATCCCAAATCAAGAAGGTAGAGATTATGACCAAGCCCTTCGAAAAAACGGCGACTCTGAAGATCCGCCGTTTCCTCTACAGCAAGGACGCCCCTACCGTTTAATTGTTTTTGAGCAAATATTCCGCAATCTGGACGGCATTCAATGCCGCCCCTTTGCGTATCTGGTCGGATGAAAGCCATAAGGTGATGCCGTTCTCGTTAGCAAGGTCTTTGCGCACTCGTCCTACATAGACATCATCCTTGCCGCCGGTGAACAGAGGCATAGGGTAGGTCTTGGTTGCAGGGTCGTCCAGAAGGGTTACTCCCGGAGCGGCCGCAAGGGCTGCCTGCACCTGTTCCACGCTCAGCGGCTCGGCCGTTTCGACCCATACGGCTTCGCTGTGGGAGCGGAGAGAAGAGATTCTGACGCACATAGCCGAGCAGCGTGCATCGGTGTGCATTATCTTGCGGGTCTCGTTGAACATCTTCATCTCTTCTTTAGTGTATCCGTTGTCGGTAAACACATCGATTTGAGGAATGACATTGTATGCGAGCTGATAGGCGAACTTGTTTACCGTAGGCTCCTTGCCTTCCACTATTTCCCTGTACTGCTGCTGGAGCTCTGCCATTGCCTGGGCACCGGCACCTGAAGCCGACTGGTAGCTGGCCACGTGGATGCGCTCGATGTGGGAGAGTTTCTCTATCGGCTGAAGTGCTACGACCATCATAATTGTGGTGCAGTTCGGGTTGGCGATAATGCCTCTCGGGCGGACCAGAGCATCCTCGGCATTGCATTCAGGCACTACCAGAGGCACATCCTCATCCATACGGAAAGCGCTGGAATTGTCTATCATCACGGCCCCGTATTTGGTTATGGTCCCGGCGAATTCCTTTGAGGTGCCTGCACCTGCGGAAACGAAGGCGTAATCCACACCCTTGAAGTCGTCATTGTGCTGCAGAAGGCGCACCGTGTGCGGCTTGCCGCGGAAGTTATAAACGGTGCCCGCGCTTCGCTGCGAGCCGAAAAGACGCAGATGGTCAACAGGGAAGTTCCTCTGTTCAAGTACTTTAAGCAGTTCCTGACCTACGGCGCCACTTGCGCCAACGATTGCTACAGTCATATATTGTTCTTTAAATGTTTGCTATACTCATTATGTCGGCAAATACGCCGGCTGCAGTAACGCTTGCTCCCGCCCCGTAGCCCTGGATGAGCATAGGATGCTGGTGGTAGCGTTCCGTTGTCAAAAGCACAATGTTGTTGGAGCCGTCCAGAACATAGAAGGAGTGGAACTCGCTGATTTCCCTGAGTCCTACGCTGAACTGTCCGTTTTCCATACTTGCTACGAACCTCCACCTCTTTTTCTGGGCTGCAAGTTCTTTGCGTTTCTGCTCAAACTGCGCATCCAGGGACGGGAGTTTCTTCCAGAACTCTTCCATTGTGCAGTCGAAGAAGTCCTGAGGGATGAAGAGATTGGCCTTGACATCCTCCTGGTTCACCTTGTAGCCGGCTTCGCGGCACAATATGACAAGCTTGCGGATTACATCCCTTCCCGAAAGGTCGATTCGCGGGTCAGGCTCGGAGAATCCTGACTCCTGCGCAAGCCTTACCGTCTTGCTGAACGGAATGTCCTCCGAAAGGGTATTGAAGATGAAATTGAGGGTGCCGCTGACCACGGCCTCGATTTTCTGTATGGTGTCTCCGGAGTTGACAAGGTCGTTGATGGTATTGATAATCGGAAGCCCCGCACCCACATTGGTCTCGAAGAGGAACTTCACACCGCGCTCGCGGGCCGTCTTCTTGAGGTCGAGGTAGTTGTCATAGTCCGAAGATGCGGCAATCTTGTTGGCTGTCACAACGGAGATTCCGTGCTCGAAAAAGCCTTTGTAAAGCGCTGCTACCTGGGCACTTGCGGTGCAGTCCACGAAAACTGAGTTGAAGATATTCATCGAGATGACCCCTTCCCTGAGCTTGTCAGGGTCTATAGGAGTGCCTTCCTGCTCCAGTCTCTGCCTGTAATCGGAAAGGTCTATACCTTCGCGGTCGAACAGAGCCTTGCTGCTGCGGGCTATGCCCACGATGTTGAGCTTTAGGTTGCGACTGTTCATCAGTTTCTCCCTTTGGGCGGCAATCTGGTCTATGAGCTGGCCTCCAACGGTGCCTATTCCGCAGATGAAGAGGTTGAGTTCCTGATATTCGGAAAGCAGGAAACCGTCGTGAATGACATTCAGGGCCTTGCGCAGATGCTTTCTTTCGATTACGAAGGAGATGTTGATTTCCGGCGAGCCCTGGGCGATGGCCAGTACGCTGATGCCGTTGCGCCCGAGTATGGAGAAGAGTTTTCCTGCAACACCCGGATTGTGTGCCATAGATTCGCCTACAACGGCAACTGTTGCGAGTTCCTTGTCCACGCGTACAGGCAGGATGGCTCCTTCGCTGATTTCGTGGCAGAATTCTTCGTCTATGAGCTTTTTCGCCCTGTCGGCGTCCTCATATTTCAGCCCGAAGGAAATGCCCGTCTCGGAAGAGCCCTGGCTGATGAAGAAGACAGAGATATTGTCCTTGGCAAGGGCTGTGAATATGCGCCTGTCAACGCCTACTATATCTACCATAGATACGCCCGAAAGCGTCAGCAGGCAGGTATTGTCGATGGAAGATATTCCGCGTATGCCCTTGCTGCTGGCAGGACTGTCGGATGAGATAATTGTGCCCGGAGCGGAAGGGTTGAAGGTATTCTTGATGAGGATGGGAATGTTGCGGGTGCAGGCAGGGTACAGGGTAGGAGGGTAGATGACCTTCGCACCGAAGTTGCACAGCTCCATTGCCTCGTCATAACTCAGATGGTCGATGACATATGAACTGCTGATGATGCGCGGGTCCGCGGTCATAAAGCCGTCTACATCCGTCCAAATCTGCAGTTGCCCGGCTCCGAGAGCTGCCGCTATGATGGCGGCGGTGTAGTCGGACCCTCCGCGCCCGAGGTTGCTGATTTCCCCGCTTGCGCTGTCCCGGGAGATAAAGCCCTGCACCAGAATCTTCGCGCCCTGCGGAGCGAGGCCGCTGAAGGCCTGCCGTATGAGTTCTTCGCTGAGCGCGGAATCGAGGGTGTTGCGCCCGCCTCTTTGGATGGTGCGGATGAAATCCGGAGAGTTGCGCATCGGGATTCCTATGTACTCGGAAATGAGCAGCGAGGACATCCTCTCCCCGTAACTCACAATTTCGGCTGTGGTTTTCGGGGCCAGTGCGCCGATAAGATATACTCCCAGATAGAGGTCGTGCAACCTTTGGAGCATAGCCTCAAGCTGGGGCTGCACAGAGCAACCGTGGGGCATAAGCTCACCCATAAGCTTGAGATGGCGCTCCCTGATGGCTTCAAAACTGTCTTTCCAATGCTCATCCGACGCTTCCGCCAGAGAAGCCGTCTTCAAAAGGGAGTCGGTAATTCCGCCGAGTGCGGAAACCACTACAACAATAGACTCCTCGCAGGAGTTTACGATTTCCTTGACATTTGCCAAGGATGCGGCACTCCCAACTGAGGTGCCTCCGAATTTCAGTACTTTCATTTGCAATCCAACGAGCTTCAAAAATACGAACAATTATTGGGATTGCGAAAACAAATTCCTACCTTAGCGAGGTTTGTTCAAAATTTTTTTGACAAAATGTTAATAGCACTGCTTCAATACGATATAATCTGGGAGAATCCCAAGGAGAATCTGTCAAGGCTTGACAGCCTGATTGCCCAGACTCCCCACGCCGACCTTTATCTGCTTCCCGAAATGTTCAGTACGGGGTTTGTCACTTCTCCGGCCGAGGCTGCCGAGCCTGCCGGGGGCCCTGTCTTCCAGTGGATGCTCAGCCGCTCCAAGTACCTGGGCGCAGCCATTGCGGGCAGCGTGTCAGTAGTGGAGGACGGTCGATATTTCAACAGAATGTATTTCGTACGTCCGGACGGGACCTGGGACCGGTATGACAAGAGGCATCTTTTCGGCAGTGAGGCCGCGGACTATACTCCGGGGCAGAAACGGGTGGTTGCGAAGTGGAAGGATGTCAGGTTTCTGCTTGCAACCTGCTACGACCTGCGTTTCCCGGTGTGGCTGCGCAACCGCTCGGATTACGATATGATTCTGCTCGGGGCCAGCTGGCCTTCGTCGCGCCGCTATGCCTGGGATGCTCTTCTCAAGGCACGTGCGATTGAAAACCAGTGTTTCGTGGCTGGAGTAAACCGTGTGGGAGACGATCCCAATGCATCATATAACGGAGGCTCGGTGCTGCTGAATCCTTTGGGAGAAGTTCTCAGCAGCTGTCCTGATGCCCAGCAGTGCGGCGTTACATCATTTATGGATATGGACCTTGTCAGGGAGTACAGAAACCGTTTCCCGGCTCTTGCCGATGCTGACAATTTCGATTTGCTATGAGACTTTTCGAGAAAGAACTTGTAGATGAAGTCTGCGCAGAAAACCACGTGGCAGACCTTTCAAGGGCAACAATAGGGGAGACCCTGCTTGTGGCTGAGGGGCTGGAGAAACGCACCGGCATCCCGTTTATCCGTATGGACCAGGGCTCTCCCGCTTTCGCACCCAACCGTTACGGCATCGAGGCCGAGAAGCACGCCCTCGACAGGGGCGTGGGAAGCCAATATCCTCCGGCAGGCGGCGTGCCCGAACTGAAGGAAGCAGCCTCCCGTTTCGTTAAGGCATTCATTAACATAGATATAGCCCCGTCCGGCTGCATCCCTACTACCGGCTCCGTGCAGGCTTCCTTCGGCGCTTTTGCCGCCTGCACCCAGCGAATTCCGGGCAAGGACAAGGTTCTGTTTATAGATCCCGGCTTCCCGATTCAGAAGTCTCAGCTTGCGGTGCTGGGCATAGGCTGGCGTTCCTTCGATATTTACTCCTACCGCGGAGCAGAGCCTCTTCGCGCCCGCCTTGAGCAGGAACTTGCTGCGGGAGATATTGCGGCGATTATCTATTCCAACCCCAACAACCCTGCGTGGATTTGCCTTACCGAGGGGGAACTTGAGGTGATCGGGGAGCTCGCTACGCGCTATGATGCCGTTGTGCTCGAGGACCTTGCGTACTTCTGTATGGACTACCGCCACCAGCTCGGCAAGCCTTACCAGGCGCCGTATCTTCCGACTGTAGCGCGCTATACGGACAATTATATCCTTATGCTCTCCGCTTCCAAAATCTTCAGCTACGCAGGCCAGCGCATCGCCCTTTGCTGCATCAGCGATGCCCTTTACGGCAAATATTACCCTGCACTTGCGCAGCGTTACGGTGATGCCGGCGTTTTCGGAAGCACGCTGACTTCCAGCATACTCTATATTATGACCAGCGGGTGCACCTCTTCTACGCAATACGCCTATGCGCAGATGCTGAACCTCAGCTGTGAGGGAGTGATCGATTTCATCGAGGATACCCGTGACTATGAGCGCCGGGCGCGCAGGATGAAGGAAATATTCTGCCGACACGGCTTCAATGTGGTATATGAGCGCGATGTGGACGAGAAGGTTGGAGACGGCTTTTTCTTCTCCCTGGGCTACAAGGGCATGTCCGGAGCCGAGCTGGCGGTCGAACTGGTTTACTATGGGGTAAGCTGCATTTCGCTTGCCACTACCGGAAGCGGGCAGGGGGGAGTGCGTGCCTGCACCAGCCGTATGCGTGAGGAACTGTATCCCGAACTGGAAAAAAGAATGGCCCAGTTTGAACTGGACCATAGCTAATCTCAGAATGCCAGGCGCGCCGTGAAATGCGAGCGGTCTTCAACCTTGCCCTCTATGTAGTAGATTTCCTCTTCGGGGGTAATCTGTGCTGTACGGTAGAGCTCGATTTCCTCACCGGCCTTGGTCTCAAGGTTGAAATTGATGTCAAGCACCTTCAGTGGCTTTTCCAGAACGGTGGTCAGGGGAAGCGTATCCATTGCCCAGGAAACATAGGCAGTGTTGTTGGCGTGCCCTATGAAGTCGAGGTCCGAATACTTGACCGTGTGGCGGCCGGAAAGCTCGCTTTCCAGGTCCTTAGGAATAATGATTTTTGCTGCGGGTTGCTCCACCGCATCCTCGGTGCATTGAGGGGTGAGGTCGAAGTTCTCTGCCAATCTGTCAGTTCTGTAAAGGCGTCTTGTCCGGGTGTCGATTACCAGCCAGGAACTGGTGCCTTTTACTTTGACATTTCCTTGGGTGTCGGTCAGCAGATAGTCCCTGAGAAAGAAGAGTCCGTCAACTTTTTTGTGCCAGGTTGAAAACTCCAGTTCGTCCTTCCATTTGGGTGTATCTGTAAACTCCAGATGAGTGCGGGAAACGACCCAGGCAAGTCCGAATTTTGCAAGGTCATTATGGCCGAAATTCATCATATCAGCGCCGCGCATAGCCATTTCCTGCGCGAGAGACATAAAACAGGACGGCCTCAGTCTCTTGTTTGAATCTACAAGATAACTGGGTATTTGTAAAGCTTTTTTATATTTCTGTTCCATACTCGGCAAATATACATAGAGTGTGCCGTTTTGTTAAAAAATTGTCGTAAATTGTGAAAATTTTTTGGTGAATTCATTTAGATGCGATATATTTGCAGTGTAATAGTGAACTAATACAGTAAAATAACCTAAAAATGGAAAAGAAACTTTACAGAAAGTCCAATGGCAAGATGATTGCAGGTGTATGTGCCGGCCTTGCCGATTATTTGAACATTGACGTGACGGTAGTACGTCTGATTGTGGCTGCTTTGATTCTGTGCGCAGGTTGCGGTCTTCTGCTTTACCTGATTGCCTGGATTGTCATGCCGAGCGATGTATTTATCGTAAACTAATATTATTGCTATGAAGAGAATCCTTATTGTAGCCGCAGCGCTGCTTGCAGGCGTGGTAGCATCAGCACAGCAGATGCCGCCAATGCCTGTTGATCAGGCTGTCCGTATCGGACATCTTGAGAACGGCCTTACCTATTATGTAAGGCACAATGCCGAGCCAGAGGGCCAGGCAAATTTCTACATTGCCCAGAAGGTCGGTTCCATCCTTGAAAACGATGACCAGAGGGGACTTGCCCATTTCCTTGAGCATATGTGCTTCAACGGAACACAGACTTTCCCGGGAAACGGTATCGTGAAGTATTGCGAGAGCATAGGAGTGAAGTTCGGTGCCGATTTGAATGCCTATACTTCAATCGATGAGACCGTTTACAACATCGACAATGTCCCTGTCGGCAAAATCCCTTCAGCTATCGATTCCTGTCTGCTGATTCTTCACGACTGGGCAGGCGGCCTTCTGCTTGAGGACGAGGATATCGACAAGGAGAGGGGAGTAATCCACGAGGAATGGCGCCAGACCAGCAATGCATCTTCAAGAATGTACGAGGTCATACTTCCGAAGATTTACCCCGGCAACAAGTACGGCGAGCGCCTTCCAATCGGAACAATGGGAGTTGTGGACAATTTCCCGTACGAGGCTCTGCGCTCATACTACAGGACCTGGTATCGTCCTGACCAGCAGGCTATTATCGTAGTGGGTGATATAGATGTCGATGAGATTGAAGCCAAAATCCAGTCCATCTTCGGCACACTTCCGGCAGCTCCGGCCGATGCTCCTGAGCGTGTTTACACTCCGGTAGAGGACAATGAAGCTCCTATTTTTGCTATTGCCCAGGACAAGGAGCAGCCATATCCTGTAGTATATGTTATGGCTAAGCACGAGCCTGTGCTCCCGGAGGAGAAGAACACCCTTGATTATCTCATTTACCAGTATGCCGATGCCGTTGCCGACATTATGATGAGCCAGCGTCTTCGTGAGATGACCGAGGCAGCAGATCCTGATTTTGTGCAGGCTTCCATTTCTGACGATGATTTCTTCGTTGCCAAAACTAAGGGTGCATATTTCGGATACTGCGTTTGCGATGAGACTCAGGTGCTCCGCGGAGCCACTTCCGTTTACCGCGAGATGCTTCGTGCCGTGCGCAACGGTTTCACCGCTTCCGAATATGAGCGTGCACGCAACGAAATGATTTCCAGCATCGAGACCCAGTATAACCAGAGGGAGAAGCGCAAGAGTGCATCTTTCTGCCGTGAATATGTCCGTCATTTCATCGACAATGAGCCTATCCCTGGAATCGAGACCGAGTTTGCACTGATTCAGCAGCTTGCTCCTTCAATTCCGGTTGAGCTTGTCAATGAGGTGGTTAAGTCCCATATGACTGAGGGACGCAACCTTGTTGTCGCTTGTATGCTACCTCAGAAGGAGGGCCTTGTTTATCCTACAGAGGAGGAGTTTGCAGCCGCATTTGCAGCTGTAGAGGCTGAGACCATTGCGCCTTATGAGGACAAGGTTTCCGACCAGCCGCTGATTTCCAAGATGCGCAAGCCGGGCAAAATCAAGAAGGTGAGCGAGGATGCATTCGGCTACACCAAGATGGTTCTTTCCAACGGTGCTACCGTTTATCTCAAGACTACAGACTATAACAAGGATGAGATTCTTCTCCAGGGTTTCAGCTGGGGCGGTACTTCTCTTTATCCTGTAAGTCCAACCCTTAAGGTTGTAGATGAACTTCCTGGTATCGGAGGTGTCGGCGAGTTCAGCAAAACCGAGCTTTCCAAGGCTCTTGCAGGCAAGCAGTGCAGCATCAATACGACCATCAATATGGCTTCCGAAGGTGTTGTGGGCAAGTCAACTCCTAAGGATTTCGAGACTATGATGCAGCTTCTGTATCTGGGCTTTACCGCACCTCGCCAGGATGCTGACGCTTTCCAGAGCTGGAAGACCAAGACTGCGGCTATGCTTCTTAATGCCGAGGCTGAGCCTATGACTGCATTTATGGATACTATGAGAGCAAGTATTGCTGTATATCCGGAGCGTTTGGCCGATCTCAAGCTTGCCGAGCTTGACCAGGTTGATTACGACTATGCTATGCAGATTTACAAAGAGAGGTTTGCCAATGCAGGTGACTTTACCTTCGTGATAACCGGTGCTGTTGACCTTGAGACTGCCAAGCCTCTGATTGAGAAATATATCGCGTCTCTGCCTGGCAACGGCAAGAAGAAGGAAAACTATGTTTACAATTTCGGTTATGCAGACGGTGTGAAGGATGTTAATTTCACCCGTGCTATGGAGACTCCTATGGCTACCAACTTCTTCTTCTATACCGGAGACCTTGAGACCAATCTTGACAACAAGCTTGAACTCGATGTGGCCTGCGAGACTCTGAGCATTGTGCTCCTTGAGGAAATCCGAGAGAAGGAAGGCGGTACCTACGGTATCGGCGCTTACGGCAGGCTTGAGTCTGTAGGAGAGTCAATCGGTTATATGCAGATTGTTTACCAGTGCTCACCGGACAAGTATGAGTATCTGAATTCCCGCGTGAAGGATATAGTGGCCGAGTTCCTTGAGAAGGGACCTGTGGAGGAGAATCTTGCAAAGACCAAGGAGTATCTTTCCAAGAATTATAAGCAGAATCAGACCGAGAACAGCTACTGGCAGGGTGTTATGACCAGCTGGCTGCAGTACGGTGCGGATTACCATACCGGTTATCTTGAGGCTGTCGAGGCTCTCAATGCCGATACTGTCAAGGAATGCCTCAAGAGTGTTGTTGACCAGAACAATTTGAAGACCGTTGTGATGGTCGGAACACAGAAGTAGTTCCACCACGGCAGTTTCAGAACTTGACACGGTAGTTTTTGAACCTGCCACTGTAGTTTTAGAACTTGTTTACACACAACCAGCCGCCCTCCCGGACGGCTGGTATTTTTGTCCTTCCGGAAGCCCAAAGCGCAAAAAAATGACCCCCTCAAATTGCTCTGACGGCTTTCCGGAAGCCCAAAGCGCAAAAAATAGGGGGTGAAATTGCTTTTGGGACGAAAAATCCGTGTCAAAAGCAAAAAATGGGGCAAAAATTGCTCGCGGAGATGTCAGGGATTCTGTGAAGGAGCTTCTGCGGAGTGTTCAGCGAGGTTATCGATGCAGAAGGCGCAGCAACTGCTGACTACAGCAGGACTTCGTCCACGAGGCAGGCGTCAAGGGCATCGGCGATTTCCTTTTTGTCGAGATGCTGTCCGATGAAGACGATTTTTTGCATTCTGTCGCCATAATTCTCGTCCCAATCCCGCTGGAGAACCGGGTCGGTGTCAAGCATACGCTGAAGCTGGTGCTCAGGCATTGTGGCGTACCATTGTCCGGCATTCTTGAGTGAAACCTGCTTGCCGGCCTGCTCGAAGAGATAGCAGAGGTCGGTGTCGTTAGTGAAATAGCACAGACCCTTCGCGCGGATTACGCTCTTAGGCCATTTGCGGGCTACAAAATGGTCGAATTTGTTAATATCGAACGGCTGTCTGCGATAATAGACATAGGTGCCGATGCCATATTCTTCCACTTCGCCTCCTTCGTGGTCGTGGTGATGATGGTGGTGGTGATGCTCCCCGTGCCCGTGGTGGTGCTCATGCTCGTCTTCATCTTCGTCGTGGTGATGATGCTCTGCGTGCTCGTGGTGATGCTCGTGCTCCCCGTGCTCTTCGTCGTCATCGTCATCGTGGTGATGGTGCTCCCCGTGCTCCTCGTCGTCATCATCTTCCGGAGCGGGTCCTTCCACAAGACTGATCCAGGAGGCGGAAGTTGCGGCCTTTTCGAAATCGAAGAGTCCGGTGTTAAGCAGCAGGTCAAGGTCAACATCGGCGTAGTCGCACTCGATGATTTGGGCCTTAGGCTGCAGGGCGCGAATCACTTCTTCCACCCTGTGAAGCTCTTCCTTGCTGACTTCGGAGGCCTTGTTGAGCAGGATGATATTGCAGAATTCAATCTGCTGAATCACAAGATTCTCAATATCTTCCTCATCGAAATTGCGCTCAGTGAGGTTTTTGCCGCAAGAGAACTCATCTTTCATTCTCAGGGCATCCACAACGGAAACAATGCAGTCTAGACGAGGCACGCCGTCAACCACATATTCCACGCCCATTCGAGGCATCGAGCAAATGGTCTGGGCAATAGGCTCCGGCTCGCATATTCCGCTGGCCTCTATGACTATGTAGTCAAATTTGTGCATAGCCGCGATTTCGTGGAGCTGCTCCACGAGATCCATCTTCAGCGTGCAGCAGATGCATCCGTTCTGCAGAGCCACCAGACTGTCGTCCTTCTGGCCTACTATTCCTCCTTTCTGAATCAGGTCGGCATCTATGTTGACCTCGCCTATATCATTGACTATCACGGCGAACTTGATGCCGCGCCTGTTGTTGAGTATCCTGTTCAGGAGTGTGGTCTTTCCGCTTCCAAGATAACCTGTAAGCAGAAGCACTGGAATCTGTTTCATAGCATTCATATTTTTGAGTGTGCAAATATAATTAACTTCCGGTATAAATTGTTAACTTTGTCTTTCCTTATGAAGACACGTTACATCTACCCAATTATTCTTGCCGCCCTGCTGCTCGCATCCTGCAAGCAGGACAAGACTGACATCATTGAGTCACGATATATTGCATCGGACAAGCCTTATGCCACTCTGTATTCCATTGACAAAGAGACAGGATATGTCAATATCGCCGACTCTCTGGTCCGCGGAAGCAAGGTAGAGGTGGTTGTAAACGACAAACTCAAGAGCAACAAGAGTGTCTATATGGCCCTTTATTCGAAGAAGGGGCCGAGGCTCTACGCTATGCAGGGCAATCTCACTACCGACAGCCTTGCCCTCGTCCAGGAGAAGCAGCTGTATGTGCGTACGCCTGCATCCATACTTCTCGACACGCTTAGCAGCGTTATTGCCGGGCAGGCGGACAAGGGGGCGCTGGTAACCATCGAGGGATATGACAGAATCAATCCTGACGGCAGCGTGCACCGCTACAAGGTAGCATCCGAGGGCGGCAAAGGATATATATACGGCAAATACCTCGTCCGCACTCAGGAGGAGGCGCTGAGCCGCTATATGCCGGAGAAATTTGATTCGCTGCATCTTGCCATCAAGAACCGTTTCGGTGCAGGCAAGGCAATAGACTGCGACTTTTTCCCAAGGCCGAAGCCGGAGTTCGAAGGCAATAGAATGCCGGAGTCCTGCTACTCGCTGTACATCAATTTCTCGCCTGCGAACCTTGCAAAAATCGATGAATACATCGAGCTTGCAAAGCAGACCAAAATCAACACCTTTGTCATTGATATCAAGGATAACGAATGCCCGGGCTTCCGCTCCGAAGCAATGCTGAAGTATTCTCCTACCAACTATAACCGCTCGACCAAGAACGGAGAGAATCTCTACCGCAGGGCTGTAAGCCGCCTTCACGAGGAGGGCTTCTATGTAGTGGGCCGCATCACCTGTTTCAAGGATTCCTATTTTGTAAAGGATAATCCGCAGTGTGCAATCACGGAAATTGAAACCGGAGAGCCTTTCAAGCACAACAAGAGCTATTGGCCTTCCGCGTTCAACCGCAAGGTGTGGGAGTTCAATGTGGAGCTGGCAAAAGAGGCCATCACCAAGTTCGGTTTCAATGAAATCAATTTCGACTATGTGCGATTCCCGGACAGGATGACCAAGATAGAAGACAAAATAGACTACCACAATACCTACGGGGAGACCAAGGTGCAGGCTATCCAGCGTTTTGTGCAGTATGCCTGCGATGAGATTCACGAACTTGGAGCCTATGTGTCAATCGATGTATTCGGTGAATGCGCAAATCCAGGCTACACAACGGCTTACGGTCAGTATTGGCCTGCACTTTCCAATATCGCGGATGTGATGTGCGGAATGCCGTATCCGGACCATTTCCCTGACGGGTTCTATGGAATCAAAAAACCGTGGAATCACCCTTACGATATTCTTTATGCGTGGGGACAAAGGGTTCAGGCCCGCCAGAAGGCAACTCCGACTCCGGCTAAGGTGCGCACTTGGGTGCAGGCTTACCACGTTATGCGTCACGTGGATTCGAACGGCATAGACTATAACGCGGAGAATATCGAAAAGGAAATCCGCGGTCTGTTTGACGCCGGTCTCACCGGAGGTTATACCACCTGGCTTTCTTCTTCCAACATCAACAAATATCGTGAGCAGGCTCCCGCCTTCTGCATCGACTACCTCGCTGAACACTCCGAAGAAGCTCCTTCCCAGAATCTCTGACATCTCCGCGAGCAATTTTTGCCCCATTTTTTGCTTTTGACACGGATTTTTCGTCCCAAAAGCAATTTCACCCCCTATTTTTTGCGCTTTGGGCTTCCGGAAAGCCGTCAGAGCAATTTGAGGGGTGATTTTTGCGCTCAGGGCAGGTTGTGGTTTTCCCGATGTGACACATTGGGAAAACAATAGGAATCCCTGCCGGATGCACATGTGTGGGGTGGTGTAGGGCGGGAGGAAGGGGTGCCGGCGAAGCTACTTGTCAAAAAAACAGCCGTCCGGGAGGGCGGCTGGTTGAGTATGTGGGGAATCTGTCCCTGTGGGGAATCTGTCCCGTTATCCAAGGAAGGAAATCAGCACGCCGGCGGCGACGGCGGAGCCGATGACGCCTGCGATGTTGGAAGACATACAGTAGTTGAGTACGTGATTCTTCGGGTCGTATTTGGTGCTGATGCCGTTGCAGACGCGGCTCGCCATAGGAACGGCGGACAGTCCGGTCGCTCCGACGAGAGGATTGATTTTCTTCTTAGCAAAAAGATTCCAAATCTTCACCATACAGATACCGCTCGCAATGCTCAGGGCAAATGCCAGGAAGCCGCCTGCAATGATGCCGAGGGTCTGCAGGTTCAGGAATGATTCGGCAGTCATAGTTGCACCTACGCACAGGCCAAGGAATACGGTTGCAGTATTCATAAGACCGTTGCTGATGGTCGTGAACAGGCGGGAAGTATCCGCACCGATTTCCTTGATTAGGTTACCGAACATCAGCATTCCCACGAGGGAAACCGCAGTCGGAACGAAAATAGCGACAATCACAGTCACGGCAATAGGGAAGACTATCTTCGCAACGCGCATATTTTTGATTTGCATCTTGTCCGGATAAAGCCTGTCCTGCTCCTTCATATTTATCATAAGCTCCTTCTTGGTGCAGAGAAGCTTTACAACGAGCGGGATAATCACCGGAACAAGAGCCATATAGCTGTAGGCCGCAATCGCAATAGGTCCGAGCAGATGCGGTGCCAGCTTGATGGTGGTAAATATGGCGGTAGGACCGTCGGCGCCACCGATAATACCAAGGGAGCCGGCCTCCTGCGGAGTGAATCCCAGTGCAAGACTTGCGAGCAGCACGGCGAAGATACCGAATTGGGCAGCAGCACCGAAAATCGCAAGCTTGAGATTGCGCAGCATAGGACCGAAATCAGTCATTGCACCTACGCCCATAAAGATGATAGGCGGCAGCAGTCCTGATTTGATAAGAGCGTAGTAGAGATAGTTCATAATGCCGAACTCGTGGGCAATCTCGTGAAGCGGCATCTTCCATATATCCACCATAGTGCCGTCTGCAAGAGGTACAAGTCCCTCTGCATTAGCCTGAATGACACCCATTTCACCGCCCGGGAAGTTCGCAATGAGCACTCCGAACCCGATTGGAATAAGGAGCAGCGGCTCATATTTCTTGACTATTCCCAGGTACAGAAGTACAAAGGCGAGCAGGTACATCAGAAGATATGACGGGTCGGCAATCAGGTCGCTGAGCGCTGTCATATGGTACAGTCTGTCGAGAATTTCTCCCATAGCTCCTAGCTGTTACGTGCGATTTTGAGAATAACGTCATCCTCATCGACGGAATCTCCGTTCTTGCAGCAGATTTCGGTGATGACGCCGTCAAAGTCGGCACAAATTGCATTGTAGGTCTTCATAGCCTCGATATAGCAGAGAGTATCGCCCCTCTTGACGCTGTCTGAGACCTTCTTAGGGGTTTCTGAACTGCCGTTGGTCAGGAAGAATTTTCCGCTGATAGGTGCCGGAATATCCTCCCCGGCGCCGGCCTGAGCAGGGGCTGCGGCAGCAGCGGGGCTTGCGGCCGGCGCCGTATCTCCATAAGCCACTTCCAGCCTGTAGGTCTGCCCGCCTAGGCTGACGGTAATGGTTGAAGGCATGGCAGCTGCTGATGGAGCGTTCTTCTCGGCCTTGCGCTTTGCGAGGTCAGCCTCGAAGTCCGATTTGGCCTTTCCGCTCTTATATGCCTCATACTGAGAAGGATGCATTGCATACTCGAAGAGCTCTTCGTCATCCTGACCGAGTTCCCAGCCGTTCTCCTTCATCTTGGCCCTGAACTCATCCAGACAGTCAGGATAGTTGGCCTGAGGGTCGGTTGTAAGGAACTCGCGACCCTGGGATTTTGCAAGCTCAACCAGCTCAGGGTCAACAGGTCCCGGAAGCTGTCCGGCCTTGCCGAGTATCATATCCCAAATGGTATCCGCAATCATTGACCAGCGCTCCTTGCCCTTTTCCATCTGAATCACATTCATCAGGGCGAGGTTCTTCACATACTGCGAGAAAGGAGTCACAAGGCAAGGGTAACCGACCTTAGGCCATACATAGGCCACTTCGTCGAACAGCTTCACGAGAAGCTGGTCCGTGGTGAGCGGCTCCTGTCCGTTCTTTGCCTTCCATTTGTTGAGACTTGCAAGATTGTCCTCCAGGTCTGTCATCAGGGAGCCCATCATACCTCCCGGGAGGCCAGGCTTGACAAGCAGGGAATTGTCTATTCTGTTGAGTGAAGGACAATAGTAGCCGAGGAAGTCGTCCATCATCTCCTGAATCATAGTGCGGGCCTCCATATAGGCTTCCATATTGATTTCCTTAACCTTGAAGCCGGCATCTTTGAGCATTTCCTGAACCGCAATCACATCGGCATGGCCGGTTCCCCAGGAAAGAGGGGACATTGCGACATCCACATAGTCGCAGCCGTTTTTGCAGACCTCGAGTATTGAAGCAACCGAGAAGCCCGGACCGGAGTGGGAGTGGTATTCCACAACAATATCAGGCTTGATGGCCTTGATGCCGGCAACAATTTTGCCGAGGGTAGCAGGGCGTCCGATGCCCGCCATATCCTTGAGGCAGATTTCGTCTGCTCCAGCATCAATGAACTGCTTGGCGAGGTTCACATAGTACTCGACAGTGTGGATAGGGGAGTGGGTAATGCACAGGGCAGCCTGGGCAATCATTCCCGCCTCCTTGGCGTAACCGATGGACGGAATCACATTGCGCGGGTCGTTAAGTCCGCAGAAAATGCGCGTAATATCCGTTCCCTGAGCTTTTTTGACCTTGTAGAATAGCTGGCGCAGGTCCTTCGCGCAAGGACTCATACGAAGCCCGTTCAGGGCCCTGTCCAGCATATGGGTCTGGATGCCAGCCTCGTGGAAAGGCTTGGTCCATTCCCTTACGGAAATATTGGGGTTCTCTCCGTAGAGGAGATTTACCTGTTCGAAGCCGCCGCCGTTGGTCTCGACGCGGTCGAAGCATCCCATCTTGATGATTACAGGCGCAATGCGCACCA
This sequence comes from Candidatus Cryptobacteroides sp., assembly GCA_051869975.1. GTDB lineage: Bacteria > Bacteroidota > Bacteroidia > Bacteroidales > UBA932 > Cryptobacteroides. Next base: position 42,604 of record JBJEBK010000004.1, on the reverse strand, counting down.
ACTGGTCCACGCGCGGCTGGTATTTGCCGGCGCTCTGCCACATGTCCCTGAAGACAAGGCTGAATTTGATTTCCCTTCCCACTATCAGCTGATTTTAGTGATTTTGACAATATGACCTTTGCCGCCGGTAAGCTGGGCGACAGCAGCATCCAGAACCGGCCGCACGGCAGCTGTGTCGTCCGCGGCAGCGGTTTTTGCTGGTTTGCTCTCTTCAGGAGCAATCCTGTTGATGATTGTAATAAGGAGACGGCTGCCGAAAATGACAATAAGAAGAATCACGAAAACCGTGACCATTCCTATGCCCATCAGTTCCAGTCCAAGACCCATATTTTCCATACAGTATGTGTGTTAATAGCCTACAAATTTACCAAAAGAAAGGAATATTTCCTACCCTACAAATAGCAAAGAAATGAAGCCGACTGCCATTCCCATAAAGCAGGTAGTAAGTTTGGTAATAACGAAGGCCCGGCGGTTTTCGGCCAGCAGCGGAAGCGAAGCATGGCCGTTCTGGGAGATGCAGCTTGCCAGAAGAACCGGCAGAGTGATTGTGCCAGAAGCAAACAGCGTGACGAAAATCAAATGCGGCCCGGACTGCGGAATCAATCCTATCAGCGCTGCGATTACTATCATAAGCGCAGTGTTGCCACCAATCCAGCTTTCTATGTCTATGTAATGCTGAAGCAGCCCCATTACAAACAGCACTCCGAAAGTCCAGGCGAAAATCTTTGGAATATGGTGCATCAGCACGTGGTGAAGCACGTTTTCCTTGAGGAATTGCTTGAAACTGCGCTTCCCCGTGTTTTCCTCAACTTCGAGGGCGTGGCAATGCTCGGTTGTGCCGGCTTTTTTGCGCGATATGGCATCGGCAACAAGTCCGGATACAAAGCCCAGAGCGCAAAGCCCGAAGATTATCGGAACGGTGGTTTTCGGAAAGAGTGCAAGCATAGCCATAGTTTCGTCGCCGAAAGTGGCTATCATCATAGCGAGCAGAGCTCCTGTACTAAGCATTCCGTGGTTGTAGAGGGAACTTACGGCAAAACCTCCTACACAGCCCGGTATGGCTCCGAGCAGGGAAGCTACTCCTACCTGTCCGGCTCCGCTGTTTCCCATCTTTTTGAAGATGCGCCCCCTCGATTCGATGTTGAGCGCTTCGATTATTATCATCATCACGGTGACATAGAGCGAAACCTCCACGGCACCTTCAAGAGCTTCAAGAAATATATCCCAAATCATAAACTAAAAATTGAATCCGAAACTGAAATAGAACCCTGCTCCGCGTGTCAGGCTGGACCAGTGAACCTCCGCACTGAGCGGCCCAAGCATACTGTAGTACGAGGCACGGATGCCCGCTCCGAGAATGTCCTTCTTCTTGTCGAAACTGTGACACCAGTTGCTGAGGAGTGTCAGATACCACTCTCCCAAAGGGTTCCATCTGAGGTCGGTTCTGAATATGCCTATCGTATTGCCTACCTTCTCTATGCGGTTCAGGCCTATGAACGGCAGCTGCTGTTCGACTATCTGGGACTGAATCGGGCCTCCTATGTAATTGCAGTACCGTCTGTTGATGTTGCTGTCGTTTCCGATTATGGCCCTTCCGTAGAACTGGGGTATGAAAGTGATATTGTCCCTGAGAGGACAGTAATACTCAAAGCCGAACTGAGTGCTGCCCCATACAGCCTTGTTGTCGAATGCGTTCCAGCGGGCATCCACATTCCAGTTCGCGCGTATTCCCCTGGTGGCAAACCAGGCGTCGTCAAGGTTGTCGTACTTTGATCTGGAGAACAGTCCGAGTGCCTGTCCGTTGAGCATTTCCGCTGTGATAAAGCTTTCCTGCTCGTTGGAAGAGCGTATAAGGTCGTGGGTTTTGAAGCCGTCAACTCTCAGTCCCGTCTCCCAGAGGAAATTTCGGCTGTGATTGTGCGAACCATAGGCTTCTGCCGCATAATCAGTGAATGTAACATAAGTGTTTCGGTGCCCTTCTTCGGCCACGGTGGTACGCATACGGTTGGCTCTAAGTGCAACGTTGCCGGCAAAGTACTTTCTCTTGTCCAGAGTGCCGGTCAATTTGACCTTGTTGTTGCTTCCGAAACTGCCTTCGAGTATCAACCTGTCCCCGGAGATCCTGTTTTCGTTGATGCCGAGACGGCAGTACAGGGATGCCGCTGTCTGGGAATCGAAATGACAGCTCAGTCCGAAATTGTGGGGCTCTGCCGGAACAAAGTCCATAACCAGTGCATACATCTGCTTCCCGTCAACTATGCTTCCTTCGAGTTTGTAGGTGATGGACTTGAAAGCTCCGGTTCCGTAGCAGATGGAAACCAGCCTTCGTATGTCTTCTCCAGTGACTTCGCTTGCTTTGTCCAGCCCGGATTCGTGGAGCAGCCATTCGAAATCATTTGACGGCAAGCCGTTCATCTCCAGATTGGAGAGCATTATCTTCTCATCAGAGAATGGGGTAAGGTTTTTGGCTTTTGGTGCCTGGTACTGGGTGCGTTTAGGGTAGCCGAGTTCATCGAGCATCCTGCGGAGTTCCATAAATTCTGCCCTGTGGCGGGAAGCTGCCCTGTAGCCCCTCTCAATGAGGGTATCAATGCTCTCATTGTCGAAACTCAGGGAAGAATAGCCTTCAACGTCCGGGTGGATGAAGATGCGGCAGAGTTCACGGTTCTCTCCGGCTTTGTTCTGGGTGACGAGCACGGTCAGCATTTCAACCATCTGCGGCAGGGAATTGACCTCGTCTGCCGGTTTGTATTTGTTGCTTACTGTTACGCCAATGACTATGTCTGCGCCCATTTCCCTGCATACATCAACCGGGAAATTGTCCTGCATTCCTCCGTCAATCAGCACCTTGTCGCCTATTCGGACCGGAGCGAAGACTCCGGGAATGGCCATTGATGCACGTATGCACTGAGGAAGCACTCCGTGACGGAAATTGACCTGCTCCCCGGTAACGATATCGGTTGCAACACAGGCGAAAGGAATGGGCAACTTGTCGAAGTCCATTTCATCATTGTATCCTACGCAAAGGCTGTTGAGCAGATTGAGAATGTTGTTGCCGCTTACGAAACCTCCCGGAAGAGTATTGCTTATCTTGATGTTTTTAGCACTGTTGAAAGGAATCTCAGTCCAAAGTGAAGTGGCCTTCATTTTCTTTTCGAAGGACATCGAAGAACGGTCTATGTAATCGGAAATATATTCGTCCCAATTGATTGCCCTGATAATCTGCTCCATTTCATCCGGAGAATAGCCCAGAGCATACATACCGCCGATTATGGAACCCATACTGGTTCCGGCAATGCAGTCGATAGGAATGCCGACTTCCTCCATCACTTTGAGCACTCCTATGTGCGCTGCACCCTTGGCCCCACCGCCGGAAAGGGTAAGACCGATTTTCGGGGTGAAATTGGCTCGTGCCGCAAGGCAGAATGCGAGCAGGCTGGCGATAAAACTTAAAAATTTTCTCATTTTTTGTGAAGTGATACAAAGATAATCGTATATTTGAAAAAAATTGTATCGGATATGGCAAACTTTGATTTGTGGTGGTCATCTTTGACCATTGCCCAGAAAGAAAGAATAGCAACAAAGGCCAACAAGAGGCCCGTACATTACCCCGAATGCACAAGTTGGTGGAATTCCATAGATGAAGACCAGAAATGCAGGATTCACGATCACTGCGTGGATGCTCACGGCTACTTTCTCAGGGATTGGGAGGACGGAACACCGCTTACATAAAAGCGAAACAGGCTGCGACTCACGTCGTGGCCTGTTCCTTAATAATCCTAACCAATATTAATCAATGAAAAACCATTTGACACATTCTATTGCAATGTCTGTGCCAAATGCAAGTAATTTTTGCTATTTTTGTGAACTGAAACCTTTTACCGTAATAAAAAATGAATCTACCTTATTGGCTAATCAATGTAGGCGTGTGGGCCAAGGGTGCTCCCGAAAGGGCTAAACTCGAGTGGGCCAGCCGAAATCCAAAGCGCAGCAGCGCGAGGACTCTCCGAAGAATACTCAAAGCAAACAAAGATACTGTCTATGGGCGCGAGCATCACTTCCGCCTTATCCTGAAGGCAAAGGATCCGGACCGTCTTTTCCGTCTTTACGAGAAATGCGTCAATGCCGACCAGTATGAGGCTTTCAGGCCTTATGTGGACAGGCATAAGAAGGGCGAGCCGAATGTGCTTATAAAGGGCAAGCCTCTGATGTATGCAACTACCTCCGGAACCACCTCCCAGCCGAAATGGATTCCTATTTCCGTGCCTTATATGAATAAGGTATATAACGCAATGTCCCACGTGTGGCTGGACAACTTCAGGCGCAATGCCCCGAAGTTCCTTTCCGGCGGGCTTATGGTATCGGTGGGCAGGGTAGTGGAAGGCTATGCCGAGGACGGGACGATTTTCGGCTCGGTTTCCGGCGTGACCGCAAAGCAGCTGCCTTCCTTCATCAGGGAGCGCTTCGTGACTCCGCCTTGTGTCTATGAAATCAAGGACTATACGGCGCGCTACTACACCATAATGAGGCTTGCGATTGCGCACGACGTGTCATATTTCGTGGCACCGAACCCTTCCACGGTGCTTGAGCTTGTGCATAACTGCGACGAGTATTTTGATGAATATGTCACCGATATCGAGAACGGCACCCTTTCCGACAAGTTCGAGGTTGCCGAGGAAATAAGAAAAGAGCTTGAGCCTATGCTCAAGGCTGACCCTAAGAGAGCAGCGTTCCTGCGAAGCCTCAAGGAGAAATACGAACATCCGCAGATTAAGCATTTCTGGCCTAATCTTGCGATGATTTCTTCGTGGAAGTGCGGCAATACAGCCCTTGCAGCCGAAAAAGTTCAGGCAAATCTGCCTGACAGCACTTTCTATCAGGAACTCGGCTACTTCGCTTCGGAGTGCCGTTTCGGTCTGGTGCTTGACCACAGTATCAATACCGTGCTTTTCCCTAATTTCCACTACTATGAGTTTGTGGAGCAGAGCGAGCTGGAGAAGGAAAATCCGAGGTTCCTGCGTCTGCACGAGCTGGAAGAGGGTAAGCGCTACTGCATCTATGTGACGACGATGTCTGGTCTGTACCGCTACAATATGAATGACCTTGTGGAGGCAGGTCCTAAGTTCAAGGGTACTCCTACGATTCATATGGTGCAGAAGGTGAACGGCATCGTGAGCATTACCGGAGAAAAACTATATGAGAAGCAGTTTGTGGACGCTGTCCATATGGCAGAGGCGGAGACCGGAATGAAGGTGAATTTCTTCATCGGCTTTGCCAATCCTGAGGAATCCAACTACGATTTCTATTATGAGTTCGAGGATAAGGTGCGCAGAAGAAGGGCTGCAGAGTTTACCGAGATTGTGGACAAGCATCTGAAGGAAATCAATATCGAGTATGAGTCCAAGCGTGATTCCCTGCGTCTGCATATGCCTGCAACCCACGTGCTCAGGCGCAATGCCTACGACCTCTTCAAGAAGATGAATCTCGAGAGGGGCGCGAAGGACGGACAGTTCAAGCTGGTGCTCCTGCTTCAGGACAAAGTCCGCCAGAAGATGATATCCAAACTTATCAAGGAGGATTAAACTCTATCTGCTGATTGTAAATCTGTCCCTTGGCTGGACGACATAGATTGGCCGTGTGGAAGTTCCCACGGCCATATTTGTGTTGGCCTTTTCAGCGAGTGCCGCTATCTTACCTGAACGTTTGCAGTCGAAAATCAATCCAACGGACAAGGCATCGAAAGCGGTCAGCATAGAGTAATCACCGTTGCTGTCACCGGCTACAAGCGACGGAGCCCTTCCACCGTGATGCGGGGCAATGAGTTTATTAATGCAGGCAGTTTTCCCTTCCATAAAGGTCTGGTCATAGCTCTCATCATTAAGCCTGATTCCGAATACCTTGTCTGCAGACAGACCAAGTCCGTATTCCGCAGAGCAGGCCATAACCTCCACAATGGATTCCAGAGAAGCGGAACATACATAGACGTCAAAGCCGTTGTCTTTCAATGTTTTATACAGATGAATGCTTTCCAGTGGCAAGACAAGACCCTTGGTTATTTCAGCAGATACCTTCCCGTCAGGACTTTCCCACAATTCTTTTGAAAGGCCATCCTGTGCCATCCAGTAATCCACAGATTCGCGGGTCAGCTGCTGAAGCTCATCGCGGGACATCCCAGAGAAGAGGGAAGGCTGCCACAAAATCATTGTTGCATAGTCAAAGCTGTTTTCCACACCTTCATTCAGCGCTTCAAGCTTTGCCCGGAAATCAAGATACTGCTCAGTAGTATGTATCTGTTCCAGTTCCATTCCCGTTTGGAGCATAGAATAAAGAGCCTTGTAGTCTGATGCAATGTCTTCCGCCAGCACACGGGCACTCATTCCCGGTCCATCCAGCACCAGGTCAAGGTCCGGGAGTCCTGCGGTGAAGCACTCAAAAGCTTTTTCCGGCGGGAAAGCATAGCGGAGATTCTCAATCTGATATATCATCAATGTCAGTGTTATATCATTGATAATGGTCGTATTATCATAATCAAACACTGCATAGGGACGGCACTGTGGGGCGTAGTTCCCGGACTGTATGCCTTCACGGGCAATCATATCCGTCAAGGCCTCATATACGGCCGGTTCCCAATTGTCTTCCGGTAATGTCGAAGCTGTTTTGCAGGATACAATCGCCGCCAGCAATGCGGCAGAAACAATCAAAGCTTTGAATTTCATATCTCCCGTTGGTACTTATTGATTTCTCTTATTATATGTTGGAAGCAATCATCCGGTCCAATAGCCTGCTATATGTCTCGTTATCCGCCATAATGTCCAATTCATTTTATGCAAATTTAATGAATCTTCTCTGCATTCAAGGCAAACTATCGTTCATGTGGTCATCTTGTTGAGCAAATCTGTCTTGATAAAACACTATTTTGGTGAACACTGAAGAGTAGTGTTCCATCAAGTGTTCCTTCAGGTGGCCTCTCATAATTGAGAATCGGTGCGCAGAAACGCCTTATTTGCGCACCGATTCCATAGCCAAGCGGTCAAAGTAACCGAATTCTTCGCAACTGCACTGCCAAAGCAGGATTTTCAATGGCTTGACTGGGGGAGTTCTGCTGAGAAACGAAATAGGCAGACCGTTTGGTCTGCCTTGTCTGGTACTGGGTAGGAGAATCGAACTCCTATTACAAGATTGAGAATCTTGGGTACTAACCGTTATACGAACCCAGCGTGTCTCCCGTTTGGGAATACAAAGGTAAGAATAAATTTTGATTCCGCAATAGGGAAGACTGCATTTTCCTGATATTTTCCCGCAATTTTCAGAAAAAATATCAGAAGCTTATCTTCAGAACCATAAAGAACAGCACTCCGGCAACAGCCAGTTTGAGCACCGTCGTAATGATGAATCCCAGGAATGTGCCGATGGAAGCCTTGAAAGAGGCCCATACACCACGGTTTTCCACCAGAAACTCTCCAAGGAATGCACCGATAAGGCTTCCTCCAATCATACCGATGGGAGCCAGGAACATTCCGGCAAACAGCCCTATGGTCGCTCCGACCGATGCAGCCTTGTGGCCTCCCATACGGCTCGTCATCTTAGGTGGCAGGATGTAGTCAACAACGCTCACCAGAATCACGATGACGGCTGTGATTACAAGGGTTGTCACACTGACAGGGTCTGCTTTGTCGGAGAAGTAAAGAAGCAGCAGCGCAAGCCAGCTGAAAGGTGGTCCCGCAAGTCCCGGGACCACACTTCCGATTATGCCTATAAGTGCGAGAATAATCGCTGCAATGATAAATCCGTCCATCGCGGCGACTTATTTCTCTATAGTCTCCATAAGAGCGAGGACCTTTGCGCGGTTCAGCTCGATGGTAGGCTCCTCTGCCTGTACTTCGTGGTACTTGCCTTTAGCCTTGTAGTACTCGATAAGCGGCTCTGTCTGGGTGTGATAAGTCTTGATGCGGTTGTTGATGGTCTCTTCTGAGGCATCGTCAGCACGTCCTTCGATGGCAGCCCTGTGGGCAATTCTCTGCTTTACGGTCTCGTCCGAAATCATCAGGGAAATAACTGCGGTAACCTCTTCGCCTCTTTTTGCAAGTATGGCATCAAGGTCTTCTGCCTGTCCGAGGGTGCGGGGAAAACCGTCAAGAAGGAAACCGTTTACGCCTTTCACCTTGTCAAACTGGCCCTCAATCATTCCTTCAACCATTGAATCCGGAACCAGGCTTCCCTTTTCGATAAGCTTCTTGGCTTCGAGCCCGAGTTGAGTTCCCTCGGCAATCTCAGCCCTGAGCAGTTCACCTGTTGAAAGGTGGCAGAGATTGTACTTTTCACGAACTGCGGCAGCGTGTGTGCCTTTACCGGCTCCCGGAGGGCCGAACATGATGTAATACTTCATAATTATTCCAATATGTAGATATCGTTGAGATTTCTTCCGAGCTGGTCATAGTCCAGGCCGAAGCCGACAATGAAGCGGTTTTCGATTTCCATTCCCACGTAGTCAAGTGCAAGAGGCTGCTTATAGACTTCCGGTTTGAGCAGCATAGTGCAGATTTCCACGCTCGCAGCGCCTTCCTTGAGCAGAAGCTCGTGGAGAAAGACCATAGTCTTGCCTGTGTCCACTATATCTTCGCAGATTATGACATTGCGGCCTTTCAGTTCCGAGCCTAGCGTGCCTATCATTCTGACCGGGCCGACGGAGTCGGTGCCGCTGTAGGAGGCGAGCCGGACAGTCTGGAGTTCTACAGGTAAGTCGATAAGCTTGAGAAGTTCTGCTGTGAAGAGCAATCCACCGTTCAGGACGCACAGGAGAACAGGCGGCTGAGGGTCATCCTTGTGACGGGCAGAAATCTGCCCAGCAACATTGGCAATTGCCTTCATCAATTCTTCGTTTTTGATGTAAGGAACGAAGGTTTTGTCGTGAAGTTTGACGCTGCACATATTTTTGGAAATAACAAAGTCCAAAGTTAGGAAAAATAACCGTGCTTTGCTAAATTAGCGGAAAAATTTTTGGACTATGATGCTTCGCCTTCTGATAATCGCTTTTTTAAGCCTGACTCCCGCACAAATCAATGATGATTCCTTCCTTCAGGCCGTGCTGCGCCTGAGCGGAGCCTCCACCCTGGAGGAGCTCTCCGAAAGCGAACTTGAGCGCTACCAGAGCCTTTCGGACCATCCGCTGGACCTTAACAGTGCGAGCCGCTCCCAACTCAGTTCCACAGGCTTCTTCACCCCGTTCCAGGTTGCCTCCATCCTGGACTACATCCGCAGCGATGGGGATATATGCTCCGTAGCCGAACTCGCCGCCGTCCCGGGAATAGGCCTGCAGATGGCAAGGGACCTGGATTATTTCATAATACTTAGACCCTCAGGAGTTCTAGGCTCAGCAAACAAAGGGAGTCTCTATGCTGACGCCCGAATGCGCCAAAGCGTCAAAAACGGGCGCTGGGGCTCAGCCTTCAAAGCATCTTCCAGCCTGGATTCGCGCTACGGTGCTGCGCTTGCCCTCAAAGATGGGAAGCTGACAAGCGCCAGCCTCAGCTACAACGGACGCGTGCTGAGCCGCGTGGTAGCGGGCAATTTCAGCGCCCGTTTCGGTCAGGGCCTGCTGCTGTGGAGCGGATTCAGCCTCTCGGGCTTTTCGGGCGTATCGGCGTTCACGCGTAATGCCAGCGGTCTTGCTGCCTGCAATACCTTCAGCCCCGAGTCTTCATTCTGCGGAGCTGCCGCATCTATGGACCTGGGCCTTACCAGCATAAGCCTTGCTGCTGATTTTCAGGGTGTTCAGATGGTGAATCTGAATCATCTGTGGAAGAATACCACAGCCGGTGTGACGGCAGTGCACAGCCCCGAAGGCTACCGGCTTTCCGGTGATTTCCGTTCAAGTATAGGCAAGATGACTTTTTCGGGCGAGGGTGCCCTGGACTTCGCTTCCGGCGGCTCAGCAGCCCTGCTTGCCGGGGTATGGAATATTGCCTATGGCAAAAAGGCCGCTCTGCTTGCAAGGACATATTCTCCTTCCTACTGTTCGCCCTGGGCGGGTGCGGCACGCTCGGGCAGTAAGGTCTCTGACGAATGGGGCGCTGCGGCCGGACTTCAGCTTCCGGGGCTGTCGGTGAGCCTCGATGCTGCCTGGCACCCTTCAAAAGAGGAGGCGCAGTTCAAGGGAATACTGAATCTCCAGAAAAGTTTCGGTGCCTTCACCCCTTCGCTGAAACTGAGTTCCCGCTACAGGCCCCAGGCGGCAAAGGAGGCACTGCGGAATGACATACGATTCGACCTGGATGCCGCCTGGGGCCGTTTGCAGACACATATGCGACTGAATGCCGTGGGCTGCAACGGTTGGGGATGGCTGGGCTATGCGGAAGCGGGCTGGAAGGGGGAGGCTGCGCTGTGGGCAAGAGCGACTGTCTTTGCCGTGGACAACTGGGCGGACAGGATTTATGTCTATGAAAGGGATGTGCCGGGAAGTTTCAACGTGCCTGCCTATTATGGACGGGGATATGCGCTCTCGCTATACGCATCCTGGAAAGAGCTGAAGCTCAGGCTCTCAACTACACGGTATCCGGGCAGCGAAAAGGCGCCGTCCTGGGAAGTGAAACTGATGATAGGGATGAAATCTCAGAATTTGAGACCTATGCTGAGCCCTATGGCAGGGGAGTAACCGGGGGACATATTGGACACCGGAGCCATTGCATAGTCGGTGTTGGGGGCTATGATGGTAGGGCTGATGTCCAGGGTCAGGTCCTCAGTAACCTCGAAATTGTGCATATAGGCAAAGACGTTGGCATCTATTGCCTGAAGGAAGTAGCCTGCGAAAACCACCAGCAGGGCATAGTCGCGGTAGCGGCGGTAGAGGTTCTTGTAGTACTTGGATGTCTCAAGAGGGTAGTAGGTGGTATCCTGGTTGTTGTAGATGGTACGGAACCTTTCGAAGTTCTTTTTGAACATGAAATAGTAATCCAGACCACCTATCATTATGCCGTAATAGATAGGGAGTTTCCAGATTTCGTGGTTGTAAATCTGCCCCAGTCCCGGCAGCAGCAGCGAATAGAGAGGCGCCTTGCCAGGCTGTGGCCAGTCGTCCGGGATGAAGTTGATGACTCCGTCCATAAGCGTGCCCCAGTACACCAGACCGGCTCCGGCAAAGCACCAGGCTGCCGTGTCGTGTTTGCCCTGGGTGTTGAACCATATGCCGCTGCCTACACCTGCTGCTATTCCTCCATAGACTATAGGCAGCTTCCAATAGTCCTTGTTGTAAATCTGCATTCCTCCGACCAGAACGGTTGAGCCGCAGAACGCCGTGGTCACATCCATAGTGTTTTTGTGGCCGAGGGCTCCCCAGTATTTCTTCAGTGAGAAAATGGAGTTCTTGTCCGTGGTATCCTTCTGGTTGGCCTGGTCATCGTTGAACTTCTGGGAAAAGGCTTCTTCCTTGAACTGCGCTTTGCAGTCAAGCAGGCTCACCGCGAAGATGGCAAATGCTGCGGCAAGGAGGCGTCTTTTACTTTTTGAGAGCATCCAGAAGTGCGCTTATTTCCTTGTCGGAATTGAAGTGTATTGTCATTGTGCCCTTGCCGGAGCTGCTTCTCTTGAGGCTGATTTCGCCCTTGCAGTAGCGGGCAACTTCCTTGCAGAGGTCCTTGTGTTCCTGCGGAATCTCGTGGACGCGCTCAGGACGCTTGGTCCCGGACGCCGGTTTCCCGCTCTCCATCAGGGATTTGACTTTCTGTTCGAGCTGACGGACGTTCATTCCTGTGCGGATAACGAGGTCGCAGAGCTTTACCTGAACATCAGGGTCGTCTATGCTGAGAAGGACCTTGGCGTGTCCCACGCTGATTTGCCCTACCTTGAGGTCGTGCTGCACTTTGACCGGAAGATTCAGAAGCCGGATCTGGTTGGCAACCGAAGATCGGTTGCGTCCCAGCCTTTCCGCCATTACCTCCTGGGTAAGCTGGCATTCATCCATCAGCCTGCGGTAGCTGAGGGCTATCTCGATAGGGTCAAGGTTGGACCTTTGGATATTCTCCACAATGGCCATCTCCAGCATTCCCTGGTCGTCCGCATCGCGCACATAGGCAGGGACTTCGGTAAGGCCGGCCATCTGGCAGGCGCGGTAACGCCTTTCTCCGCTAATGATCTGGTATCTGCCGTCAGCGCGGCGGCGGACCGTGATAGGAGTGATGAGCCCGAGGGTGCGGATGGAAGCGGCGAGACCTTCGAGTTCCTCCATATCGAAGGACAGGCGGGGCTGGAACGGGTTCGGCTCGATGAGGTTCACAGGAATGCGTACCACATCGGCAGTGGCTCCGGCAGCTGTATTGTCTCCTGCTGCAGGTTTGGAGTTGTATGCTACTGGGCTGCGCAGGTCATCGGCGCTCTGAATGTTGCCGAGAATGGCGCTCAGGCCTTTCCCAAGGCCTCTTGGTGGCTGGCTCATATGCTTTGGTTGTTACGCTCGAGTACCTCCCTTGCGAGATTGAGGTAGTTCATTGTTCCTGTGCTAGTCACTTCATAGAGGACTATAGGCTTTCCGTAAGACGGAGCTTCGGAAAGGCGTATGTTCCTTTGGATGATGGTGTTGAAGACCATATCCTTGAAATACTCCTTGAGTTGGGCCACTACCTGCGCGTGCACCTTGGTGCGTCCGTCGAACATGGTTACGACGAAGCCTTCGATGTCGAGGCCCGGATTGCTTCCGCTCTGGACAAGACGTATGGTCTGAAGCAGTTTCCCGAGACCTTCGAGAGCGAAGAACTCAGGCTGGACAGGAATAATCACCGAGTCGGCTGCCGAAAGGCAGTTGACGGTGGTGAGCCCGAGAGAAGGGGCACAGTCCAGGATGATGAAATCGTAATCGTCCTTGATTGGTGCGAGGGCTTCCCTGAGGATGTGGTCGCGGTTCGGAAGGTCTATGATTTCGATTTCTGCTGCTACAAGATTGATGTGGGAAGGGATGATTTTCAGGTTCTCCATCTCCGTAGGGAGTATGGTTTCGGCTGCGCTCACCTTTCCTATCATTATTTCGTATAAAGTCTTGCCATCGGTGGAATCAGGAGAACAGTTGAGTCCCGAGGTTGAATTTGCCTGAGGGTCCGCATCTATGATGAGTACCTTCTTCTCGAGAATTGAGAGGGATGCGGCAAGATTGATTGCCGTGGTGGTTTTGCCCACTCCGCCCTTCTGGTTTGCGATTGCTATTATCTTTCCCATAGACCGCGAATTTAGCAAATTTTCCTTATATTTGTATTCTTTGAAACCACAAAACTTGAGATGGCAACGATAAAAGAAGAATGGTATATAATAGTTAATCCGCATGCAGGTTCAGGCAAGACAATGAAATACTGGGTCCCTGCAGAGCGCTTGCTTAAAGAGTACAATATTCCTTTTTATACTGTCTATACTACTCACAAGCATCACGCAACCCAGCTTGCCGCTGTTGCTGCAAGAAGGGGATACCGCAAGATAATGGCGGTGGGTGGTGACGGTTCCATCCACGAAGTCTTTGATGGAGTCCTCAGCTGGTGCGAGACCTCAGGAGTCAGCCCTTCGGAGTTCTATCTGGCCGTAGCACCAATCGGTTCCGGAAACGACTGGATTAAGGCTTTCGGCATTCCCCGCGATGTTGAGAAGGTCATCGGCCTTCTTGCCAAGGGCAGGTTCGTGCGTGAAGATGTGGTGAAACTCACGTCCGATGACGGAAAGGTGTCATATATGGCCAATGTCGGAGGGTTCGGTTTCGATTCGCACGTGTGCCAAAGGGTCAACACCCAGAAGGAAAGGGGGCTGCGCAGTTCAAGGATATATCTTACTTCCCTGATTTACAACATTATCCATATCTCAGTCCAGAATGTTGCAATCTATTGCGATGACCAGCTGGTTTACAGCGGGGGAGTATATGATATGGCTATCGGAAACGGGTCATACTGCGGAGGCGGTATGCAGCAGTGCAGCATTGCGGATCCGACGGACGGCATATTGGATGCTATGGTAGTGCCGGTGGTCAAACTGGGCAGACTGCTTGCCGAGTTGCCGAGAATTTACAACCATACGGTTCACGAATCCAAATACATACTCTATCTGCGCGGAAAGAAAATCCGTATCGAAGCTTTGGATGAGAAGTCCAGGGATATAGTGGAACTGGACGGTGAAATCGTTGCAAATCTGCCTGTTACAGTGGAAATTACAGGACAATACGTCAACGTTCTTACGGCAGAAGACTGATTTCCCTCAAAAAAACGCAAAGTCTTTCCCTGAATTCCCGGTTGGACTGCAGGGTCGCGTCGCTTGCCCCTTTGCTCACGCTAAGTCCTCCGCAGATGTCCATACCCAGTACTTTGCGGCTGCCGGCGATGGCTCCCAGTATGGTTTCGAGCTCTTTCATTGTCATAGTACCCTGGTCCCAATTGGTGATGAATTCGCTGTCCTGAAGCACATCCAGGTCCAGACTTATGAAGACTGGCAGGGCGGAGGCAGCCGGGTCGAAGTCTGAGATTTTCCGAATCAGGCTGACTTTGCATCCGCTCTGTGCCTGAAGTGCCGTAACCCAGTTGCCGCAGGAAAGGAGCCCGCAAAGGTCGAAGTCGTCGCTGTGATTGTCGAGCAGAATCAGTTCGAAATCCTCAAGTATTCTTCCCGCGCGGAAATAACTCAGGTAATGGTAGTCTCCGCTGTCTATCCAAGCTATCCCCTCCGGGCCGGGAATGGCTTTGCTGAAGACCTCGGAAGCTTCTTCGCTGCAATAGCAGCAGGTGCCATCCAGCTCCCTGAAGTCCAGTTCCGCCGATTCCAGGGGGTGGAATCCCTCCGCTTCAAACATTCCGCTGAGACTGACCAGAAATTGATTCATTCTCCAAAGGTACAAATAAAAGATTTTTTTGCTAAATTTGTCGAGATAATTCGACCTCGCAGAAAAGAAGACCAATGGAAGATCAGCCAAACGTAGCGCCTTTGGACCCGGAGAAGCTCTATTACTCTTGCGACGAGCTGACTCTGGACACCGAACAAGGCCCGCAGACACTGAAAATGGGTGTATGGATTTGCGTGGATCCGGTAAGGATTCACAAGATGATTATTCGTGAAAAGACCCTGCATGTTGATGAAATAGAGGTCTTCAATCCGCTTGAGAGCAAACTTCGCAGAGCGGATCCTGATTACTACAAGCGCTATATGGGCCTAAAGCTCACCATAGATTATCCGGGTTACGGTACCGGGATAATTGCCCGCATCCCTTTCCAGACCGACCCTGTAGGCTTCTACAAATGGTGGAGGAAAAACAAGCACGAGGACAAGGTCTATCTGAGCCTTCCCAACCAGATTATACTGTTCCAGAAGGTTGCCCTGATGGACAAGAAGATACTCCTCAAAAAGGACCTGGAACTTCTCAACAGATAGTTACATACTGATACATAATGGATAAACAGACCTGCCTACACGATTCTCACGTTGCCCTTGGGGCTGTGATGAGTCCCTTCGCCGGATTTGATATGCCTATTCGCTATCCGGCCGGAATTATTGCGGAGCATAATGCCGTACGCACAAAAGTCGGAATGTTCGACGTCTCCCATATGGGTGAGATTTTTGTTGACGGTCCGGACGCAACGCGTTTTGTGAACCATATTTTCACCAACGACATCACCAGGGCCGCTGCCGGAGAGATACTTTACGGAATGATGCTCTACCCTGACGGGGGAGTTGTGGATGACCTTCTGGTTTACAAAGGGTTTACAGCAGAGCACTATCTTCTTGTTGTCAATGCATCCAACATAGACAAGGACTACGAGTGGATTCTGGGCAATGCCGAAGGCTACGATGTGAAGATTGACAACCAGTCAGAGCAGTGGGGCCAGATTGCAGTCCAGGGACCTCAGAGCGAAGATGTGCTGGTGCGTGTCCTTGGCCTTCCGCAGGCTTCAGGACTCACATTCTACACCTATTGCGAGCTTCCGGGTCTGATACTCAGCCGTACCGGCTATACCGGGGAGGACGGTTTTGAAATTTATGCTTCAACAGAAAAGACCAAAGAACTCTGGCAGACACTGCTGGAGGCCGGTATCCAGCCTTGCGGACTGGGATGCCGTGACACCCTGCGTTTCGAAGCGGGACTTCCGCTTTACGGGGACGAACTCAGCCCTGAGATTTCTCCGGTGATGGCAGGGCTCTCCATTTTCTGCAAACTCGATAAGGAAGAGTTTGTCGGTAAGGATGCTCTTGTTGCGCAGAAAGCCGGCGGAACTGCACGCAAACTCGTCGGGCTTGAGGTGAAGGACAGGGCTATCCCGCGTGCGGGGTACAGCGTTGAAACTCCTGATGGGGAAGTAGTTGGCGTTGTCACCACGGGCTACCATTCCATTTCCCTTGACCGCAGCCTTGCCTTTGCTCTCGTGGACTCTGCCTACGGCGCTCTCGGCACTCAGCTGCAGGTACGCATACGCAGCAAGGTTTTCCCTGCTGAGGTTATCAAGAAAAGATTTTATCAAACTAACTATAAGAAATAATGAGCAAGATCATTGAAGGACTCCTTTACAGCGAGTCACACGAGTGGGTAAGAATCGACGGCAACGTTGCAATCATCGGAGTATCTGATTTCGCCCAGAGCGAGCTTGGAGACATTACTTATGTCGATATGCCATCCGACGGGGATGAAATCGAAAAGGGAAGCGAGTTCGGAGCTCTCGAGAGCGTGAAGACTGCGGCAGACCTTTACAGCCCGGTATCAGGTACGGTCGTTGCCACCAACAGGGCTGTCGAGGACGATCCTTCCCTTATCAACGCCGATCCATACACAAACTGGATCATCAAAATCGAAATGAGCGACAAGGGAGAGTGCAACAGCCTCCTCGATGCTGCCGCTTACGCCAAAATAGTAAAGTAAAATGGCAGGAAAGTTCGCGTATTTTCCACATACAGAGGAAGATATCCGGACAATGCTTCAGAGGATAGGTGTCGGCTCGCTTGATGACCTGTACTCTGATGTACCGTCGGATTTCATCTTCAAAGGTGAATATGACCTGCCCGACGCTATGAGCGAGCAGGAGGTCAGGGACTTTTTCGAGGGTCTGGCTGCAAAGACGCCGCGCAAGAAGGTGTTTGTCGGAGCCGGTGCCTATGACCACTACACACCTGCGGTAATACCGCAGATTACATCCCGCAGCGAGTTCCTTACCGCCTATACCCCTTATCAGTGCGAGATTTCGCAGGGAACGCTAAGGTATATCTTCGAGTATCAGTCGATGATATGCAACCTTACCGGGATGGATGTTTCCAATGCTTCAATGTATGACGGACCGTCGGCCGCAGCAGAAGCAGTTCGTTTCTGTCTTGCCTCCACAAGGAAAAAGACCAGGGTGCTGCTCAGCTCCACCCTTCTGCCCAATGTCATCCGCACTGTGCAGTGCTATGCCAAATGGGCAGGTACAGAGATTGAACTCATCCCGTCGAAGGATGGCCAGACTTCGTACGATGCCTTGGAAGCAGCTCTTGCCGACGCTTCAGTCGGTGGTGTAATCGTTCCGAGCGTCAACCGCTACGGAATCGTGGAGGACCACGAAGGCTTTGCCGAGGCTGTCCACAAGGCGGGTGCCCTGCTTGTGGAATATTGCGACCCGAGCACTCTTGCGGTGGTGAAGAGCCCTGCCGAGTGGGGGGCCGACCTGGCAGTTGGAGACGGGCAGCCTCTGGGTATTCCGCTTTGCTACGGAGGTCCTTATGTTGGCTTTATGGCCTGCAAGGCCGAGTATATGCGAAAGCTGCCGGGAAGAATCGTCGGCCAGACCACAGATGCTCAGGGACGCAGGTGCTTTGTGCTTACTCTTCAGGCACGCGAGCAGCATATACGCCGCGAAAAGGCAACATCCAATATCTGCTCCAACCAGTCGCTGATGGCCCTCTGGGTAACGGTATATCTTTCGCTTATGGGGCCTGAGGGCCTGCGGCAGGTCAATGACCTTTGCTGCGAAGGCTCCCACCGCCTTCGTGAAGGGCTTCTCGCTACGGGCAAGTTCGATGCTCTTTTCGAGGACAAACCATTTATCAAAGAGTTTGTACTCAAGCCATTGTGCGATGTAAAGAAACTCCAGCAGGCCCTTTCGGATGCGGGCTTCTTTGCAGCGCTCGAAACTGAGGAAGGCTATGTTTCATTCTGTGTAACCGAGAAGCGCACCCGCGGGGAAATCGACGCTCTCATAGAGGTAGTCAAGGGTTTATGAAATATTACGACAAACTGATATTCGAACTCTCGAAGGAAGGGCGCACCGGCTATTCGCTCCGTGAGCCTCAGGTCCGGGTAAGTCTTCCTGAGAAACTCGCAAGAAAGGAAGCTCCTGTGCTCCCTCAGGTCAGCGAGGTGGATGTCGTAAGGCATTACACCAACCTCAGCCAGATGAATTTCGGTGTGGATACCGGATTCTATCCTCTCGGAAGCTGTACTATGAAGTACAATCCGAAGATTAACGAGGAGATTGCTTCAATGCCTGCCTTTGCCGGAGTGCATCCGCTTCAGGAGGATGTTCAGGGTGTGAAGGAAGTATATGAAGGTCTTGACAAGGCCCTTGCTGCCATCACGGGTATGGCACATTTCACCTTCCTTCCTTGTGCCGGTGCACACGGAGAGCTTACCGGCCTTATGCTTATGCGTGCATATCACGAAAGCAGGGGCGACCACGCGCGCAGGAAGGTGATAGTTCCGGACAGTGCCCACGGTACCAATCCCGCCAGCGCAGCGGTCTGCGGACTGGAGGTGGTTGTTGTGAAATCAAAGGCAGACGGACTTGTCGATGTTGAGGATCTGAAGCCTCTGCTCGGTGATGACATTGCCGGCATAATGATGACCAATCCCAATACCCTCGGACTCTTCGAAAGGGATATCAAGGAGATTGCAAAGCTGGTTCACGATTGCGGAGGACTGCTTTACTACGACGGAGCCAATATGAATCCGCTGCTCGGTGTTGTAAGGCCGGGCGATATGGGGTTTGACATAATGCATCTCAACCTGCACAAGACTTTCTCCACTCCTCACGGTGGCGGAGGGCCCGGAAGCGGCCCTGTGGGTGTATGTAACAAACTTGTTTCATTGCTTGACAGTGTGCACACTTCAGGCTTCCACGGGAATTTCGGCGTGATGCTCAGAGCTTATACTTACATCCTGATGCTCGGAAAGCAGAACCTTCGTCTTGCAGGCAAACTTGCCACTTTGAATGCCAATTACATCAAGGAATCCCTCAAGGATGCCTACAAGCTTCCTATCGCTTCAGTATGCAAACACGAGTTTGTCTTTGACGGTCTGATTGATGACGGAGCGAAAGAAGGCGTGCCTGGGGCAACTACCCTGGATGTGGCAAAGCGTTTGCTGGATTACGGTTTCCACGCTCCTACAATTTATTTCCCTATGCTCTTCCACCAGTCCCTGATGATTGAGCCTACGGAGACTGAGTCGAAGGAAACTCTTGACGAATTCATAGAGGTGATGCACAGGATTGCCGCTGAGGCTGCCGAGGATCCGAACATTCTGCACCAGGCTCCTCACAACACTCCGATTGGGCGCCCTGACGAGACCCTTGCCGCAAGGCAGCCTGTCCTGAGGTGGAAGGCTTAGTCCAGCGAATCGACCCAGGCGGCTGAGTCCGCCACGTGAAATCTGATATTATGGCCTGAGAAAGTCAGGCCATATTTTTTGTCCGGGTCGTCCGCATACTGTGGCCTGGGGTCCTGCGAGAGTATGCCGCAAAGGGCTTTGAGTCCATCTTCTCCAAGAGTGCGGGAAAGCTTTTCCTGCACTTCAGTGGAGCTGAATTCCACCTTCAGTTCCTTCCATCTGTTGCTGTCCACAAAACCGCAGACCGCATCAGTATGCGAATCGCAGTATCTTACATAGGGCTTGATGTCATAAATCGGTGTGCCGTCCGCCAGGTCCGCACCGCTGACTCTGATTTCGCACCGCCCGAAGTCAATGCTATCTATGCGCACGGAAGATATTCCCAGGGGATTGGGACGGAAAGGGGAGCGGCTTGCAAAGACGCCTACCCTTTCATTGCCTCCGAGCCTAGGAGGGCGTACTGTAAGCGACTCGCTTGCCCCGTTGCAGCTGAATCCCCAAATCAGCCAGATATGGGAAAAGCCTTCCAGACCGCGTATCGCGTCCGGATTGCGGTATTTGGGCTCGAAAACGATATGTCCATTCAGGGAATCCACAATCCCGCTCTGGCGGGGAAGACCGAACTTTCCGCCTACCGGGCAGTGGAATCTGGCTACGGGCTTAATTTCCATTGTCTATCATCTGCAGATACATTGCGCAGAGAGAATCCAGCTGAGGCTTGTACTGCTTAGGAAGCGGGTCGGCAGCAGGGGATTTCATCTTCAGAGGGTCAATTGGATTGCCGTTCTGCCATACTCGGAAGTCGAGGTGAGGACCTGTACTGGTTCCGGTAGAGCCTACATAGCCTATTACCTGGCCCTGTTTGACCTTTGCCCCTTTCTTTATGCCTTTCGCAAAGCCCTTGAGGTGCATATAGCCGGTGGTATAGACGCTGTTGTGCCGGATTTTGACCACATTGCCTCCTCCCGTTGTGGTCCAGCCTGCTGAGATGACCTGTCCGTCACCGAGGGCGACCACAGGTGTTCCCATAGGTGCTGCGTAGTCAACTCCGGTATGAGGTCTGACCTTGCCGGTCACAGGATGCTTGCGTGCGTAGGAGAACTTTGAGCTGACCCTTTTGAAGTTCAGCGGAGCCTTGAGGAAGGCTTTGCGCAGGTTGTCCCCCTTCTGGTTGAAATATTTGTCGGAATTGCCCTCGATATCCATCCTGACGGCTATTACCTCATCCCGTGTGTCTCTGGTATAGCGGCAGAAGTCCACGTGGTCCACATAGAGCACCTCTCCTTCGCATACCGTCTGGGTATAGACGGTCTGGAAGCGGTCTCCCTTCTGAAGTCCGAAGAAGTTGACCGTCCAGGCGTAGATGTCCGAGAGTTCGCCCACTATGTCAACCGGAGCTCCCGCAGCAACGGTATCGTTCCAAAGGGAAGATTCGATGAGTATATCGCTATAAACGGTCTGTTTTTCGGTAGGCCGGACATAGTTCCAAAGATAGAGGCTGTCCGCACATTTGAAGACGGTGAGTCTGGTCTTGGTATTGTGGTAAACAGCATATTCGAGCTTGCGCTCAAGCGAATCTCCGCTGAAATACATATCCACCAGGGCTCCGGCTTTCATCTTTCTCGGAGAGAAGATAGTGTCAAGGCGGGAAGTCATTGTGGCAGCGTCCTCAGCGCTGAGACCTATGCGGCGCATAAGTGCCGGGAAAGTTTCACCGCTTTTGACTTTGGTGGATTCGTGAATGTAATCGGATGCTCTGAATCCGATCGGTGGGATAGGTTCCGGTTCTTGGTTTTTTGATTTGTTGCCCCCGCAGGAAACAATGAGCAGAGAGCTGACAAAAATCAACAGTAACTTGGCTTTCATATATGCAAAAATAATGATTTTGTGTTAAATTTGCACTTTCTTGGAAGATATGCACTGTAAACTCGCAATTCTGCTCGCTTTCAGCCTCCTGCTTGGTTCCTGCAAGGACTCGCTTGCCTTGACCATTGGGGAGATGTCCGTCCGGGACAAGGTTGCGCAGCTGATGGTGCCCCAGCATTACGACCCCGATATCGATTCCCTTGTTGCCCGCGACCACGTCGGAGGAGTGATAGTTATGGTCAGCACCAAGGCGGAGGTGGACTCACTTCTTCCAAGGCTCAAGGCAAGTGCGCAGATTCCGCTTTTTGTATGCATCGACGCCGAATGGGGAGCCGCAATGCGCCTGAAGCAGGATTACAGAAGACTTCCCAAAGCAGCATATATCAAATCCGACGAGCAGGCTTACGAAGTGGGCCTTGCAATCGGAGCCCAGCTTAAGGAGCTGGGAATACACGCCAATCTTGCTCCCGATGCCGATGTCAATACCAATCCGGACAATCCGGTAATCGGTACCCGTTCATTCGGTTCGGATCCGCATATGGTAGCAGAGCGAGCTTCTGCTTATGCTAGGGGGCAGCGCGAAGCGGGGATAGCTTCCTGCGCGAAGCACTTCCCGGGGCACGGGGACACTTCAACCGACAGCCATCTCGCCCTTCCTGTGCTTGAACATAGCAGGGAAAGGCTCGACAGCGTTGAGCTGCTTCCTTTCCGCCGGCTTGTCGGCGAAGGTATTGAGATGGTGATGACCGGCCACCTCGCTGTACCGGCTATAGATCCGGGCGGTATGCCTGCAAGCATTTCCCGCCCAATCAATCAGTTCCTTCGTGATTCCCTCGGTTTTCAGGGTGTGATTGTCACTGACGGGATGGGTATGAAGGGCGTTACAGATATTTTTGACGGAGACCAGGTTGCGGCCTGCGTGGCTGCCTACAGTGCAGGTGCAGACCTCATTCTGGCACTGAAGCAGACGGTCGAAGTGATTGATGCCATTACGGCAAAGGTGGAGAGCGGAGAATTCCCTATGGAAGAACTGGACGCGAAGGTGTATCGCGTTCTGAGACTCAAGCAGAATTTAGGAATATTACAGTAGAAATACCTTTAAGAAAGATGATTACCGTTTATTGCAAGAACACAGGGAGCTACAAGGAGTTTGTGGAAGGCACCACCCTCCTGGAAATGCTCCCTGAATTTGAATTTGACAGACCTTACCCGATTGTTTCCGCCAGGGTAAACAATGTCTCTCAGGGACTCAAGTTCAGAGTGTACAACAACCGGGAGATTGAATACCTCAATGTCACTGACCCGAGTGGTATGAGAGTGTATCAACGGTCCCTGTTTTTCCTGCTCTGCAAGGCATCCCACGAGGTGTTCAAGGGCTGCAGGGTCTATATCGAGCACCCTCTTTCGGGAGGCTTCTATGTCAATTTCAAGAAGAAGGATGACAGTCCGCTGACCGAAGATGACGTTCAGAAAATCAAGTCGCGTATGCTTGAAATGGTGGAAGAGAATGTGCTTTTCCACAGAAGGGAGGTTCAGATCGGGGAGGCCATCAAACTCTTCAGGGACCTCGGGTATATCGATAAGGTAAGACTGCTGGAGACCAGCGAGGATGTCTATACGGATTATTATCTGCTCGGAGACAGTCCTGACTACTATTACGGAAGGCTGCTCCCGTCTGCTTCCTATCTGAAGGTATGGGATATACAGAAGTGCTATGACGGACTGCTGCTCAGAGTGCCTGACCACAGGGACCCGACAAGGCTTGTGCCTTATGTGCCGCAGCCGAAGACATACGAGATGTTTTCCGAGAATCTGCGCTGGAACATCATAACCAAACTCAACAATGCCGGTGATGTGAACCACCAGCTTCGCAAAGGTCACGGAAGCGAGCTGATACAGGTCGCAGAGGCCCTTCAGGAGAAGAAAATCGTCAAGATTGCCGAAGAAATTGAAGCCCGATACTATGGTGAGAACAAGGTGAGACTAGTCCTGGTGACAGGTCCTTCAAGCTCCGGAAAGACCACTTTCTCCAAGAGGCTCAGCGTTCAGCTCAAAGCCTGCGGACTCCAGCCTGTGGCTTTCTCTACGGATGATTATTTCGTCAACAGGGTGGATACCCCTCTGCTTCCCAACGGCCAGTACGATTTCGACAATTTCGAAACGGTTGACCACGAAGCTCTCCAGCAGGACCTTCTGAAACTGCTTGCCGGAGAGGAAGTTGAGATTCCTACCTACAATTTCACTACCGGAATGCGCGAGTACAACGGCAAGAAAAAGAGACTGCGTGAAGGCAGCGTGCTGATTGTTGAGGGAATACACGCCCTCAATCCTAGACTTACCGACAAAATCGAAGACAGCTGCAAGTTCAGGATTTTCATTTCCACGCTTACAAGCATCAGTCTGGATAACCATAACTGCATTCCTACCAGCGACAACCGTCTGCTGAGGCGTATAGTCAGGGATTACAACAAGGGGGCATTTACCGCCCGCCAGACCATTCAGCAGTGGCCTAATGTGCTTGAAGCTGAAGAGAAATGGATTAATCCTTATCAGGAGAACGCGGATGTGATGTTCAACTCCGCCTATCTTGTGGAATTTGCGGTTATGCGCAATCACGCAGACCCGATACTGAGAACAATACCGAAGAATTGCCCCGAGTACGCGGAGGCTCACCGCCTGCTGAAATTCATACACTATTTCACAGCCGTGCCTGATAACGAGATTCCGCCTACCTCACTCCTGAGAGAGTTCCTCGGTGGCAGCAGTTTTTCAAATTAAGCATTATGAAGCGTTTTGTTTTGTCCCTTGCACTGGCAGCAGCGATGATTTGCTCTTGTGCCGGTGATTCAGAGCCTCTGTACAAGGATGCATCAGCTCCGGTTGAGAAGAGGCTCAACGACCTTCTCGACAGGATGACTGTCGATGAAATGATTGCACAGACCAATCTGATTCCGCACTGGATGAGTGTTGACTCATCAGTGAGGGCTGCAATCGCCCGTGACGAGGTAGGTGCAATCCTGAAAGCAAGCGGGACAGATCTTACCAGGTCTCTGCAGGAGGATGCACTCAAGAGCAGCCGCCTGGGGATTCCACTGATGTTTCACGAGGATGTCATCCACGGGTTCAGGACGATTTTCCCGATTCCGTTGGCGGAGGCCTGCTGTTTCGACCGCGGGGCGGTCGAACGCAACTCCGTTGCGATTGCGCGCGAAGCGGCCGCAGCAGGCCTCCAGCTCACTTACGCACCTATGGTGGACATCTGTGTTGATGGCCGTTGGGGCAGAGTGATGGAGACCAGCGGGGAAGACCCTTATCTTTGTGCCGAGCTCGCTGCTGCAAGGGTGCGCGGCTTCCAGGGCAAGGACCTCTCGGACCCTGCAACCATTATGGCCTGCGCGAAGCATTTTGCAGGCTATGCCGCAGTCCAAGCCGGGCGTGACTACAACAATACCGAGTTTTCACATCGTGAGCTCGAAGAGATATATCTTCCGCCGTACAGGGCCTGCATCGGGGCCGGGGTAGGTTCCGTGATGGAGTCCTATCTTACCTATGACGGCCTTCCCGTGACCTTCAGCCGGTATCTGCTCAGCGATGTGCTTCGTGACGAGCTTGGCTTTGAGGGTCTTCTGATGACGGACTGGAAGACTATGTGGTATGCCTACAAGGAAGGTGCAGTGGAGGACCGGAAGACCTCCGCCTACAGGGCAATCCGTGCCGGCATTGATATGGATATGTCTTCCGAGCATTTTGTGCGCCATCTCCGCACTCTGTATGACGAAGGCAAGGTGAGCAAAAAACAGCTGCGTACCGCAGCCTACAACTGCCTCAAACCTAAATTCGAAATGGGTCTGTTCGATGATCCTTTCAAGTATTGTGACCGTCAGAGGGAGGCTGAGGAGCTGCTCAGCGACGAAATCCGCCGCACTGCCCGCGAGGCCGCCTGCGGTTCAATGGTGCTGCTTCAGAACAATGGTGGTCTGCTTCCTCTGAGCAAGGGAACAGAAGTGCTTGTTGACGGTCCTTTTGCTGCGGAAGGCGGGGATTATCTCGGAGCCTGGTCCTGCAAGGGTCGCGCAGAGGAAGTGGTGACGGTCAGCGAGGCGCTTGAGGAAGTGTTCCGCATCAAATCGGGCGCGCCGGTTGCGATAGTCTGCATAGGTGAGCCTAAGGGCATTATCGGAGAAGGAGTCAGCACCGGCAAACTGGAAATTGAACAAAAGCAGATTGAAATTCTGAAAAAATACCGCAAAATGGGCAAAAAGGTGGTGGCGGTGCTTTTCAACGGCCGTCCGCTCTGCCTTTCTGAAGTGTTGGATAACAGCGACGCTGTGCTTGAGGCCTGGTACCCGGGAACAGAGGGAGGACACGCAGTAGCCGATATTCTTTGCGGAGATTACAATCCGAGCGGCCGTTTGTGCCAGACCTTCCCGCGCCACGTGGGGCAGGTGCCTGTCCGCTACAACAATTACAGGACTTTCTGTGAGATATATGCCTGCGACATCGAGTCCGGTCCACAGTTCCCGTTCGGCTTCGGTCTGAGCTATACAGAGTTCGAATACGGAGAGCCGAGGCTGGAAGCGGAGCACTTCAGGATAGGGGAGCCGGTCCGCGTGAAGGTGGAACTCACCAATACCGGCAATCGTGCCGGCACTGAAACAGTTCAGCTCTATGTCTGCGACCTGTTCGCTTCAGTAGTTCCGAGGGACAGGCAGCTCAAGGAGTTCACCAAGGTAACCCTTGCTCCCGGTGAGAGCACTATTGTGGAGTTCACTCTTGACAGCTCCGCTTTCGAAATATATTCGGAGAGGCACATATGGGAGGTGGAGCCCGGTGAGTTCCGAATAGAGGTCGGCAGCAACTCCCTTGACACCAAGTCGGTAAATCTGTTTATGGATTAAGGCTATGCCTGCTTTATGCGGGCAATCATATCTACGGCAAATTCGCGTGAGGCTGCGCCTTCGCCCAGTGCACTGCGGACGGAGGCGTAGTCCTGCTGCATCTGTTCGCGCAGCGCATTATCTTCCATAAGGCGCCGCAGTTCTGCAGTAACAGCGGTGGCATTGAAGTCCTCCTGAATCAGCTCCTTGAAGATGAGCTTGTCCGCGATAAGGTTCGCAAGGGAAACATATTTGATATGGTCCATAACCCTGAGCACTTTGCGCGCAAGGAAGGCGGTCAGCGGGGAAGTGGACCAGCATACCACCTGAGGAGTGCCCAGAAGTGTAGCCTCAAGCGATGCGGTACCTGAATTCACAATAGCCGCCTCGGCATTTGCCAAAATGCCGTAGGTGCGCCCGAATACCAGCGAAACATAGTCCCCCCGGGGCTCCGTCCACTGGAGGTAGTCCTGCTCTTCACGTGACGGGGCTCCGGCGACCAGAAACTTGAAGTCCCTGTACTGGGGAAGGGAGTGCAGGGCGTCGGCAACTTCCATACAAACCGGCATCATACGGCTAATTTCGCCTTTGCGGGAGCCGGGAAGGATGGCAATGCTGGGGGCTTCGCATACGGGGCTGCGGTCTGCCTTGTCTATGGCTTCGACCAGAGGGTTGCCCTTATAGACGAAAGGTATGCCCTTCTGCGTGAAGTAAGGTATTTCGAAAGGAAATACTATGTAGAGCATATCCACATAGCGCTTGAGCTGGCGGTTGCGGCCTTCGCGCGAAGCCCAGGTCTTTGGAGCTATGTAATAGAACACCTTCAGACCCTTGGAATGGGCGAAGCGTGCGATTCGCATATTGAACCCAGGGTAGTCGATGAGAATTACGGCATCAGGCTTCCAGGCGAGCAGGTCGCGCTTGCAGCTGCGCAGGTTGCCCAGTAGGCGCCCTGCCTTTTTGAGCACTTCACTTGCCCCCATCACAGCGCCTTCCTTGTAATGGTGCACCAGAGTACCTCCTACTTCTGCCATTTTTTCTCCTCCCCAAAAGCGGAACTCCGCTTGAGGGTCTTCGGCTGCAAGGCCGCGCATCAGGTTGGAGGCGTGGAGGTCTCCGGAGGCCTCTCCTGCTATCAGATAGTACTTCATAAACTGAAATCTATGTTCTGCAAGCGTCTGAATTCGTCAAAATCGGTGTTGTTGATTGCCTGAGGGGTGATGGCTATGCAGCCCTCCTCGAGAGCAATATTGTCGGATTCGGCAGGGTTGTCACCGGGAACGGGGGCGCCGGCCATCATAAAGACTTTTTCGCCTTCTTCGAGCGGAGGAAGCTCGCTTACCCCCAGTTCTGAAGGGTGAACGAATTCCTTGACCCAAATCATATCACCCTGGACGCAAACCCTTATTCCCTTGATTCGGGAAGCAGGAAGGTCGGGAAAGTTGACATTGTAGATGACCCGGCCTCCTTTTGGATAGACCGCCATCAGCTGTTCGAAGATGGCGGGGAAGAGCTCTTCCACAACGCTGAAATCCGCATCGTGGGACATATTGTCAAGTGAAACTCCTATGGACGGGATTCCGACGAGGCAACTTTCGCGGGCAGCCCCGATGGTGCCGCTGTACCACATTGCAGTGGAGGCGTTGGAGCCGTGGTTTATGCCGCTGATAACCACATCTGGCCAGGTTTCCGGGGTGAACAGCTCGTCAATTGCATATTTGACGCAGCTTGCCGGTGTGCCGTCAACATAGTACCAGTGTACATCTTCCTCGAAGCCAAGGTCCTTTACGGCTATGAGCTTTCCGAGCGAAACTGCCATCGACATACCTGACTGGTGATGCTTGGGAGCGACTACGGTTATTTCTCCGAATTTCTTCATTGCCCTGACCAGGGCCCTGATGCCTCCGGCTTTGTAGCCGTCATCGTTTGTTATCAGAATCTTCATCCTTTTCGTAAGTTTTTGCAAAGATAGTCAAATAATGGATTGCCTTCAAGGGTAGGGATAGCCGTTTTTGCTTCCGGTTTGTACACCAGAGGGCCTCCGCCGTCGCGCTGAGAGGCGCAATTGTCCAACACAAGTCTTGAGCAAAATCACCTTCCACGCTGACACCAACCACACCACCTTCTGTGGCTTCTCACCGTGGAAGGTGATATTGATTAACCAGCAAGCATTGAGGTAAACTGTCTCAGGACGATACACTTTGTCATTTTTGCTTCACGTATATTGATTTCTCTTAAGAATTTTGTATCTTTGTGCGCCCAAAATAGAGCAAACAGTTAACAACTTTTAATAAAACATCTATTACAAATGATTAAACTTGGTATTAACGGATTTGGCCGTATCGGACGTATGGTCTTCCGTGCTGCAGTTGAGAACTTTGGTAACGACATCCAGGTTGTTGGTATCAACGACCTTCTCGATGCTGACTATCTCGCTTACATGCTCAAGTACGATTCAGTACACGGCACATTCAACCACGAGATTTCAGTTGAGGGCAACTACCTCATCGTAGATGGCAACAAGATCCAGGTCTTCGCAGAGAAGGACCCTTCACAGATTACCTGGGGCGCTCTCGGAGTTGACGTTGTTGTAGAGTCAACAGGTTTCTTCCTTACAGAGGAACTTGCTTCCGCTCACATCGCAGCCGGAGCAAAGAAGGTCATCATGAGTGCTCCTTCAAAGGACGCTACCCCAATGTTCGTTTACGGTGTCAATGACAAGACCTACGCTGGCCAGACCATCATCTCCAACGCATCTTGCACCACCAACTGCCTTGCACCTATCTCCAAGGTCCTCAACGACAAGTTCGGTATCGTTCGCGGTCTTATGACCACCGTTCACGCTGCAACCGCTACCCAAAAGACCGTTGACGGTCCTTCAAAGAAGGATTGGCGTGGTGGCCGTGGAATCCTCGAGAACATCATCCCTTCATCTACCGGCGCTGCAAAGGCTGTAGGTAAGGTTCTCCCTGAGCTCAACGGCAAGCTTACCGGTATGTCTCTCCGCGTTCCTACCTCTGATGTCAGCTTCGTTGACCTCACCGCTGAACTCGCTACCCCTACAACCTACGCAGAGATTTGCGCAGCTATGAAGGAGGCTTCCGAGGGTGAGCTCAAGGGCGTACTCGGATACACCAGCGACGCTGTTGTTTCTACCGACTTCCGCAACGACCCACGCACATCTATCTTCGACGAGAAGGCAGGTATCCAGCTCGATCCTACATTCGTTAAGGTTTGCGCTTGGTACGACAACGAGTGGGGTTACTCAAACAAGGTTTGCGAAATGGCAAAGGTTATCACAAAGTAATTGGACTTTATGATATAAATCAAAAAAGGATGGCCGCCCGGTCATCCTTTTTTTTGAAACCGGCAGCTGTCACATAGCCGTGACAGATAAGCGTTTCTATGCAAATATACGTTCTAACGGAACGATAACCTTTTGACTTCTACGACCTGCCATTGATGTATTTCTCCAGCGCACTAGTTGTTGAATAGTAGATTAAACAATTGCAAAAATCATAAGAATAAGTACTGCCTAAGCAAACTCTGGATTAAGAAGAGAAAATATCGGAAGATGGACTGTGAGGACAATGCGATATGAAGCTTTATACTTTTTGGAAATCCAGAACCCAATCTATGTCAATCTTGCCACCGCGACCTTTGCGATCGAATCTCATAAACCGATTCTTGATAATATATCCCCAACGGTTAGTTAAGACAAACCCAAATCGAGCAGCTTGTTCAGCCAAGTAAGAAGCAGTATTAAAGTGGATGTCGCTCACATCACTATCGCCAACCACGAATACATAGTGAGCACCGGGATTCATACAATCTGCCATTGCTTGAAAGTGATTATTCATTAAAGAGAAGTATTTGTAAACTATATATGAGTGTTTGAGCCCATTTTTCACATCTTTATCGAATACTTCAAATATTTTTTCATCTAGTTCCGAAATGTTGAATATATGATTCATTGGTATGAAGTCAGAATACTCTTTAGCTGGTATTTGCTTGTTTCCTACATAATTCTTCTTATTCGAATTTTGCTTGGTCTGGGTGTCCATTTCAAACAAGTCCCCAATCCAAAATAATTCGACCATTTGATTATATATGTAATCAATTGCCTTAATGTAAGGAGGAGAGGTTATAGCTAAATCTACAGTCTGTCCATCGAGCCATCCTGTAAGTGGCTCACTACTTGAAGCTCGGATTACAGTTGCTTGTCCAAGATTAGTTCTTTGGCTATATTGAATTATTCGTTCTACGCAATAGTTCAATTGAGCATCAAATAGAGGGAAGACTTCCTCCGGCTCTTTTATGTGTGTATGAGAGACATATGTTTTTTGAGATTCATTGTCAGCAAAAGAAACGCGTCGAATTATCGATGAAAAACATATAATCAAAAAATCATAAATGTCTCTAACTCGTTCCGATTTCCCAAAAGTGACAGGAATCTGCTCAATAATGGATCTTAACCGTGCAAGATTTGTTATTGTATCTAAAGGGAACCAATGTTCAAGAGTACTACATTTCGGGGTAAACAATGGGCCATTATACTCCCTAATTTGAATCCGAAACCATTCGACAATTCTATTCAGTAGAGTAATATCAAGAGGTGTTGTCTTTACTTTTGCAATAAGAACAGACAGCGGGTCGACATCAATTCCAACGCCAGAATTACCTGATAATGTGGCTTCAACTAGCGTTGTTCCACTTCCGGAAAAAGGATCTAAGATAAGATTGTCTTTGCTATCACCCAAATAGCGACGAATTGCCCATCCTGGAATTTGAGGGATGAACTTAGCTGGATACTTATGAAAGCCGTGAGTATTTGGCGTTACAGTTCCGACTCGAATATCTAGTATAGAGCCATTCTTTATGTTGTTCGGAATCTCATTATAAACGGGAGTAACTTCCATAATTTCATTTTTTTAACAAGACAATGCTCTCTCTTAGATATTCCTTCAAAGGCTCAAGTTCCTCTTTTTGCTGAGAACTGGTTGTAAGGTGGCGAGCAATAAAAATATTATCAACAGAAAATCCTACTTCTTGTCCTATTCTGGCTATTAAAAGGTCAGAAGGGATGATTACTCCACTGTATGCTGAGTTGCCAACAACAACGCCTACATATCCCCCAGGCACTGTTTGTTCAAATAGTGCCCTCAAAAGAGTATGGGTGTCATCAAAATACCCTCTCACAACGGAAGGAATCTTAGGGCTCCAGAGGCGCTCTTTGTCAAATAGTGATATCAAGCCCTCTAAATCCTCATTCAAATATGCTATTGGCTTACTGTTTAGAGCATTAGTATTTGAGCGAAATCCCGTTTCCCTTAAAACCTTGACATCTTTCTGACTAGAAACAAACCCCCCTAGCCAGAGCTCAACTTTATGAATCTCAAAGTAATCAAAGCAATTACAGTAAGGTGGAGAGAAGAAGGTGAGCTGAAACTGTTTGTCCGTAAGTCTTCTTAAATTCAAGCAATCCCCGTTGATGATAGTCGGTTTATTATCAATTCGACCATACGCATTTCTTATATCAAACAGGGCGATGTTAAGTTTCTCAGCAATCTTACATGCTACCAAAGAAAACCTATCTCCAGGGAAATGTTCATTTTCCCACTGTTCTTTAGGGATGTCTATATATCCATTCTTGGTGCGCTTCCTGTAACGATACTTTAGTCCATTCCCTTCTTTCTTTACATCGGAGACTTCATCAATCGTAGATAGCCATGAAATAAGTCCTAGCCGCTGTATCTTTTTGTTAGAGACGCTATCAATTTCGGACTTTATCTGTAATAATGCAGACAAGATTTCCTCGTTGAACATCTTATCTGCTAGAGGATATGAAGAGATAAGAAGCTGTTTACCTCTCTTAAGGCTATGAAGATGAATAATAAAACTATGAAGGTATTCGATATCCTCAGATGAATAAATCTCATTCTCGCTCTCAGAAACTAGAACAGATATAGGATTGACTTCTATACCAACTGAATCCAAACCACTCTGCCTGGCGGCTAAGAGTGTTGTGCCACTCCCGGAAAAGGGATCAAGAACCGTTCCGGTAATTCCTAAATTATTAATAAAAGACGAGACTAATTCTGTCGAATACCCTTCACGATATGGATACCAGCGTTGAACAGAGGTCTTATATGCATTTTGAAAATGGACCAAGCGTTCAAAAGACGGAGCCATACTCATAGGAAGAGTAGTCTCCATCATTGCTAAGATAGCCCGTTGTGTTTCTAGTCTATCTTTGTCCATCGTCTTCGAAGGTCACTATTTGATCTGCGACACGCATCACGAACTCCATTCGGTATGAGGTCGGAGTTACATAAATCTGTCCATTATGGTCTTTCTGGTAGGGATTGTTGATTATGTACAAGAAAACGCCAGAATTTGTAAAGTAAAGTCTGTAAATGTAGAAATGTTCTCTTTGTTGACCTGCGGCAACCCATTCATTCCTAGTTAGATTAATTGAATCTTGGAAATCTGGATTAGGAGGAGAAACGCGAGCCGTAGTTTTTACTTCAATGTATCTAATCTTTTCAGCATCATCGCGATTTTCTGTTCGGTTAGCTTCAATAGATGTAATGTCGTAACCCAAACCATGAATACGTCCAAAATGATTAACTTTATTTACAAGGCGTTGATTGAAAGCTCCAACTATCTCCTTCTCATATCTCATTATAAACGCTTCGCCACGATCACCAAGTTCCAGGGTTGATACGGCATCTGGAGATACTTGAGCACTATCATCATTATTGTAATCGAATGATGTCGCAGTCGTATCGAAGATATCTAAGTCTATATCTTTAGATAATCCCATATAGTATAACCAATCAAACTCTATTTCTTTGTCTATATTGGGCTGTTCAAGATTATAATAATAGGGATTAAAACGAAGGGGTCGATCCAATTCTTCAATGAAAGCATTGATTGTTTTGCTCTCTCTCGTATTTAGATAAACCGAGTACCTATCCATCCTAATTAGATTTGCAAGTTCAAGATAATCAAGTTGCTCTCTCATATGCTGGAAAGTCCACGCATAATTCCTTTCTAATCTAACCTTGCGCTCTATACCTTCTGCACGTTCTAGTTTAATTTTTTCGAAGACCACTTCAGGAGAGACCCTTCCCTGCAATGTTTGTTTGCAGTTCAAGACATAGTAATAAAGTTCGTCTTTTGTTAGCCTAATATCGTTCTCGGATGCTATTTTGAGTAGTTTGACGATATAATGGAACGGCCTTATGGAAATTTCATTCTCAAATTTATCCATATATGTATGGAACTTCTGA
The DNA here is from genome assembly GCA_051869975.1 of Candidatus Cryptobacteroides sp. Classification (GTDB taxonomy): domain Bacteria; phylum Bacteroidota; class Bacteroidia; order Bacteroidales; family UBA932; genus Cryptobacteroides. The sequence goes on along the minus strand of JBJEBK010000004.1, from coordinate 8,987 downwards.
GCACCGTTGGGCTGTTGAAATTGAAAAAACACACTCTTGAATAGAGCTGGTTGGTCATTATCTTTCAAGAACTTCTGAGTACGTTTTGAGAGATAAACGACACCGTTGAAGCGATACACTAGTCCAAGAATCTTGGTTACATTCTCAGTACGATGATTGTGAACCACCTTCCTTGATGCTTCGTTGTCCAAAGAAATGTGAAATATATTTGCAAATCGTCTGTCGAAAGTGTTTGCAAATTGTTCCTCTGCAATAGGACAAATTTCATTCAAAATGGTGACATAAACAGAAAGGTAGTCTTCCATCCGAGAAATGGATTTTCCTCTAATAAAGTCACAACGATACTGCAATTCTGGATTAAAAGAATTAACGTCAAGTTCAAACATAAGATCGTTCTCTTTTTCTAAATGTACAAAAGTAATGATTTTCTTTCAAAGAAACCACTGCAAATCCTTTTATAACTCAAGACTAGACATTGCGTATAGGAGAGATCCTTTAGTGAAAGAAATGTGTTTAATACGACATTACGAATAGGAATATGTCCCTATTAAGCAAACATAAGCGAGGTCTGGGAATGTCCTGGGCCTCGCACATGATACCGTATCTCAACGTGAGTTACAGGGTTATCGTCGCAGTAATCACATCCGTGGTGCCGTCGGTGTAGCTGACGGTGGCGGTGAGGGTGTGGCTGCCGGAGGTCAGCTCTGCAAAGACTCCGCTCTGGGTGCTGCCGTCGAAGGTCCAGCTGATTGCGTTAATGCTTCGGCCGGTCCCGGACAGCTCGAAATAAAGCCTGTCACCGGCCTTGTAGGATGATTCGAGTTTGATGAATGGGGCATCAATGTATGGAAGGGTACCGAAAGCCTCGCCTTGATACTCATTGTCAGACCTGACTTTCTTCCACTCTCCGTCGCTGTCCTTGAACTGGACAATGACAACATCTCCGAATTCAAGAGTTGCGTTGCTGATAGAGCATTTGATACTTGCGATGGTGCTGAGTGACCCGGCTGCAACGGTGATGGATTTCTCGGCGGAAACGACTTCTTTGAGTTTGCCGTCCTTGTCCAAAAGTACAACCCGGATACTGCCTTTATAGGCAAGGTATTCGTTCTGGTTGTACAAACTTCCGGCTTTTACGGAGAAACTCTTGGATGCAATCGAACCGGAAACCAGTTCAAGACCCTTGCCGCTGCCGTAATTGATAAAGCAAAGAGGGCCACCGCTGGCCGTGGTAGTGCCGTCTCTGTCCGGTTCGATACCTACAACCATATCCTGCATTTCATCGAAGGTGCAGTCTCCCGGAATGCTGAGCTTAAGGGTGAAATAGCCGTTATCGGCACCTTCCCAACCCCAGTTGATATGGATATAGTCCCTGGCATCGTAACCGTCGCAGACGAACTGGTGTCCTCCGTTGTCGGGGTCGTAGCCTCCGTAGAGTATTGGCCTGTTCGAGTCGATTTCATTCTTTATCATAGTAATCCACTCAACGTCGTTGTACTGGCTCCTGTATTCGAGTCTGGCCTTGCCGGAGTATGACATATGATTGAAAAGGGCATTGCAGATGTTTTGGGACATTGCGCCTGTGCCGTAATAGCAGTTGTATTCGGCTTCCACCATCACTCCGTTGTCGTGCATAAGCTGGGCGACGGCGTTTTTCTGGGCTGTGCTTGCGCTGGAAGTATATTTCATCGGCATAAGGGAGTAGTCATAGACGTGGTCGTCTATGCTGTAGGAAGGAATTTCGACATTCACTCCGGCGCTGCTCCTGTAGCTGTATCCTCCTATGGTTCCCTGACCTTTCTCCGGCCACTGGTGGTAGCGGCATACTATGGTCATTGCAGTTGCCACGCATCCGGTTACGGCGGTTACTTCACGACCGCTTTCGGTAACTTTAGGGCAGAAAAGGTTGTATGGACTGTCCTGACCCCAATCGGCAGTCTCCAGAAGTTTTCCTCCGTCAGCCTTCGTGCGGTAGCCTGCTGTCTGCCACATCTGAATTGTCTGGGCTGTAGGCTGAACTTGCCCTTCCCTTACTTCGCGGATGGTCTGTATATATCCGTCAATCCATCTGCTGATATGCAGGGGCATACCGCTGCTCTTGAATTCGCCCTCTTCGCTATAGGCAAGAATAGGGCAGAGTACATCCTCGGCAGAAATCATAACCCAACCTCCCTGAGGGTTGTTGTAAACATAGAACAGAGGTTCCGGCTCTGCCTTGGTCTGAGGACCCTCCCAGCATAGAACAGGCTCACAACCGAGCCATCTGGCTGCAATTGTTTCAGCTTTTGATTCATCTACTATCTCGGCAAAAGCTATGCTTCCCGTCAGGAGTGTTGCTGCAAATATGGCGTATAACTTCTTCATACTCTTCTACTTGTTGGTGTTGATTACATAGGCGAGACCATTTGCCTCGTCGAGTATCCAGGCTGTCTTGCCTTCTTTCTTCTCCACTTTTACTGAAGAAGTGAGGCTCTCAGGAAGTACTGTTATGCCAAGGGAACTGAGTGTGGCGTTGTAGCTCTTGCCCTGCGTGAGGCTGCCTGAAGAAATGCTCAGGCTGAAATATCTTCCTTCCACAGGATTCATCACGCGGTATGCATTGATACTGCTCGAGTAGAGCAGAGCTCCCTGGCAGTTCGCATCTCCGGAAAGCATAAGTTCCTGAACCATACCGTTATCGTAGGTATATACACCGGTCTGGGTTACGCTTGTAAACTCGAGTCCGGCAGGAAGCGGTTCTTGGTAAGAGAAAGACGGTTCTTCCCATTCTCCATCCATGAGATTGAACGGATACGGGCTTCTGCGGTCGGCATCAAGGTCAATCAGCCTTTCGTGGGTGTACTGATGGCCGCCTTCAAAAGTGCAATCGCTTGTGCTTACAACCGTGCAGCTGTGTGAGGCGGATTTTGCCGTGAGCTGCAGGCTGGCAGTTTGAGGAATGAGAATGAATTCGTATGCGCATACCCCGTCCTTATCTTTGCCGCTGAGGTGACCCTTGAGCTCGAGCCTGTCCCCCGAAGGGCGGAAAAGGTCGGTTTCAAAGTTAAGATATACTGAAGGCAGCAGGCTGGACATTGTGACTTCCTCAATCTCTTCTTCGCACTTGAGATATATGGTCAATTTTGAAAGTTTATGCCCGAAGCTGAAGTTGACGGCTTTGTCGGCAGGTGAGGCTTCAGTCTTTGCCAGCATAAGGTCGGAAGCGGCGAAGTCCTCGTCCGCACTCTGGTCTATTGCAACTGAGAAAGGAGCTACTCCCGCCACATTGAAGGCGGTGTTGTAAGGACTGCAGGCCCGGAAGGTGAGGGTAGTGTCCTGAGGAATCTCCTTGAGCCAGTAAAGTTTGCTGTCAGTAAGCAGTTTGCCGGCATTGTAAGTCGCCTTTACATTGCGGTAGAGCATAGGCCTGTCGATGAAAATTCCGGCCTGGTCTCCATCCTGGAACCCGGTATCGGTGGTGAAGGCCAGTTCTGGTCCGTTCTTGGTCCCGATAGAAATCTCTGTGTTGCAGCCTGTTGCAATAGCAAGCAGCAGGAAAGAGGTGATGATAAATATGTTCTTGCGCATAATAGTGCTGTTATAAGAAACCAAATGTAAGTATTATTCGTGGGATTTTTGTAAATTTGGGGCGCGAAAATTCAAACATAAACAAAATTTTATATGAAACGATTCACAATTGCAGCCGCCCTGATGGGTATTGCGCTCGTGGCTTCAGCCCAGAGCAAACCTACAATTGATTTCCCTGAGTACAAGTTTACGACTGAACTTGCCAATCCTATCACATCAGTAAAGGACCAGAGCCGCAGCGGGACCTGCTGGGCTTATTCTACAATCGGTTTTGTGGAGTCGGAAGTAATTCGTATAAACGGAATTGAAGATGAGTCGAAATACCCTGACTTTTCCGAGTTTTTTGTGGTCAGCCACTCTTATGCCGACCGTGCAGAAAAGTATGTAAGGCTTGACGGAAACCTCACTTTCGGCGCAGGAAGCGAGGCTGATGACGTGCTCCATGTGATTGCAGATTATGGTATTGTGCCTCAGGCTGAGATGACCGGAATGAACTACGGCACCGCCAAACCGGCCCAGTCAGAGCTTGATGCTGTGCTTAAGGCTTATGTGGAGGCTGTGGCCAAGAACCCGAACAAGACCCTCACTACTGCTTGGCAGAAGGGCTTCCAGGGAATCCTTGATGCCTATCTCGGAGAATATCCGAAGACTTTCTGCGTTGACGGGGTTGAGTACACTCCTGAGAGCTATCGCGATGCGATCGGCTTCAAACCTGAGGAATATGTGACGGTTTCCAGCTTTACTCACCATCCTTTCTACAGCTGGTTCCAGCTGGAGGTGTGCGACAACTGGCGTTGGGATTCAGTTTACAATGTCCCGATTGACGAGTTTATGGAAATCCTTGACAATGCTCTTGCAAACGGTTATACAGCCGCATGGGGTGCTGATGTCAGCGAGCCGGGCTTTACCCGCAACGGACTTGCCATTCTGGTGGATGTAGCTGCTTCCAACAATACCGGTTCCGACCAGGAGCGCTGGGTAGGCAAGGCTGATGACAAGAAAGCCGCTGCTTCCAAGAAGAAGGACAGCAAGAAGAAGGAAGTGAACAATATTGTCGAGAAGCCTGTTTCCCAGGAATCACGCCAGCTTCAGTTTGACAACAAGACCATTACCGATGACCACGGAATGCAGATTTTCGGCATTGCCCGCGACCAGTGGGGAAACAAGTACTATATGGTCAAGAACAGTTGGGGCAAGGCCGGCAAGTATGAGGGTATATGGTATGCCAGCGAGGCCTTCGTTAAGGCTCAGAGTATGGATATCATTATCCATCGCAGTGCCCTGCCGGAAGGATATGCCGAGAAGCATCCTAATATCATCAGGTAATGTCTTTGAAGAAATATATACCGGATACAATCACTGCGCTCAACCTCGCCAGCGGCGTGTTGGGCGTAGTGTTTGCGCTTGACGGAAGGATAGAGCTCGCCTTTGCCCTTATGCTTGCGGCTGCCCTGTTCGATTTTTGCGACGGGCTTGCAGCGCGTGTGCTGGATGCCTATTCCGATATGGGCAAGGAGCTTGATTCGCTTGCTGATGCCGTAAGTTTCGGAGTGCTGCCGGCTGTTATGATGCACAGGACTATGGTGCTCTGCACCTGGTCTCACGGCTGGATTTGCTATATTCCTTTGGCATTTGCGGTATTTGCCGGACTCCGTCTTGCCCATTTCAATGTGGATGAGAGGCAGCACAGCTCTTTTATCGGCCTGGCTTCTCCTGTTGCGGCGCTGCTCTGCGCTTCTCTCTGCTGCTTTGTGGCTTTTCAACCGCTTTCACCTCTTGCCCAGTTGTGCAGCTCCCTTTGGTTCCTGCCGGTTCTTGCGCTTCTGTGCAGTGCCCTGATGGTCAGCGGAATACCTATGTTTTCGATGAAGTTCGGAAAAGGAATTGAGACTGACCCGAAACTGAAGTTCAAACGTGTGAGTTTCCTGGTGGAGGCGCTGATTGTTGTGGTGCTGGCTGTGGTGCTGGCAGGTTCCGCATCCCTTGCCGTTACCCTTGTATGCGCCCTGTACATTATCAAGAATGTGGTATATGCCATCTTTAGGATTTGATATGAAACGCTGTTCCCTTGTATTGATGCTGGCAGCACTTCTGCTTGCGTCCTGCAAACAGAAGGCTTCCGACAGCAAAGATGTTGTTGGTTTTGTTGCAGAAACAATTGCAGGCAAGCGTCCAGCTGTCCAGGCCCAGATCAAGCGATACAATCCGGGACAGTCTGAAGGGGAGATTCTGGTTTTCGGCTCTGCGTCCGAGGTATTGCAACTCTCTGATTATCTTGATACTGTGGATATCCACGATAATGTGGACGGCTTTCTCTTTTCTGACGGTCTGCCTGATTTCTGCGGGGAGACTATTGCAAGGGTGATAGCTGTTCCATCGAATCTGGATGATGACCAGGCTTGCAGCAAATATAGGACAGCAATGGTAAAAACCACTCTTACACTGATGGATACGGTAGCTCTTAAAACCGATGCAGTAACCCTCTCAAGCAGGGAGCCGGGCAAGATGATTGTCTTTACATCCCCAATGGTTGCGGAATTGGCAAGTTGCGATTTGGATTCCCTGTTCCGTGCCCTGGATGCCGAATCTCCTGTGATATATGCTTCTGAGCAGATGGAAGATACCGCGAAGGAGTGCTACAGGGAACTGAGGCGCAGGAATGCATTCACACACAAGATTTCCTATCCGTTGAGCAAAAGTTATGTCGCATTGCCTGACAGTGAAGGAGAGTACACGATAATTGATACTGATGAGAGATACATTCAAGATTAGCATTTCACCGGAGGAGATAGAAGTTTTGCCCCTGGGAACTTTCCCGGGGAAAATACAGGTCATTGACAATTGCGGCTTCAAGTTTATGAAGGCCGTGAATTATCTCAAGCAACAGAAAATATTGGGATTTGATACTGAAACCAGACCTTGTTTCGAACACCGGCAGCCGCACAACGGAGTTGCTCTTCTGCAATTGTCCGGAGCTGACAGGGCCTTTCTTTTCAGAATTCAGAAAACAGGTTTGAAGAAGGGCTTGAGGGAAGTGCTTGCTGACCCCAATATCATTAAGGTTGGAGCTGCTTCCCACGATGATGTCCGTTCTCTGCAGAGGGTTTCCCATTTTGAGGAAAATGGATTTGTGGATTTGCAGAAGATAGTTTGGGAATGGGGTATCAAGGACAAGAGCGTCAAGAAGATGGCCGCAATCATTCTCGGCAAGCGCATATCCAAGACCCAGCAGCTCTCCAATTGGGAGGCTGCGAGTTTGAGCGCCGCGCAGCAGATGTATGCCGCCACAGATGCCTGGATATGCCGTGAAATGTATCTTGAACTGATGGACAGTCCTAAGAATCCACTTCAATTCGATGAGCAAGGTAATATTAAAGAAAGGTAGGGAAGAGTCCCTGCTGCGTTTCCATCCCTGGGTGTTTTCGGGTGCCATTGCCCAGTTTGTCGGCAATCCGGCCGAGGGGGATGTGGTATCGGTATGGGCCGGCGACGGGTCTTTGCTCGGTTGCGGCCATTACCAGATCGGCTCCATTGCAGTCAGAATGCTTTCTTTCGGGCAGGAGCATCTGAGCGAAAGTTTCTGGGTGGAATCCATCGGCGCTGCCTTTCAGGCCAGAAAGGCTTTCGGTTTGGTGGATAATTGTTCGACCAACTGCTACCGTCTGGTGCACGGAGAGGGAGACGGTCTGCCTGGCCTGATTGTAGATTATTATGACGGCGTATGTGTAATGCAGGCACATTCTGTCGGAATGTTCCGCGCCAAAAAGCAGATTGCCGAGGCTCTCAAGAGTGTCTATGGACAGAGTCTGAAGGCCGTCTATGACAAGAGCTCAGGAACCGCACCTTTCAAGGCCGGGCTTGATTTGATTGACGGTTATCTCTATAAGTCGGAAGGATTTGAAAGCAGCGAGAATGTGGTTCTTGAGAACGGCCATAAATTCCTTGTAAACTGGAATGAAGGCCAGAAGACCGGCTTTTTCCTCGACCAGAGGGAAAACAGAGCCCGCGTTCAGAGATATGCTGCCGGCCGGAATGTGCTCAACCTTTTTTGCTACACCGGAGGCTTTTCGGTATATGCTCTTGCCGGAGGCGCAAAGCACGTTGATTCCGTTGACTCGTCTGCAAGGGCAATGGCAATGGTTGACCGCAATGTGGCGTTGAACGGTTTTTCGGAGCATACTTCCTACTGTGCAGATGCTATCGAGTTCCTCGGGAAGTGCGAAGAGGGGAAATATGACCTTATGATAGTGGACCCGCCTGCCTTTGCGAAGCATCGCGGAGTGCTCAAGAATGCCCTGCGCGCTTATCAGAGGCTTAATGCTGCCGCCATTTCCAAGGTAGCACCGGGAGGTATTATCTTTACTTTCTCCTGCTCCCAGGTGGTGGACAAGGAGGCCTTTGCGCTTGCAGTGTTCAGCGCTGCGGCTTCGGTCGGGCGCAGGGTGAGGATTATGGACCGCCTCTGCCAGCCGGCTGACCATGCGGTCAGCATTTATCACCCGGAAGGGGAGTATCTCAAGGGCTTGGTCCTTTATGTGGAATAGCTTCTATAGCGGGTAAATGCCCGAACCGATGAAGTCTATGAGGGCCTGTGGTTCAAGTTTGAGCTGCAGGCCTCTTGTTCCTGCGGATATGTAGATGTAGGGGTAGAGCAACGCGGATTCGTAAATGAAGGTGGGGAAGGGCTTTTTCATTCCTATGGGACTGCATCCTCCGCGTATGTAGCCGGTGGTGGGGAGGAGCTCCTTCATTTTGAGCATCTCGCAGTTCTTGTTGCCGGAGATGCGGGCTGCGACCTTGAGGTCCACTTCCATATCGCCCGGTATTACGCAAACGAATTCGCCGTTGCGGTCACCGCGCAGAACGAGTGTTTTGAAGACCTGTTCTATGGGCTCTCCGAGCTGGGCAGCGACGTGCTGGGCGCTCAAATCATCTTCCGTCCAGCTGTAGGGGATGAGTTCGTATGCTATGCCGGCTGCATCCAGGAGCCGTGCCGCGTTGGTTTTGTTGATTGCTGCCATAGGCGTATTCTGTTTTCAGGCGGCAAAAGTATGCATTTTTGAGAAATACTTGAAAATTTTTGAAAGGAAATTTGTTTTGACACAAGTTGTCAATTTTGTGCTTTACCTTTGCATCATAATCAAAAGGACAAAGTTATGAGTAAGGAAACAATGCAATGGCTCGCCAGTTCAGTTGAAATCGCCAATTTCATCAATGACCTTGAACTTGAATTTGTGGCTGAGAATGTCGGGGAATAACAATAATAAATTTGTATTCTTCCAAAAAATACCTATCTTTGTAGTCCCAATTGGTGCTTGGGCCGGGAGGTTAGGCACTGGTCTGCAAAACCAGTTAGAGCGGTTCAATTCCGCTAGGCACCTCTTAAAACCCCTTTCAGCGATGCTGAGAGGGGTTTTGCT
>JBJEBK010000003.1:0-3753 GCA_051869975.1 Candidatus Cryptobacteroides sp. | reverse complement strand
TCTTGAAAACTGTTGAACTGAAAGGTTCCGGGGGTTCGAATCCCTCCCTCTCCGCAAAGCATTTATTATCAAGGAGTTAGCATTGCGAAGGCGATGCTGATTTTGTTTTGGAGCCCCCCCTGAAAGCTCGCTTTCATAAGGTATGGCTACGCACTTTCAATCCCGGACACAAACCACTCCCGCGCGGCTCCTTGACATTCCGTGCGCAAAACTGCCCTTCCTGCGCACCAACTGCAAATTTTTCCACTCCCGTGCGCAAAACTGCCCTTCCTGCGCACCGATGACCAATCTAAATTGAACAATCAGCCCGACACGATACTCCACGCTTTTCCCGATGTGATAGATGAGGCAGGAAAAACCGCGTGGGAGGCTGGTTTTGCTCCTGATGTGACACATGGGGAAAACTGGAATGTGGCACAGAGGGCGTGTGGGGCGGGTCACGCTTTTCCCGATGTGTCAGATGGGGAAGAAAACTCGCGTGAGAGGGCGTTTTTGCTCCTGATGTGACATATGGGGAAAACTGGAATGTGGCACAGATGGCTGTGTGGGGCGGGTCACGCTTTTCCCGATGTGTCAGAACAGGAAGGAAAACTGCGTGAAATGGCGTTTTTGCTCCTGATGTGCCAGATTAGGAAACTGTTTGGAGACAATGTCAAATCAAATCCCGGAATTTCTCAAAAAATTCGCGCAAGCGGGCCAGAACGGTTTCTTTCTTGGCCGAGCGATCCTTGCTGAAGCGGGACATTGGAGGGAGGATTGCGGCGACATCAGTGCCGGTCTCGCGGATAGCGCCATCCCTGAACGAAGCCTCGATGAACTTGTGGGTAGGTTCGCTCTTGAGGTGTTCCTCCTCAATGATGCGGTCCAGCTCCATCTCACGCTGCCTGCGCACATATTCCTGCCACTCAACATCCACCTGAGATACCTCCGGAGTGAGTGAAGAGATAAACTGCTCGATGAGGTCCTTCTTGTTTCGCAGCTCGATGCTGGAGTCGATGGCCTTCGCAATGGAAAGACGAATCTCCGCATTGAGAGTATGTTCCTCGTGGTGCTTGGCGATGAGCGAAATGATGTAGTCGATGTTGACCTCCACCTGCTTGACCAGCTCTATTTCAAAGACTATATCCTCATTGATGCTCTCCTTGTCGGCCTTCCCGCGACCCCTGAACTTATTGTAGATATCGATATACATACTCTGATAGTCCTGCATATCGCGCTCGCTGATGAGCTGGGCTCCCTTGAAATCGTCAAAGCACTGAAGTATGTTGATAGCCTTTAGAAGGCTGCCGAACAGCCGTGCAAACTTCTTCTGGTCCTCTTCCAGCATAATGGGCTCACCCACAGGAAACTGCGTCAGTAGTTCATCCACCAACTCGCTGTAGCCGGCGTGGTGTTTGCCCTCATCGTCATAGCCATAGAAATAGTCCTCGAACTTGCGAAGCAGCACTATGCCTCCGGCATTTTCGTCTCCAAACAGGGCCAGCGACTCGTTGGTAGCATTCTCCAAGTTCCTGAAGCAGACTATATTACCAAACGTCTTGACCGAATTCAGCTTGCGGTTGGTACGCGAAAAAGCCTGCAGCAGGCCGTGCATACGCAGGTTCTTGTCAACCCAGAGGGTATTCAGCGTGGTCGCGTCAAAACCGGTAAGGAACATATTGACCACGATGAGCAGGTCCACCTCCTTCTGCTTCATCCTCATCGACAGGTCCTTGTAGTAGTTCTGGAACTTTTCGGAAGATGTGTCGAAGTTGGTATGGAACATCGCATTATAATTCGCAATGGCCTTCTCGAGCGCATCGCGGGAATTGGAGTCCAGCCCGGAAGTGTCATCCGAATTCTCCTCATCCATAAAGCCCTCCTGCTCGAAGTCCGCCTCATTCTGCCCGTAGCTGTAAATCAGGGCAATCTTGAGCCGCTTGTCCGAAGGCAGAGCCTCCATCTGGCGCAGGAACTCATTGTAATAGAGCACCGCCGCAGGGATGGAAGAAGTCGCAAGAATGGAATTGAAGCCGGCCACGCGCTTATCCTTGAGCTTATAGAAAGAGTTGCGCTTGGTCTTCTGGTCGAAGTGCTCCAGAATGTAGCGGGTGACATTGGAGATATTCTCCGGCGAGAGAAAGGCCGCGTCCGTATCTATGCCCCAAACCTTGTCATCCGATACTCCATCCTTTTCCTTCATAGTCTGGATATAGTCGATGCGGAACGGAAGCACGTTCTGATCGTTGATGGCGTTGACTATGGTATAGCTGTGCAGACGGTCTCCAAAGGCCTGTTCGGTGGTCTTCAGGTGTGGCAGTCCGCTGCTTGAAGAGTTTTTCGGGAAGATAGGCGTTCCGGTAAATCCGAACATATGGTAACGCCTGAAGGCGTGGGTGATGCTGTCGTGCATCTGATTGAACTGCGAACGGTGGCACTCATCGAAAATCAGCACCACGTGGGCATCGTAGATGTCGTGTTTGCGGTTCTTCGCAATGAAGCGGCTGAGTTTCTGTATGGTAGTAATGATGATGCGGCAGTTCGAATCCTCAAGCTGGCGCTGGAGTATGGCGGTATTGGCATTGCTGTTGGCCGCTCCCTTCTCGAAGCGGTCGTACTCCTTCATCGTCTGATAGTCAAGGTCTTTGCGGTCCACCACAAAGAGGACCTTGTCTATTCCGTCCATCTTGGAGGCAAGCTGAGCCGTCTTGAAGGAGGTGAGCGTCTTGCCGCTTCCTGTGGTATGCCAAATGTAGCCGCCCGCCGCAGTGGTACCGAGGCGTTTCTTGTCATAGGAGGCAATCAGGATGCGCTGCAGGATTTTCTCCGTTGCTGCAATCTGGTACGGGCGCATCACAAGAAGATCCTTTTCGGCGGTGAAGACGCAGAACTTGGTGAGGACATTCAAAAGGGTGTGCTTCGCGAAGAAGGTGCTTGTGAAATCCACGAGGTCGGTGATGACCTTGTTCTTCTCGTCTGCCCAGTATGAGGTGAACTCGAAACTGCCTGTGCTCTTGGTGGAGTTCTTGGCTTTGAGTTCATTAGCCTTCTTTACGTGGGAGTTGCGGGTGGTGTTGGAATAATAGCGCGTGAAGGTGCCGTTGCTTATGACGAAGAGCTGGACGTATTCGAATAGGCCGCTGCCGGCCCAGAAGGAGTCGCGCTGGTAGCGGTTAATCTGATTGAAGGCCTCCTTGAGGTCAACGCCGCGCCTTTTGAGTTCAACGTGTACGAGCGGCAGGCCGTTGACGAGTATGGTGACATCGTAGCGGTTGGAGCGGGCGCCGTTCTCAACGACATACTGATTGATGACCTGCAGACTGTTGCGGTGGATGTCTTCCTTGTCTATGAGCTTGATATTGCGGAAGCTGACTCCCTCATTACCACCGTCAACCAGCGAGAGGACTTTTACGGAGTCGTTCTGAATAGTGTTTGTTTTCTCAACTATCCCGTCATTCTGGTTGGCAAGGACCATCTTGAAGAAGAGGTCCCACTCACTGTCGGAGAACTTGAAGTCATTGAGACGTTCCAGCTGGGTGCGCAGATTGGCGATGAGTGACTTTTCATCCACGATGGGGAGGTATTCGTAACCCTGCTCCTGAAGCTGGCGGATGAATGCGGCTTCGAGGGCCGCCTCGCTCTGGTAGCTGCGCTCGCGCTTGTCGTCGCGTTTGAATTCCGATACCAGAGTGCTCTCCGGATTCTGGGATATGAGCCTAAGTTGTGTCATAGCGTTATAAAATCTTCGATATTGTCAGGCGTAATCACCCTGTA
>JBJEBK010000002.1:1984-3816 GCA_051869975.1 Candidatus Cryptobacteroides sp. | reverse complement strand
CTGGACGATATACCTGCGTATCTCTGAAGGCTATAATAGTGTCGGTTCATTTTCTTTCTCGTTTTGTCCACTGTCCAGCTGTCCATTTTCCTTAGTGGAGTCTTGGACAGTGGACACTTGTTCTTTGTGACGCCTGAGAATGTTGCTGACTGTTGATTTGCTTAGTCCTACTTCTTCGGCAATCTTGCGACAAGACATTCCGTCTTTGCTAAGGGTGAGTACTTTGATTTCTGTTTCGTTGACCTCGGATGTTTCCCGGCTTCGTAAATGTTCGCTTTCTGTTGCGTACTCCTTGAATGTGAACTGCAGAAATCCTTGCACTTTCTCAACCTCGTATACAATTACGTTGGACGCATCGTAAGTAAAGGCACCTGCTCTGACTTTGACCTGTTTGACGTAACGCAGGCGGTTGTCTTTTGCACTCATGCCGATGGCGAATACTGAATCGAAAAAGTTGTAGAGTTTCTTTGATCCAGCGAGATGGTTCTGTGTGATTGCACTTGAGAGGTCTCGTTTGGGAGTGTGTGCAATTATCAGCAGAGACAGGTTGCGTTTCTTCTTGAGAGCCATCAGCTTCATCATGAAGGCTCCTGCATCTACTCCTTTGTCTGAGGAGTTGCAGAGGTATGTCAGGTTATCAATGATGACGATTTTACAATCCATTTGCGTTGCAGATTTCTCAATGTCGTTTATGATAGCCTGTTCATACCCTTCTGCTCCGATGGCATAGGGGTTGACTTCTGCCCTGAAAAGACCAGCAGGGAAGATGTGCCGTTCTCCAGTCTCGCTATTGCAGTATCTAAGCTGAAACTGTTTGTCTGACAATTCGCAATCCACATATAATACATTGCGCGTGCGTGAAATCTCATCTGCCATTTGCACGGCGAAGATGGATTTTCCTAGATTGGAGTCGGCGAATAGACAGCAGACTTCTCCCTCGTACCAGAGTTCGTGGAAGAGTTGTTCTGGATCAGGACGCCTTGAGGCATCATCAATAGTGCGGTTTGCACTCTTGATTGTGAGCATACCAATGTCGACGGCCTCCTCGTTTGAGAAGGCTCCGTCGATTTCGTTGGTTATGGCTTTGAGAACACTATTTTGAATCACCTCTGCCATGTTCGTTCTGTTTTTGGTCCCAATCTATGAGATTGGCAATTTGCTCGTCCGTAAGGTCGTCAATGCTCATCATCTTGCGGCGGATTAATTCCGCTTGAATGAATGGGCATCTGCGTAGTGCCTGACCAAGTTGGTCTTTTGGATTAGCTGCAATCTGCAGGATAATCTCTGAGATGTGTAATGGCTGGCTCATCGCTTGTTCCTCCTTACATAATTGTAAGCCTCCTGGTCAATCTCGTCTTGAGTCATACGGCGGCCTTTGCTTAGCCAATCGTCAATCTCGCTCTTGAGGAAACGTAAACGCTTGCCGTCTTTGTGCACAGGGACCTTTTTTAGGTTTACCCATTCGTAGACAGTGGAACGAGCGGGCTTGTCAGGGTGGTATTTCCTGAAGGCATCGAGGTCCATCCATTTGTCAGATGGCGGGGTTGCGTGCTCTGTGAGCGAGCTCAACATTTCTTTGATGCCATTGATTTCACTCCTGAGCTCAGCAAGCAGCTGAGGCATCTGCTCGAAAGTGATTTTCTCTTCTGTAAAAGTCATTGCTTAACAGTTTTTGAGTTCAACAATGGCTTCTTATTGTGGCCACAGATAAAGAAACCAGGACTTCGTTGTGAAATCCCGGTTGCGAATATATATGGATATTTTTGGAAATAAGTGCTTGATACAAAGTTCTATATGCGACCCGCATAAGAACCCGCATTAAATAGTTTGGT
>JBJEBK010000002.1:0-1884 GCA_051869975.1 Candidatus Cryptobacteroides sp. | reverse complement strand
CTATTTTTCTTTGTTGAGTTGTTCTTCCAGCAGGCGGATGCGTTTGGTGAGTTCCTCTACTGATGGGAGTTGATCCTGAATTTCTTTGACCTTTACGTTGTCGTAGGAGGCGACGCCCATTGGGGTTGTTATGCCGTTGAATGCATATTGAACTTCTGTCTCGTCTTTGTTGCTGCAGATGAGAAGACCGATGGTCGGGTTCTGGGCGGGAGTCTTGATCAGGTCGTCAACCGCGTTTACATAAAAATTCAGTTTCCCGGCAAATTCCGGCTGGAATGGTACTGCTTTGAGTTCGATGACTATGTAGCAGTTGAGAGGGATGTGGAAAAAGAGCATATCCAGTTTGCGGGTCTTGCCTGCGATGATGAGCTGCTTTTGTCTGCCCATATATGCGAAACCGGTTCCAAGTTCCAAAAGGAAGCGTGTTAGCTGCTTTTCGAGTTCGGTTTCCAGAGATTCTTCTTTGTAGCCTTCTTCCAACGAAATGAATCCGAAGTCGTATGTGTCCTTGGTTATGGCTTGCGCCAGTTCGCTTTGCGGTGATGGCAGTCTGTCGGAAAAGTTGGTGATGGCACCACCAAGATTTTCATATAGGTGAGCCTTGATGCAGTTCATCAGAGTGTTACGGCTCCAGCCTTCCGTCGCGCTTTTCTTTACATAGAAGATGGCCTCTTCTATTGTTTTGCATTTGGCTATAATTTCTGTGTGATGCCCCCAAGGCACAAACGCAAATAGTGTAGGGAAGTCGGTATCTTCAAATTCTCCCACAACCTGTGCGAGTTTTATATTCGATTGGCTTTCAGAAAGTTGTAATTCTCCCACAAGTTGTGGGAGTTTTTTGAGCGCATCAGAGTAGAACTGATACCACTGCTTCATCCTCCATAAATTCGTAGTGCTGAATCCCTTAGACTCAGGGAATGCTGCCTGAAGATCCATACTGACTTGTTCAACAACACCTGAGCCCCATTTTTCTTCTGCTTTACGAATAACAAGGTCTCTGCCCAGTTGCCAGTTGAATAGGAGTTGTTCAGCGTTGACTTTTACGGCAGCCTTAATTTGTGCTCTGCGGTATCTGGATTTCAGTTCTTCAATCCAGCTTATATAGTCTTTGTCGATGTTCACATCGTGAATCTTTACGACGGTTGGAGTACTATTGTCCATATTCTTGATTCTTATAGTTTCGGAATGAGGTTGACGGCCTTGCGCTTGCTTTCGTCGACGATTTTGGCGTAGATTTGGGTTGTGCGGATGTTGGAGTGGCCAAGCAGTTTTGAGACTGTGTACAGGTCGGCTCCGTAAGTGAGGGTGAGTGTGGCGAAGGTGTGGCGGGCAACGTGGAAGGTGACGTGTTTTGTGATGCCGGCTTTTTTGATGATGGTTCGCAGACGTACATCTGCGTTTGTTACCTGGTCTGGCAGTTTGTAGAAAATTCGGCTGGCAGAAGGCTGGTCGGTCCTTTCCGGCAACCATTTGAGGGCGTTGTCTGAAAGTGGAATTGTGATGTCCTTGCCGGTTTTCTGCATATTGGTTTCAATCTGGGCATACCCTTCCGGGCTGACGGTAATTTCTCCCCAAGTCAGCTTTTGTACATCTGAGTATCTCAGGCCGCTGAAGCAACAGAATAGGAAGGCTGGCTTGATGTCGTTGTCCGGTTTGTATTCGGTGTCAATGATCTTTTGGATTTCATCAAGTGTGAGGTAGCAGCGGCTTTTCTGTTCTGCGTGAGGCTTGAGTTTGCGGTCTATGTCTTTGCCCGGGTTTTTGACGATGATGCCGTCTCTTTCTGCTTTGTTGAGGGCCACCATTATTCTTGCGAACAGGGCCTCTTTATATACTTCGCTGAGGGGTTTCGGTTTGCGCTTCTTGTCTTTGCTCTCTTTGTCG
>JBJEBK010000001.1:0-22280 GCA_051869975.1 Candidatus Cryptobacteroides sp. | reverse complement strand
TGAACAGCAGTCCATCGCACCGTTGATCAACCCCTGAAATCCTAAACAACTTTTTGGGGTGAATCTTTGCCAAAGTCAGGAAATAATTGCTAAATTTGGGATATGAAAAGGAATAATGCTTTCAAGTTGCTGTTTTTCGGCCTTATGATAATGATGCTCAGTTCGTGTGCCACGCTCAAGCGCTGGGTCTCCGTGCCGACCTATGCTCCTGTAGAGGAACAGTTGAACGAAATATGGCAGGGAAGTACCTATGCCGATATAGTCAAGGCTTACGGAGCCCCGAGCCGCAGTGTAAACGACGGCCTTGGCGGTACTATCTATGTTTACGAAGATATACAGACAGAGTATACCACCGTTTCCAACTCCGGTGTTGTCAACGGAAGAATAGACAGTGAAACCAAGATGGTTACCATCCGCAACTTCACCGAATTCTATGTCGATGGGAATGACTGCTGCTACTCGGTGCGTTCAAACCGTCTCGAAGAAGACGGCACCCGGATCAGCCCTATTCACGTTGGGTTGTTCGGTATATTTGGAGTCGTAGTGGTCGGCTCTATTCTCGGAATTCTCTTTTTTTGACCGGCACCTCTATTTCAGATATTCATTTATCCACTGCATCCGCGCAGTGTAGATGGTGTCCCGCCAGTGGTCCCAGTAGCGGGGCTTTGGCTCGTCGTGATAACGCCACGGAGAGGTCAGCACCGTTACTTCCGGCCCGTAAAGGCCGCAAGCTCCTTCACCGCAGCAGCACCCGCCCTTTCGGCCGGCGCGATTGGCATTGAGCGCAGCGAAAATCGCTGAAGGGCGGCAGGTCTGGTCCATAAGACCGATTTCCACAAAGAGCTTCGCCCTGGTATTCCCCAGGAAATTGCATCCGTCGAAATAGCTCAATATCTTCTGTCCCTGCTCCGAATTGATAAAACTCTTGTAGGTATATGGCCAGCTGTCATAACCTGCTTTGCGCGCCGACCCGGCGGAATTGCATCCTCCCGGCACTATTCCTACCACAGCGCTGACCCTCGCATCCAGTCCGGCAAGCGCAAAGGCCTGAGCTCCACCCTGGCTCTGTCCGTAAGCCAGCACTCTCTTGCCGTCCCACTCGGGAAGAGTGCAGGCAAAATCCAGCGCGCGCACGGCACGCAGATACATATTCTTGAAAAAGTAATCCTCACGACTCTCGGAAGCGCGTGTTGAATAGCCCTTGTAAAGCCCCTGTTCAAGAGCGTCATAATACTCCTGCTCTCTGCCGTTCTCCATACCGAAGGCATTGATATTCACGCAGATGGCTCCATTGCCCCACTTTGCCATCGAAACTGTCTCCGCTGGCCAGCACCGGCACCAGTGCCCGGCAACCCCCGCAGCATGGAAATACATAACGAGAGGGTAGCCGCCTTCGCGCTCCGCCCTTGGAACGGCCACATAGCCGCGCACAGGATTATCTCCTATGCAATTGATGGTCAGTTCGTAGCAAATCACATCCGGATCCTGCACCTCGGGCATTTCCCTGAGTACCGGCTGCATCTTCTCCCGGCGCATCGCTTTAATCTGACGGCTCCACCATTTGTTGAAATCCTTGGGTCTCGGCACTCCCTGCACATAGTCCTGCGGAGCCACAACCCAGCCTATCTGCGTATCTTCATAATCGAATATCCTGTTCTCGGGCCCCTCGGACGCAACTTCGCTATGCACCAATTCTACCTTATCCCCGACTGTGGCAAATACTTTGACCGTATCGCCGGCCTGATAAATGCCGTCTGCCTTGCTGAGGCTCAGCAGCACGGTAGCGGCTGCAGAAAGAAAAGAAATCAACATATTATTCCAAAACAGTATTTGACAATATACCCAGTTCTCCGGCAATCCTGCGCGAAAGCTCAAGGGCATCACCGCCCTCCTGCCATTCGAGCTTGTGGCTCACCTCTCCGAAGTCCAGCTCAAAGGCCCGGATGCGCTTCTCGAAGGTCTTCTGGTCGAAGGCAGGGCCTGTCCCTTCGACATCCGCAATGATTTCATCCCAGAACATCTCCCACCTCTGGCGGTAATAGTTCCTCACCAGACCGCTCCACTGACGGTTGGCGTAGTCGGTAAGCTGGCCAGTGCCGCCCCAACTGGTAAGAATCACGCGGGCGCAATGCTCATAATAGTCCTTCTCCTGCGGCGTATCTCCCCAGCTGCGGGCCTGCTCAATCCAGTCCTTAAGCGAGAATGCGCTGTGGCAGGCGAGCAGCTCTTCCCACAGGTCATAGAGATGGCGCATATTATCCCTATGCTCCTTCAACCCATTCAGGTCGCGCCTGTAGTAGCACTGAGTGAAGGCATCCCTTTCGGCAGGGAAGCATAGCTTGATCACCTCGCTTCCTATGTTCACAAGGTCGAAGCGGTACCAGTCAGTATCGGCCGGGCTCTCGAGGAGCTTACGCCATACGGCGGCAATGCTTTCGAAGGTATATGGCACATCGGGCAGCGTGGTCCAGCGCCAGTTGCCTTCGAGGCAAGGGTGTATGCAGGCGATAGGGCAAATGCCTGAATATGTGGTCTTTACATATATATCATCCGCAAGCATACGGAAGGCTTCCTCAATTGCAGGGTCCGGGCGTCCCACGTGGCGCTGCGCAAGAGTCCTGAGCCACTGCTCGTCGCTCTGTCCGAGGTCCCAGCCTCTGTCCAGCACATATTCGTATAGCCACTGGCTTACGCCGAAGCCCTCCAGAGTACCTCCGAGTCCGAGCAGGTTGTCCCCGCCGTTGCTGAAAACCGCGTCAATGCGGCGGCTGAGCTCTCGGAAGTTGCCGGAAAGGTTGGTATTGCCTCCGAAATTGCCCAGGAAGCAGAAGAAATACGGTTGGCCGTAGAAGTTTTTGTTGAATTTATATATCTCTGCCTCGTCGCAGAAATAGTCGAGCATCGCGACTCTTCCCTGAGGCACTGCGCCGAGATAGGCCTCCACATTCTGCGGAGTCCAGTGCTTCATATCGAAATACAGCATCCAGCCTACCTGAAGCCAAACGGCCTGCTGGTCTGCCGCTGCCAGAGTCTCATAGACGTGCTTGGAGATGCGTGCGAGCATCTGAGGGTCCCACTCGTCCCCGGCCGCGCCTTCGAAGAAGTCAACTTCGTTGAATATGTCAAGGCCATAGACGTGGCTGGTGCCGTAGAGCTTTTCCTGCTCTTCGAGAAAGAGTTTCTGAATCTGACCGAAAAGCGGGTCTTCCGGGTCGAGGAACCAGCAGCCGTATTCCGGCTCGAAGCCGTCCCATTTGGTAACTTCCTTTATAGTCGCATCAGGGTACAACTCCTTGAGCTGTGCAGGCACGTGGCCGTTGAAAGCCGGCAGGACCGGTTTCATATTGAGCTCCCGTTCACGGCGAAGTATCTTTTTCTGCAGAGCCTCCTGCCCGTCGATGAACTTCTGCGGCAGAGGGCCGTTCCAGCGGTCTATGTCCATCATCCTGTTCCAAGGCAGGAATGGAGGACCGGTGAAACTCTCGCGCACCTTGTCTGCAGGTATGCCGAAATGCTCCCACACCTTCAGCAGTACGCTTTCCTGGCCGGTGATGTTCAGAGGCATAGTCACTCCGTTGAGCGCCATCCAGTCTATCATATGCTCCCATTCCTTCCAGCCCCACCAAGGCATAGTGTAGCCGTAGGTGCAGTAGTTGAGGAAGAAGCGCTCCTTTGCCTTGGCCTTGACTGTCACCTTCTTAGGCACTGCAGGCAGGACTTCAGGCATCCGGAGAGGGTCCTGAGCATTCCAGCTTACGGTGGTAAGGCAGCAGTTCTTGAGATACCAGTTCAGGCCCACTGCCATCGAGTTGGCGTTGTTTCCTGAGATGATAACCTTGTCGCCCCTGGACTCAACGCTGAAGACATCGCAAGTGTCGTCAGTGTGGATGAAACGGAACGAGCCCGCCTGCTCCGGCAGAAGCCTTTTTGTCAGCTGCCTGGCGCTGCGCACCTCGGGGTCGCGGCTGCACGAAAGGAGTGCGAGTACTGCCGCCAAAGTAAAGAGAATGCTTTTTCTTATCATTGTTCTTGTCTTTTCAGTGCTCGCTGTCATTGATGAACTGACATACGAGCTCATAGAATTCCCTGTCTTTTTCGGATGAGGCGTGTGCAAGTTTGTAGAGAGTATTGCCTCCCATATAATAGGACAGCTCCCTTTTGCGGTAGAGTCCCATTTCCTTGCACATAGAGATGTATTTGTTGAATCTTACCCTGTAGTCCTGATAGCCTGGGCTTTCTTCCATCACGGCATCGTCGAACTCGAACTCCATTGACATCCCATAGGTGGTAACCTCGTTCATATACTTGGTCATATCGTAGTTCGAATGCCAGAAATAGTTGGGCTGCATCATAGCATAGTCGAAGCCGAACTCCTCCCAGAGCTGGTGCCCAGCAGCAAAATAGTACGGAATCCAGTTCATAGTTTCGTTGCAGGAGTGTACATATTTGGTGATGTCAGGATAGACATCCTCCCAGCGCTTGAGGTCCTGGCTGTAACCATAGCCCGGCACGGCGAGGTCTTCGCTTACGCAGTAGAAGCCTATGAACTCCAGATTCTTGTAGCCGGCCCTGTCCCAGCGCTGGCGGGTCTCGTCTATGAACCAGCGCATTGCGCTCTGACGCTCGGCTTTATTGTTGAAGTCAGGCATTACTCCGTCTATGAAACCCCAGTACTTGGTCGGGGAGCCCGCATCCTTGAAATTCTGGTGCAGTATAGGGTCCGGCACGGTCATTACCACCTTCCTTTTGCTTGGCGGGGCTCCGAGGCGCACGATAGCATCTTCAACGGCAGCATCCAGTGCGGAAAAGCCATAGCCATCCTCGAACCAGTAGTCCAGAAGCCTGGTCCAGGAGTTCTGGTCAGCGGCAGGGTAGCCGTAGCCTCCTGCATATTCCATAGTATGCCCGGTATCCACGAATTCAATGGCGAGGAAGGCATCGAAGAGCCAATGCTCCACTCCCTTGCCGTCCACCCAGCTTACGTGGGTGGCGAACCTGTCCTTGTCCCATCGGAAAGGGACCCGGTGCGCGCTTCCGCCGTAGCACAGGGCCATATTGGAATATGAAGGCAGTTCTGTGCGGGTCTTTTCCCAATCGTAGAGAAAGGCTGCGCCTTCGGTGGTAATGAATTTCACGCTCTCTACCAAGCCGGCCTTCCCGGATGCGGTACTTGCCACTCCGTAGGCAACATAGTTGGTCCTGTCCTTCAGACCGTCAACCGTTATCTTGCCCGGCTGCACTTCCAGTCCCTGAGATATGACGGTTTGTGCATCCGGTGCCGCCTGGGTTTCTTCCAGACAAAGGATATGGCATACCGAAGCATTGACAGCTTCAACCTTCAGGGATACCCCTCCGGCGAAACTGTCAAGCACGGTCAGTCTCAGAGCGGGCCTGAGCTCATCCTCCCTGCTTTCCTGCCCGCAGGATAGCAGCAGGCAGGAAAACAGAAGGCTGATAATGCTAATACTCCCAGCCCTGAGCATAGAATTCGGACAGGTAACCGCCCTTTATGTCAGGATAAGCCCCGCTCTTCTTGACGATTACATATTTGACATATTTGCCGCGGGTGTAATTGAAGACTCCGTCAGGATCTTCTGAGCTAGGGATAGGGTAGCTGAACTTTTCGAGGACTTCCTGCACATTGGAACCGTCTCCGAAAGCCTGCCATCCCCTGTGGCCGGTATTGCCCTTGGCCGCGAGTGTCCACTTGGTGTCCTTGCCGCTGTACTCCCTTGCAGTATAGACTTCGAAGTCCTGGAACTGGCCCTGGACACCGCTGGCATCCACCTTGTTGAAGCCTCCGAAGATGTACTCCCTGTCAAGTTCAAATACAAACTCCATAGGGAATTCAGGCTCGGTCCAATACCAGGAGCCCCAATATCCGTTCACCGTAGCATCAGTAGTCGAGTTGGTGAAATTCCAGTCAACCAGTTTGGTGACATTGTAATTGCTGTACCAGGAAGGTTGCGGACAGTTAGGGTCGTTGCCTATATGGATTTCCTCACCTTCGAGAATTACCCAAGGGCCGTGGATGATTGAGATAGGCTTGCCTGAAGGAGGTGTCACTGTGCCGTCCTCGCTGATTGATATGATGACATAACCAACTGATAACGAATCCTTTCCAATGAGTACGGGGTCTGTGTCAGTCATTTTGAGAGGAATCATATACTTCACATCCTGCTCCTTGAATTCGCCTTTCCCGTCAAAGAGAACGCTGTAGTCTATTCTGAACTTGAAATAACCGAAATTTGCTCCTGACTTGATGACAACCTTGTCTTCGTTGAGACTGAACAGCCCTTCCGGAGCCTGCTTGTAGGCGGTTCCCCTCTTTTCTGAGGCTTCGGCAATCAGGCTGTTGTCCACTTCGAGTTTGATGGTGGCATCACCGCTGGCGATAGGATTGTCAATCCTGGCAGTACCTTCGTATTCGATGACCTCGCCATTCATCTTCTCTTCAGGGTAGAAATTCCTGATGTCTTCTCCAAGGAACCCTACGGATGAAAGCAGAGGGCGGATAATCAGCACGGAGCGCAGGGAATCCACTTTGATGGAGCTCTCAGCTATCTTGAGTGCGATAACATAGTGGTCACCTGCATCGTTGGTATTGAAGAAATACTCCTTGTCCCAATCCACGTGCAGGGTCTGGCGGGCGTCCTTAACTGCAAAATCAAGCTCAGTTCTGTCCAGAGTGTATTTGCTGGATGGGGCAACGAAGTAGTCGGTGCCGTTGGCTTCGTTGTATTGGTCGAGCTCTGCCTGAGAGCAGGCTGCGAGGCTTACTTTTGCCGCCTCGCTGGTCGCCAGACCCTTTCCGCTCTTGAGTACGGAAATGTTGAGTCCGTCCTGAAGAAGGGATGGCTCGGTTATGCCGGTAGTGGTTGCGAATCCTATGACATCATCGACCATATTGTGGTCAAGGTCGTGGGTGCAGCCCGCAAGCAGAAGTGCGGAAGCTGCAAGTATTGGTATGATGTGTTTCATCTTCATTATCCGTTAGAATCCGTAATTCTGTGTGAAATTAGGCATCTTGGCTATGTCCTGTGCGGAGAGTGGGAAGAAGTAGTCCCTGTTGGAGAATCTTGCAGGGTCGCCGATAAATACGTCATTCACACGCTCGTAAGAATCTTCGTAATTGTCGGCTTTGGTGTTGAGTGTCCAGTTGTCGCAAGGATATTCTTCCTTTGCATCCATCCAGCGGCAGGCATCGTAGTGGCGCATTGCGTCCATTGCGAATTCCACCATCCTTTCCTTCTTGAGCAGGGTGCGCAGAAGTTCCTTGTTGCCTATAACCTCCGGGTAGGCTTCTTCTATGTTGTTGAGACCTACGCGGTTACGCACGAGATTGAAGTATTTGAGGGCTTCAGCCTCGTCGCGGTTAGGCTTCTCGTTGCAGGCCTCGGCATAGTTGAGGTAAATCTCGGCAAGGCGGATTTCAGGATAGACAGTTTTGAGGGAAGTGTAGTCGGTCTGCACAAGGAGAGGATGGTCGGTAGGATAGAACTTTCTCCACGCATAACCGACACGCACTGCAGACTTGGAAGCATCCCAAGGTGCTGAGCATTCGGGGTTGTTGTAGCAGGTGAACTTGACTTTGATATCCTTGTTAGGCCAGTAAAAGCCGTTTGGAACTACGCAGGAGTAGTAGCGCGGGTCGCGGCCTATGCAGGAGTTGTGAGCTTTGAAGGCAGGAGCCCAGTCAGCATCGATAGGCTGCTTGTAGCCTTCTGTAAAGCCGGTGGCTACATAGCCGGAGAGTTCATCCACGATAGGGCGGGAGTAGTCGTTGTTGCCTTCATAGCCGGTGACAGGATAGCGGCCTGTCTCCCACATAGGGTAGGCGTCCACCAGTTTGAGTGAAGGAGCGATTCCTCCGAAGCCCCAGAGAATTTTGTCGGCTGTGAAAGCCGGGCAGGCGCAGCCGAGGCAGGCACCTGACCCTCCCATATAGGCATAGGCACTGGAAGTGCGCTTCCACCATCCGAGTATGGTCTCTTTGTTCCAGGTCTCGAAATAGACTTTCTTGTAGGCTGCTGCTCCGTCTTTGAACTTGTCTCCGTATTCGGTGGAACTGCAGAGTTCGTACATATTGAGGTCTATGACGGCCTTGTTGGCCTGGGCGGCGATTTCCCATTTGTTCGGGTCGTATTCCTGAGGGAAGATATAGTCTCCGTAGTGGTTCTTCATTCCCTTGAGGAAATCGGCACCGTTGTACAGAGGAGATGCTGCCCAAAGCAGAATCCTTGCCTTGAGGGCCATGGCAGCGCCCTTGGTGACACGGCCTTCCCATTGGCTGGTGGATTCTCCGCTCTCACCGACGGTAAGCGGAAGAGTTTCTATGCATTTGTCCAGCTCGGACACCATAAAGTCTATGTTCTGCTCAAGGGTATGTCGGTCGATTTCGGTGGATTCGAGTTCCGTATCCGCTCTTCTGTCTCCCCAGATGAATACAGGACCGTACTGACGGAAGAGACAGTAATAGTAGAATACCCTGAGGAACCTCGCTTCTGACTTCATATATTCGCGTACTGTCGGGGTGTCCTGCTTGTCGAGGTCCACCCATTCCATAAAGGTGGAGCAGTTTTCGATAGCTACATAGAACTTGTCCCAATAGTTGAAATAAGTTGTGCTTGAAGGAGTTGCGCTTGAGTAATTGCCTGTGCGGTAGAGTTCGTAGTAAACCCATTGGTACCAGGAATACCTGGATTCGTCGCTGCGTCCGACCACCCAGCCGTCGCTTCCTACTATTTCTCCGTCAAGAGGCAGATAACTGTAGCAGTTGGCCAGATACTTGTGTGTAGTTGTGCTCTTGCTGAAGATTTCCTCCATAGTCGGCTGGTTGGATAGGTCGGCATCGAAATAGCCGTCGCAGGCAGTCAGGGCTGCCGCTGCAATGAGCACTGCAAATATATTATATGCTTTTTTCATTTTTTCATCCTTTTAGAAGTTCAACTGAGCACCGAAAGTGAAGGTGCGCATAGTCGGATATACATTTCCGTAACTTGCGTTGAGCTCCGGGTCCCAGAGCTTGAATTTGCTGAAAGTAAGGAGGTTGACTCCCTGTCCGTAGATACGCACTGTGGAAAGTCCTACCTTCTTGGTGAGTTTCTTCGGGATGGTGTAGCCTATTTCCGCATTCTTGAGGCGGATGAAGCTCATATCTCTCTGCCAGTAGGTGGAAGCCTGCTGGTTGTTATCGACCTTATTGAGGGAAAGACGCGGATACGGAGCATTAGGGTTCTGGTTTGAAAGGGTCCAGCGGTTGAGTGCCACATCTTCGTAAATCTGGCCGAGTTTCATAATCTGGCTGGATGCTCCGAAGAGGTTCTGGCCACCGATGATTCTGGTCACGTGGTCAACTCCCTGGAAGAAGATGGAGGCATCGAAGCCTTTGTATCCGGCACTGATTCCGAAACCGTAGTTGATTTCAGGGATTACGGTGTAACCAATGGCTACGGCATCGAAGGTGTTGACAATGCCGTCTCCGTTCACATCGCGGTATTTGATATCACCGGGACGGACAGGACCGAAGTCCTGCTTCGGCCAGTTGTCAATGTCATCCTGGCTCTCGAACAGCCCTTCAGCAATAAGACCGAACTGCTGCCCCTGGGCAAAGCCTGTAAGGTTCTGGTATTCCCACTCCAGAGGAGCCTGGTCGTCGTAAAGGCGTTTGTTGCGGTTGAAAGTGTAGTTGGCACGGGCGGAGAGGTAGAGGTCGCCGATTTTCTTCTCGTACTGAAGACCCATATCCACACCCTGGTTCTGCATCTTTCCTATGTTGACATCCATCTCGACGAGCACGCCCATAACTCCCGGGGTTGACTGTCTTGCGAGTATGATGCCGTCGCGAAGGTCATAGAAATAGTCTGCCTGAATGGATAGGCTGTCGAAGAGTTTGATTTCAAGTCCGGCGTCGAACTTGGTGGCTTCCTCCCAACGCAGATTAGGGTTGCCCGGATAGCCCACGGTGATACCTCCCACTGCTGTAGGAGTAACTCCGAAGGTGAATCCTGATGCTGCGGTGTTGACTGTAGTGTTGTAACCGTAACGGTTTCCGGAAGCCGCAAGGTCATTACCTGCTTTACCATAGGATACTTTGAATTTGAGTTCCTGGACAACGCTCTTCAGAGGAGTCCAGAAGCGCTCGTTGCTGATAAGGTAACCCAAGGCTATTGAAGGGAAGAAACCGAAACGGTTGCCCGGAGCGAACTGCTCGGAACCGTTGTAACCGAAGTTGAACTCGGTGAAATATCTCTTTTTGTAGCTGTAGGTAGCACGCCCTGCAAGTCCGAGATATTTGTATGGGAAGGCGATGAGGTAAGTTCCCGGCACATTGTTGTATTTCACGCGGTTGGTCACCAAAATCATCGCACTTACATCGTGGGCGGAGTTGAACAGCCTCTCGTAGTTGAGTCCGGCTTCGAGGTTGGTGGTAGTGAAACTGGTGTTGCTGCGGCTCAGCGACATATAGCCCGTTCCTTCGTTCCAAGGTTCATAGATAAGATTGCCCTCGTCATCCCTTCCGCGGGTGAAGTAGAAGGTCTCGTTGAGAACCCTGGTAAGCACATTCCCGTTCTCCGCATCCCAGGAGTATTTGACAGTTGCCTTGAGACCTTCGGTAAGGAAGTCCAGTCTCTGGGTGAGGGTTACAAGCGACTGGGCCACTATATTGGTGGTGCGGGTGTAACCGGAGCTGTTGAGCATACGGTAAGGGTTGTAACCGTTCTCCGGGTTGGCAAGGGTGCCGTCGGAGAAGACAGGCGGGGAAGCGATAGGGGTGGAGTACATAGTGTACGCGTAGAGGTCGCTCATATTGGTGGCAGGACCCGTCTTGGTGTTGTACTGGGTCGAGAGGGATAAGGCGAGCGAGGTGGTCTTCGTGATGTCAATGTCCACATTGGAGCGGAAACTGAACTTGTCGAAGCGCATCTGGTTGTCATAACCCACGTGCTCGGTGTTCTCGGCAACATTGAAGATACCGTCCTCCTTATAGTATGAGGCGCCTACATAGTAGCGTACTGCCTTGCTGCCTCCTGTGACATTCACATTGACGCGGTCAGTGCTTGCCATATCCTTGAAGATGGTCTTCACCCAGTCAACTGAAGGATAGAGGTCGGGATCGGCACCGCTCAGGTACATCTGCTTTTCGTATTCGCTGATTGCCGGCTCGGCTCCGCGGTCGATAAACAATTCGTTGTAGTAGTCAATCCACTGGCTGGTGTTGGCGAGCTTAGGCAGCTTGACCGGCTGTGTGAAACCGTGCTCGGCCTTGATGCTGATTTTCGGCTTTGACTCGCTTCCGCGCTTGGTAGTGATGAGTACGATACCGTTAGCACCGCGCACACCGTAAAGGGCCGTTGCGGTCGCGTCCTTGAGAATGGAGAAGGATGCTATATCATCCACATCCACAAGGTCCATCGAGCGCTCCACTCCATCGACTATGATAAGAGGGGTGCTGTTGGCTCCGAAGGTGTTCACACCGCGAATCCAGAAGTCCGCACCTGCACCAGGTTCACCGGTACGCTGCATCGATACCACTCCGGCAAGCTTGCCGGCAAGGCTGGTGGAAAGCTGTCCCACAGGACTGGCGAGTCCTTTGGAATCAATGGTGGAGATGGCACCAATCACACTCGCTTTCTTTTGTGTACCGTAGGCAACTACGGTCACTTCATCGAGTTCGTTTGCCACAGGGACCATCTTGATTTTCAATTCTGTCTGAGTGCCGACCTTGAGGGTCTCGTCCTCATAACCCAAGTAGGATACAACGAGGTAGTCCTCGTCAGTAACCTCGATAGCAAAGCGCCCATCAACATCTGTGATGACGCCACGGGTGCCATCCTTCACTACAACTGCAGCGCCAGGGATACCCTCGTCAAATTCGTCCACGATGGTTCCCTTGACGGTTCTGAGCTTAGGAGCAGCAGATGCAACAAAGCATAAAACAGTCAAGAGTATGACTGTTAGCGGCTTTCTCTTAAGAGTGATCATCATATTGGTTATTTTGTGTTTTAAAGCCTTTGAGGCATAAGCAAAATTACTAAATTTGTACAATCAAACAAAAGAATTATCGGATGATTCGGGAAAACATCAAAAATATTCTTACCATATTACCAAACAATGTCCAGCTTGTCGCCGTATCCAAGTTCCATCCGCTCGAAGCGGTGCAGCAGGCCTACGATGCCGGTCAGCGCATCTTTGCGGAGAGCCGTCCGCAGGAGCTTCTATCCAAGGTCAATGCTCTGGATACCAAGGTTTTCCCTGACCTTGAATGGCATTTCATCGGCCACCTTCAGACCAATAAGCTCAAGATGGTTCTGCCCTATGTCACCCTGATTCAGTCTGTGGATTCCCGCCATCTTCTGGACGAAATCCAGAAATGGGCACGGGCAAACGACAAAACCGTCAGCGTGCTCCTCGAACTGCATATCGGGGCGGAGGAGACCAAGCAGGGCTTTCACGAGGAAGAAATCGTGGATTTGCTTTTTGATGCGGAGCGCTACAGCCACATACGCTTCTGCGGGCTGATGGGAATGGCTTCGCACACCGATGACGAGGCCACCATAGATGCGGACTTCGACCGTATCGACAGTTTTATGGCTTATCTTGTGGACCTTTTCCCGGAGCTGGAGGATTTCCGCCAGCTTTCGATAGGTATGTCGGACGATTGGCAGATAGCCCTGCGCCACGGTGCGACTATGGTGCGCATCGGTACGGCTATTTTCGGATGCAGACAATAAGACGCCCTCCGATGGCCGTTCCGCAGCCGAAAATGTGGTAATGGCGCCCATCAGGGGCTATTCCGCTTTTGCATCCCAGCCTTGCGCGAAGCTGTTCGCTGCTTATGTGCAGCGCCTTTGCGCTTACTTCGGCCACCGGGTATTTGCGGCCGAGTTCTTTGATTGAGGCGTTCCCTGTAGGGAGCGTCTCTATTATTTCATATTGCTTGAAGAATGGCGCAAGTGCGTGGTTTTCAAGCAGCTTGCCCGTGTACAGGTGGCAGTCCTGCGAGAGTTTGCGAAGGCCTGCGAGCTTGCAGGGGAGCTTGAAGCAGCCGGCTTTGAGAAGAATCGGGCGTGGCTCCAGCAGCACAGTGCCCGCGTTCAGGCAGTTCGCCAGGGTAAGCATGCAGCGCGCCTCGTCTTCCGGATCCAGCTCAAGGCAGGCACCGCTGTCGGTATCCGCAAGCCTGAGGGTCCAAGCCCCGCTGCCGCGTCCCATAAGGACCAGCAGTTCCTTGACTTCTCCCGCTGCACCCACAATATGCACCTGCTGCACTCCATAGCCTTCTGCCGCAGCCTGACCAAGGCGGCTCACGACCATAGAGATATCGGCCATAGGGGAGAGCTTGAGCAGTATCCAAGGGGCTTTGAGGCACATTGCCCGCAGCAGCGTGAGCACATCAGGCGTGCAGTCTTCCAGAAGAAATACCTTGCTCCCGGAAGCGCTGCGCCTTGCCGGGTCTATGAAGATAAGGCTCTGCTCAGGGAGCTCCTCTATGCTCTGAAGCGTGCTTTCCTGGTTGAAGCAGCTTATGTTGCTGCATCCGAGGGCTTCGAAATTGGCCCGGGCGGCCTTGCACAGCTCCGAGTTTTTCTCGAAATAGAGCAGACTCCCGCAGCAGCGGCTGAGCGCCCAGCTGTCCACGCCAAGGCCTCCGGTGAGGTCGGCTATGCTGCCTTCGCCCTTGGTAAGATGCTCTGCAAGGGAGGCTTTATAGAGCGCTGCAGCTTCGGAGGAGCATTGCTCCAGACTCAGTTGCGAGGGAACGGCAGCCTGCACCTCAGCCCAATGCGGGAGCTTTGCACGAAGCTTTGCGCTTCGCTGCTCGTCCATTGTTCTCATCACTGAGGCCAGTCCTCCGCCTTTTGTTTCACGCCGTGCCATATTACCCTATAAATGAACTGATTGCTTTGCAGATCTGCTCGGTTTCGAGAAGGAAACCGTCGTGGCCGAACTCCGAGCCTATGGTCTTGAACTGCGCACCCGGTATGCAGGCCGCCCACTGTCTGCCTTCCTCAGGAGGAAAGAGGCCGTCGGAGGTAATGGAAATGACAAGGGATTTTGCCTTTATCCGCGAGAGAGCGGCTTCCACACCGCCCCTTGCGCGTCCGAGGTTGTGGCTGTCCAGCTCGTCACACAGGCGCAGGTAGCTGTATGCGTCGAAACCCCTGGCCACTAGCTTGTCTCCTTGATGGCGCTCGTAGGAGGCGGCGCGGCCGGCGAAGAGGCAGTCATCGTCCGGCTCGCTCTGAGTCAGGCGGTATCCTTCGAAACTGCGGTAGGAGATGAGCGCCTGCGCGCGTGCGCAGCGCAGGCCGGCCGCGCCGCCGTGCAGGTCCCCCGCCTGCCGGAAGGTCGGGTCCGCTTCGAGCGCCATCCTCTGGGCCTCGGCACTTGCGCTCAGCCACGGGGATACTCTCGGGGCGGTGGCCATAAAGACCGCGCTTTTGATGAGCTCCGGCTCGGCCACTGCCCATTCGAGGGCCTGAAAGCCTCCGATGGAGCTGCCTATCAGAAGGTCTATACTGCTGAGCCCAAGATGATTGCGCACAAAGCCGAAACTGTGTACTATGTCCCTTATCGTTATTTTCGGGAAATCCAGCAGGTATGCTTTGCCGGTCTTCGGGTTGATGGATGCCGGGCCGGAGCTGCCGTAAGGGGAACCGAGGATGTTGACGCAGACCACAAAGTCCTTGTCCGTGTCGATGAACTTCCCCGGACCTGCCATCTGAGGCCACCACTGCTCCACATCGGAGTTGGCTGTGAGGGCGTGGCAAATCCATACCACGCGTCGCCCTGCAGGACTGCCTGCAGAAGTATGGAACACCAGATCGAGACGGGGAAGTACTCCTCCCGCCTCCAGTTCGAACGGCTGTTCGACGGACAAATGCTGCTGAATCATCATATCGTTACTGCTTCAGGTGGCAAAGTTCACAAATTTTTGATAATTTTGCGAACTTTTCAACTGCATATATGATTACACTTCTGCTCAGTATCGTAGCCCTTGTTCTGGGTTACTTGATTTATGGAAAGGTCGTGGAAAAGGTTTTCCGCCCCAACCCTGCACTGCAAACACCTGCCTACTGCAAAAAGGACGGCATAGACTATCTTCCTATGCCTACCTGGAAGGTCTTTATGATTCAGCTTCTCAACATTGCCGGAACGGGGCCGATTTTCGGAGCCATTATGGGCGCGCTTTTCGGTCCGAGCTGCTATCTCTGGATAGTGCTGGGCTGCATTTTCGGCGGAGCGGTGCACGACTATATGACCGGAATGCTCTCCATACGCGGCGGCGGAGTAGTGGTCTCCGATGTGGTTGGAAATGTGCTCGGCAAGGGCGCCAAGAATGTGATGCTGGTCTTCTCCGTAGTGATGCTGATGCTGGTGGGTGCGGTCTTTGTTTACAGCCCGGCCCTGATTCTCGGAGATATGGTCGGCGGCTCTGCCGACACTACCTTCATCTGGGTGGTAGTGATACTTCTGTACTACATAGTAGCTACCCTTGTCCCTATTGACAAAATTATCGGGAAGATATATCCTCTATTTGCCTTTGTGCTTCTGTTTATGGCAGTTGCCCTGCTGGGTTGCCTCATCGTGAAGTGGCCTGCCGGAGTTCCCGAACTCTGGGACGGTCTTGCCAACCGCAGTCCTCAGTCAGGATCCATCTTCCCTTGCCTTTTCATTACCATAGCCTGCGGAGCGGTGAGCGGCTTCCACGCCACCCAGTCGCCTCTTATGGCCCGTTGCATACAGAATGAGAAATACGGCAGGCCTGTGTTCTACGGTGCAATGATTACCGAAGGTTTCATAGCTCTGATTTGGGCAGCCGTGGCTTCGTATTTCTTCTACGGAGGAGGCAATACCCTGATGGGCGCCGAGGGCGTTACCGCGGCACCGAAGGTAGTTACTGTAGTTTGTGAAAACTGGCTTGGAACCCTCGGAAGCATACTTGCCATACTCGGAGTAGTGATTGCTCCTATCACCAGCGGAGATACGGCGCTTCGCAGCGTGCGTCTTTCCATTGCAGATGCCCTGCATCTGAATCAGAGTTCCATAGGGAAGCGCCTCGCGGTCAGCATTCCGATCTTCGTGGCTACCGGAGCTCTGCTGTGGTTCAGCATTGCGGACGCTGACGGCTTCAACAAGATTTGGCAGTATTTCGGCTGGGCCAACCAGACTCTGGCAGTGTTCGTGCTTTGGGCCGCAACCGTTTGGCTCTCACGAGAGAGAAAGGGATGCGCCTATCTTATGACCCTGCTGCCTGCCGCCTTTATGACCTCGGTGGTGGTTACTTTCATCCTGACGGCCAAAATAGGTTTCAACCTGCCGGGCAGCATCATCCCTTATGTGGGCATCGGAGTCTTCGTGGCTTCCCTTGCCGCATTTTTCCTGCTGAAATACAAGGGAAGCCGGAGACTTTCCGAAAAGAGTTAAGCTTTCTTCTGCGGATCCTTGAAGAGGATTGCGAAGAGAATGCCTACAACCAGTGCATAGCCTGCAAATATGAACCAGGCGAGCTGCCAGTTGCCGGCTGCAGGGCCTTCCAGTGCCTGCGGCTGATATACCAGAGTGTTGATGACCTTGCCCGCTACGAGGGTTCCTATGGTTGCTCCGAGACCGTTGGTCATAAGCATAAAGAGTCCCTGTGCGCTTGAGCGTATGCCGTTGTCAGTGTTCTCGTTGACATAGAGAGAACCGGACACATTGAAGAAGTCGAAGGCTACGCCATATACCAGGCCGGAGAGAATGAAGAGCCATACGCCGCTTCCGGGATTGCCGAGGCCGAAGAGGCCGAAGCGGAATACCCAGGCGAACATTGAGAGCAGCATCACCTTCTTGATGCCGAACTTCTTCATAAAGAACGGTATGAGAAGTATGCAGACGGTCTCTGAAATCTGGCCTATGGAGATGATTACATTGGCATTGTTGGCTCCCCAGGTGTGTGCAAATTCAGGATTGCTTGCAAATGAATTGATGAACGGATTGGCGTAACCGTTGGTTATCTGCAGGGAAGCACCGAGCAGCATCGAGAAGATGAAGAATACTGCGAACTGGCCGTTCTTGAAGAGCTTGAAGGCTGAGAGGCCGGTTGCGTCCGCGAAAGACTGGGCACCCTCTCCCTTTGGCTTGCAAGGACAATTGGGCAGGGTCAGGGCGAAGCCTGCAAGGAGCAGGGACATTATGCCGGAAACCATAAACTGCTCGTAAGAGTTTTGGAACTGAACACCGCTGCCGTTCTTGACGAAGTTCACTGCAAACATAGCGCAGATGAAACCTATGGTGCCGAAGATACGCAGGCGTGGGAAGTCCTTGACAGGGTCCTTGCCGCAGCCTTCGAGTGCGCTGTAGGAAACGGAGTTGGAAATGGCAATAGTCGGCATAAAGAAGGCCACACTGATGCTGTAGAGGGTGAACAGCGGGCCGAACTGCAGACTTTCACCGGCCTTCATTGCATAGAATCCGGCTCCGAACATTGAAAGACCTGCGATGAGATGGCACAGAGAGAGTGTCTTCTGGGCAGGAATCCATTTGTCGGCGATAATGCCCACGAGGGCCGGCATAAAGATGGATACAATGCCCTGCATTGCGTAAAAGATGCTGATTTTCGGGCCGAGTCCTGCTTTGGCAAGGAAACTGCCCATGGATGTGAGGTAGGCACCCCACACCGCAAACTCAAGGAAGAGCATTACAATCAGCCTCAGGTTGATGTTCTTTTGTTTCATTTCTATTGTGTTATTTTGGTGCTATCTTGTAGAGTACCGCTGCGATGACGGCGAACAGCAGGTTGGGAATCCAGAGCGCGATGAAAGGCGGCAGAAGTCCGGTATAGACGAACATCTGGCTGAAGCGCAGGAACAGGATGTAGCTGAATGCCAACGCAATTCCGAGTCCGAGGTTCCAGCCTATGCCTCCGCGCTTTTTCTTGGAGGACAGGGCAACTCCCATTATGGTGAGTATGAAGGCGGAGAACGGCAGGGCCCAGCGGGTGTTCTTCTCGATTTCGGCATACATCACATTTGCGTCTCCGCGCATCCTCTGGGTATCGATGAGCCTGTCGAGGTCCCTTGCGTCCAGTTTCTCGACGGTCTTGTCGTTGAAGTAGAAGTCGTCAACCGTGAGCGCAATTACTGTGTCGAGCTTGTCTCCGGTGCGGACCTGGTCGGATATGCCCTCGCTGAAGTCCCTTATGGTGTATTTGCGCAGATGCCACCCTCCCATAGTGCTGTCCCAGGCGGCGGATTCGGCGGTGAGCTTGCTCACAAGGCGGTTGTTTTCGATTTTCTCGAGGGTGAACTTGTAGGCCGTCTTGTTCCATTTGCTGAAGGAGCTCACATACACAAATTCGCCGGGAGCTATCTGATAATGAACATTTTCCGTTTTGTTGGAGGACCTTTTCTTTACATACATTTCCTCGAACTCCAGCCTCTGTTCATTGGCTTTGGGGATTACAAAGAGGTTGAGTCCCAGCGAGAGAGCTGCGATAATGGTGGCTGCAGCCAGATATGGTACCATCATCCTGTGGTAGCTGATTCCTCCGGAAAGAATGGCTATGATTTCGGAGTTCGCAGCCAGACGGGAGGTGAACAGAATAACCGTAATGAATACGAACAGCGGGCTGAACATATTGATGAAATACGGTATGAAGTTGAGGTAGTAGTCGAAGATGATGGCGTGCAGAGGAGCTTCATTCTTGACGAAGTCGTCTATTTTCTCTGAGATGTCGAAGATGATGACTATGCCGATGATGAGTATCAGCGACACGAAGAAGGTCATCATAAACCTCTTGAAAATGTACCAGTCGAGTTTCTTTATCATTAGAGTCTGGTAGTGATTCTTTTAACTGTGGCTTCCTTCCAGGCGGTGAAATCGCCTGCCTCTATGTGTTTGCGCGCTTCCCTTACGAGGTCGAGATAGAAGGCGAGATTGTGCTCGGAGGCAATCATTGCGGCAAACATTTCACCGGCTATGAAAAGATGGCGAAGGTAGGCCTTGGAATATGCGTGGTCCACGAAGGAAGAGCCGGCCGGGTCGAGCTCGGAAAAGTCGTTCTCCCATTTGGCGTTGCGCATATTCATTATTCCGTTCCAAGTGAAGAGCATACCGTTGCGGCCGTTGCGGGTAGGCATTACGCAGTCGAACATATCCACGCCGCGCGCTATCCCCTCAAGTATGTTGGCCGGGGTGCCGACGCCCATCAGGTAGCGGGCCTTGTCCTGAGGAATGACAGGGTTGAGGACTTCGAGCATTTCGTACATCTTCTCGGTAGGTTCGCCCACTGCGAGTCCGCCTATTGCTATGCCCGCATCCGCGAACTGGAGCGCGTGCTCGGCCGCTTCAATGCGCAGCTCGGGATATACGCAGCCCTGGATGATGGGGAAGAAGGTCTGCTCGTACCCGTAAAGTGGCTCTGTCTGATGGAAGTGCCTGGCGTAGCGCTCAAGCCAGCCTTTGGTGAGCTGGAGGGACTTCTTGGCATAGGCGCGGTCAGCATCGCCCGGGCAGCATTCGTCCAGAGCCATCATTATGTCTGCACCTATAATTCGCTGTGTATCAACATTGTTCTCCGGGGTGAACTGATGCTTCGAGCCGTCTATGTGGGAGCGGAAAAGGCAGCCTTCTTCGGTGATTTTGCGTATCGGGCTGAGGGAAAAGACCTGAAATCCACCGCTGTCCGTCAGGATGGGCCTGTCCCAGCTTTCGAATTTGTGAAGGCCTCCGGCTGCCTTGAGAGTGTCAAGTCCGGGCCTGAGATAGAGGTGGTAGGTATTCCCCAGAATGATTTCAGCTTTGATGTCATCCTTGAGGTCGTGGTGATATACGCCTTTGACACTCCCGACCGTTCCGACGGGCATAAAGATGGGAGTGTGAATCTCTCCGTGACCGGTTGTGAGGATTCCCGTTCTCGCTGCCGAGTGGGGGTCTTTGCTTAGAAGCTGAAATTTCATAGCCCCAAATATAGCAAATTTCCGGCGAATTCGCTTTATTTGCATTTATGAAAGTAAGAGTAATCAACCGCAGCGCCAATGCGCTTCCTTCCTATTCTACAGAATTGTCTGCCGGTATGGATGTCCGTGCGGACATTCCCGAGGCTGTTGTTCTTGCTCCTCTGCAGAGGGCAATAGTGCCTACCGGCATTTTCATAGAGATTCCTGCTGGCTTCGAGGTGCAGGTTCGTCCGCGAAGTGGACTTGCTGCCAAGCACGGGATAACGGTGCTCAACAGCCCGGGAACCATCGATGCCGATTACAGGGGTGAGCTTAAGGTGATTCTTGTGAATCTGTCCTCAGAGCCGTTTGCCGTAGAGCCGGGTGAGCGAATTGCCCAAATCGTGCTGGCTAAGCACGAGGTGATTGAGTGGGAGGAGGCTACGGAGCTGTCGGAGTCAGGCCGCGGTGCGGGCGGCTTTGGAAGCACAGGCGTCAAATAGTCCGGTGAGAGCAAGCGCAATTATGCCCCCCGCTATGAACCCTACAAGAACGTCCCCGAGGTAGTGCTTGCCTACGAATACGCGGCTGAGGCCTACCATTGCTGCCCAGATGGATATTATGACTGCATATGCGGTGGAGAGGGGATCTCTGCCGTTTTTCTCTTCTGCTCTTTTTGTTCCGAGGCGTATGGCGTGGGCGCTGCATATCGCAAAGGCGATAGCATTGGCGGCGTGGGCGGAGAAGAAGGAGTAGCTGCGGCTGCGGCCTTCGAGCAGACGGTGACCCATTGCATTCATAAATGCGTCATTGCAAGGCCTGGGGCGTGCGACCCAGTTCTTGATGAGGTTGGCGAACTGGTCCACGCAGAGTATGGCAATGGCGGTGAGCAGGACCATAGCGAGGCCCTTTTTCCAACCGCAGCGCCAAATCATAAGCCCGGCACCGAGCAGATACAGCGGAATCCAGACGGTCCTGTTGCTGAACATCAGCCACATCCCGTCGGTGAAGGGGCAGTGCAGGCTGTTGAGCCAAAGGGTTATAGCTTGGTCAAGCTGTTCCATAATATGTCCTTGAGTTCTTTGAGGCCCTGCTGGTTGGTGGAAGATATGAAGACGTGAGGCACTTTGCGCGGCAGGTGCCTGGCTATGTCTTTCTCGATTTCCTCGTCAATCAGGTCGCATTTGGTTATGGCGAGTACCCTCTGCTTGTCGAGAAGCTCGGGGTTGTAGAGCTTGAGCTCGTTCAGCAGGGTCTTGTATGCACCCGGTATGTCTTCTTCGGTGCAGGCTACCATAAAGAGGAGTACGGAGTTGCGCTCTATGTGTCGGAGGAAGCGGTGACCTATGCCGCGGCCTTCGTGGGCGCCTTCGATGATTCCCGGGATGTCGGCCATTACAAAGGACTGGTCGTCATAGTAGCTGACAATTCCGAGGTTGGGTTCAAGTGTGGTAAAGGCGTATGAGGCGATTTTGGGTTTGGCGGCGGTGATGGTGGCAAGGAGGGTGGATTTGCCTGCGTTGGGGAAACCGACCAGACCTACGTCAGCGAGGACTTTGAGTTCGAGTATGAACCATCCTTCCTGGCCTTCTTCTCCGGGCTGGGCATAGCGCGGAGTCTGCTGCGTGGCACTTTTGAAGTTGTTGTTGCCAAGGCCTCCGCGACCTCCTCTGCAGAGTATGCGTTCCTCCCCCGGCTCCATCATTTCGAAGAGTATTTCACCGGTTTCGGCATCTTTGGCTACCGTTCCGACAGGGACGGGCAGTATGATGTCCGGGGCATTTTTGCCGTGGCGAAGGGCTCCCTGGCCGTTTTCTCCGTCCTCAGCGAGTATGTGCTTGCGGTATTTGAGGTGGATGAGAGTCCAATATTGCGGTTCAGCCTTGAGTATGACGTGGCCTCCGCGGCCTCCGTCGCCTCCGTCCGGCCCTCCCTTCGGGACATATTTCGCCCTGTACATATGCATCGATCCCGCTCCGCCGTGTCCCGACCTGCAGAATATCTTGACGTAGTCTATGAAATTGCTGTCTGGCATAATTCTTCTGTAAATCAATGTATTAAGTAGTCTTTTTAGGTTGTTGAATGGGCGAAAGTAACAAACGAGTGACAAAAATTTCGTGTAATTTGGCTAAAAACCGCATCCAAAAATGTGTAAGTTAAATGTAACTTGCAAATCCCCTTCAAAGAACTTATAAACTGTGAGTAAATAATGGGTTGCAATCGTATGCAATCCCAATCTGCAAAGATAGTGATTCTTTTTGGAAGCTCATCTTTATTTCCAAAGAGGTTCGTTCTCCCAGCCTGACGGGAAGCCCATTGCGTGGATATCTATGTTTTTATGCTGATAAATCAGATCTT